>JBDHTL010000187.1:0-6032 GCA_039808645.1 Rhodoblastus sp. | reverse complement strand
GACCCCGACGCCTTCCCCTCGCGGCCCGATCTCGTCGTCATCGACGGCGGCAAGGGGCAGTTCGAGGCGGCGCGGGCGGCCATGGCCGAGGTCGGCGTGACGGACATTCCCGTCGTTTCCATCGCCAAGGGCGCGGACCGCGATTCGGGGCGCGAGATGTTCTTCGTGGCCGGCCGCGAGCCCTTCCGCATGGCGCCGCGCGACCCGGCCCTCTATTTCGTGCAGCGGCTGCGCGACGAGGCCCATCGCTTCGCCATCGGCACGCATCGCGCGCGGCGCAAGAAGGAATTCACGCGCTCGCCGCTGGACGAGATCGCCGGCGTCGGGCCCGCCCGCAAGCGCGCGCTGCTGGCGGCTTTCGGCACGGCCAAGGCGGTGTCGCAGGCGGCGCTGGCCGATCTGGAAAAGACGCCGGGCGTGAACGCGGCCACGGCGCGGCTGGTCTATGCTCACTTTCATGAAAAGGGATAGGAGCGAATAGCTTGTAAAGCGCCTTTATTCGCTACTCGCCATTCGCCATTCGCCCATTGACGCGCCGCCTGCGGGCGTGTTCCCTCGCCCCATGTCCGAGACCACGGCGCCGCGCGCCAAGAACCACACGCTTGCGCTGCCTAATATCCTGACCTACGGCCGCGTCGTGGCTGTCCCGATCGTGGTCGCGCTGATGCTGTGGCCGGACGAGCACTGGATGCGCTGGACGGCGCTCGGCGTCTTCTCGGCTGCGGCCATCACGGATTTTTTCGACGGCTATCTGGCGCGCGTCTGGCAGCTGCAATCCTCGATGGGCCGGATGCTCGACCCGATCGCCGACAAGCTGCTCGTCGCCGCCGTGCTGCTGATGCTGGTGGCCGATCATACAATCGAGGGCTGGTCGATCTGGGCGGCAATCATCATCCTGTGCCGCGAAATCCTCGTCTCCGGCCTGCGCGAGTTTCTCGCGGGCCTCAAGGTGTCGGTGCCGGTCAGCGCCGTCGCGAAATGGAAGACGACGATGCAATTGATCGCGCTCGGCTTCCTCATCGCCGGGCGCGCCGGCGAGACCGTTCTGCCCGGCAATGTGAAAATCGGCCTCGCGCTTCTGTGGATTTCCGCGCTGCTGACGCTCTATACCGGCTGGGACTATATGAAGGCCGGGCTGAAACATGTGACGGAGGAGTGATGAAGGCCGTCTATTTCGCCTGGGTGCGCGAGCGCGTCGGCGCGGCCGACGAGGAGATTGCGCCGCCGGCGGAGGTCCGCACGGTCGGCGATCTCATCGGCTGGCTGATCTCGCGCGGCGAGAACTACGCCTACGCCTTCGAGAACGCGCGCGCGATCCGCGCGGCGATCGACCGCAAGCACGTGAAGCACGACGCGCTCATTGCCGGGGCGGGGGAGATCGCGTTCTTCCCGCCGATGACGGGGGGCTAGCGCCGGTGGGCTTTCTTCCGCTGCTTGACCGTTGTAATTCCCGACGCCGGCGCAGCCGGCGATCGGGAATCCAAAGGCATCCGGCGCGACTGTGGATTCCCGCTTTCGCGGGAACGACAGCTCCATCAGGCGGGATCGCCTCTCGATGAGCGCCAGTTCCGTCCGCGTGCAGTCCGAGCCTTTCGACGCCGCCGCCGAGGCGCGGGCGCTGACGGCGGGGCGTCGGGACGTCGGCGCCGTCGTCACCTTCGTCGGCCTGTGTCGCGACGAGGGCGGCACGCTGGCCGCGCTGGAGCTCGAACATTATCCGGGCATGGCGGAGGAAGAGATTTCGCGCGTGATGGACGAAGCGTGCGCGCGCTGGCCGCTCGCCGGCGCGACCGCCATCCATCGTCACGGCAGGATCGCGCCGGGCGAGGAGATCGTGCTGGTCGTCACGGCCTCGGCGCATCGCGCGGCGGCCTTCGCGGCCGCCGAATTCCTGATGGATTATCTCAAGACCCGCGCGCCCTTCTGGAAGAAGGAGCATCGCACGGATGACGCGAGCGGCGACTGGGTCGCGGCGAAGGCCGACGACGACGCGGCGGCCGAGCGGTGGCGATAGGCCGCGTCATGCTCGCGCCATAGCGGTCATGACGCGGGAACGCCTCACGCCTTCTTCATCGGGCAGGTGTTGAGCCCGAGCAGGGTATAGGCCGGGCAGAAGCGGAACAGGCCCGTGACCAGCGGCACGATTCCGATCCAGCCCCACGGCGTCTGCGGGCCGACGAAGACGAGCGAAATCAGGATCAGGCCGACGATCACGCGCAGGATGCGGTCGACGCCGCCGACATTGAAGGTCATGGAGCTACTCCCTGGTGGACGAAGCCACGCGTAGCGCATCGACAGGCGCCGGTCTGTGATCAAGTCACAGAGGCGCGCGCTTCCAGCGCGGGCCGGTCGAGTATCGTCACTTCGCCGCGCGCCGTGCGCACCAGGCCCGCCTTGGCGAGCGTGTCGAGCTGCCGGCTCACCACTTCGCGCGCCGTGCCGACCTCCTCGGCCAATGCCTGATGCGTCGCGACGATGCGGTTCGCGGCGCCGGCGCGCGCGAGCAGCGCCTGGGCGATGCGCGAATCCAGGCGCGCGAAGGCGACGGTCTCGAGCAGCCTGCTGATGTCCTGCAGGCGCGCGCCGAAACGCTGGAACACGAAGGTGCGAAACACTTTCGAAATCGCCATCAGCCTGTCGAAGCGCGCCGCGGGGATCATCACGAGACGCACCGGCGTCTCGGTCACGCCCTCGGCGGAATAGTCGAGGCCCGCCATCAGGCAGAGCGTGGTCTGCACGCAGACCTCGTCCGCGCCGACGCGATAGAGGACGAGCGCGCGGCCGGTTTCGGAATTGAGCCCGACGCGCACCGAGCCTGCGATCACCACGGCGAAGCCCGTGCACGACGCGCCGGGCGAAAACAGCGTTCGGCCGGCCTCGACCTGCATCGGGGCGAGGTCGGCCACCAGCGCGCGCGCCTCCGGCTCCAGCCCCGCCAGAGCCGGCACGCCGTCGATCCAAACGGCTCCCTGCGCCACTCGCGGCCCGTCGCTCATGCCTGCCCCTCGCATTCCGACGGGCTGGAGAGTTTCCAGCCGCCCGCCCTTGGGCTAATCGACGGACAGCCCGCTCGCAAGCGCCAGTCAGGACGCCTATGCCCGAATTCTACTACGAAGATTTCGTCCCCGGCGCCGTCGCCGAATTCCATGCCGAGAAGCCGATCTCCCGGGAGGAGATCGTCCGCTTCGCGGCGGCTTACGATCCCCAGCCGTTCCATCTCGACGAGGAGGCCGCGAAAAACTCGATGCTCGGCGGCCTGAGCGCCTCGGGCTGGCACACCTGCTGCCTGATGATGCGGCTCAATTTCGACCGCTGGATCTCGCGCACGGCCTCGCTCGGCGCGCCGGGGATCGACGAATTGCGCTGGGAGAAGCCGGTTAGGCCCGGCGACCGGCTGACGTTGCGCCGTACGATCCTGCACAAGCGCGTGTCGCGCAATCGCCCGGAGATGGGGCTCGTCGCCATGCAGATCGACGCGCTCAACCAGAAGGGCGAAGTTCTGGCGCGCCAGAAGCACACGCAGCTGATCTCGCCGCGCGATCCCGCGCGCGCCGTGGCGGAGGCGGTTGCGGCGGCGCCGTCCCAGCCGAAGGTCGCCCACCCGACCCACGCCCTGCCGCGCGTGCAGGCGACCGGCCGCGCGCGGCCCTTCGCCGGCTGGCTCGAGGACCTCGAAGTCGGCGCCTATATCGAGCTCGGGCGCGAGACCTTCACGAAAGAGAACATCATCGAATTCGCCAGCCAGTTCGATCCGCAGCGCTTTCATCTCGACGAGGACGAGGCGGCGAAGACGCATTTCGGGCGCCTCGCCGCCTCCGGCTGGCAGACGGCGTGCCTGTGGATGCGCAACGTGGTGGCGACGCGCGACCGCGTGCAATCCGAATTGCGCGCGCAAGGGATCGAGACGCCGCAGGGCGGGCCCTCGCCGGGCTTCATCCACCTGCGCTGGGCGAAGCCCGTGCTCGTCGGCGATACGGTGACCTACGCGACGCAGATCATCGAAAAGCGCGCGACCTCGAAGCCCGGCTGGGGGCTGGTGTTCAACCACAACACGGGCGTCAACCAGCACGGCGAGCTGGTGTTCGAATTCCGCGGCTCCGGCTTCATCCGCATGCGCGACGCCTGAGCCGCGTGCGGCGTCGCACGGCGTTTCGCGCGCGACGCCGCGATGGTGCGGGCAGTTGGAGGAGCGCATGCGCGCAGCACTTGTTCTCGCCGGCCTGATTGGCGCGTCCGCGGCGGGCGACGCGGCGGCGGCCGACAGCGCCTACACGAAATTCGACTGGGACACGTGCCGCAAGACCGGCGCGGAAGACGACGTGATCATGCGTCGCTGCGCCGGGCCCGACGGCATCGCGGTCGACATCAATTCGGGCGCGGATTCCGCCTTCGTCTCCTTCGGCGCCGGGGGCGCGCGCGGCGACACGCAGATCGGCGCATTCTATTTTCCCAGGCAGACGGTCGAGTGGCGCAAGGCCGCGGGCAAGCCGTATGCCGCCATCCTGCGCTACGACATCGGCAAGTCGGTCGGCGGGCCGTTCCGCAGCGCGCTCGTCATCTACAAGCTGGAGGGAACGGCATCGTCCTGCATCGTCGCGATCGTCGACGGCGGGGCCGCGGACGCCAATGCGCGCGCCCGGGCCGCCGCCGACGAGGCGGCGCCGAAATTCACTTGCGACAAGGACGCGCCGTCGCGCCGATGACGAAGCGCAGCGCCCGTTGCGCCTTCTGTTTCTTCGGCGTCTTCAGGCGCCGTGGCGTTCCGGCGGCGGCGGATCGAGCCACCGAGGCGGGTTGATCGCGATCCCGCGCCCGTTCATCATTGCCGAAATGACCGGCCCCATGTCTTTCGCGCGCGCAATCGTCGCGGCGCTCGTTCTCTCGATTTCCGTTCTGGCGCCATGCGAATCTCGTGCGGAGATCAAGCTGCCGGCGCATGTCGTGGTCGAGCGCGACATTGCCTATGGCGCAGCGGAGGACGCGAAGCTCGATCTCTATCTGCCGAAGGAGGCCGCCGGCGCGAGCCGGCGTCTGCCGACGGTCCTTTGGATTCACGGCGGCGGCTGGGCGGGCGGCTCCAAGGATTTCGTCGCGCAATATGCCGGCATGCTGGCCGCCGGCGGCTTCGCGGTCGCGGCGATGGATTACAGCCTGCCGCCGAAGGCGATCTATCCGACGCCGGTGCGCCAAACGTTCGAGGCGCTGGCCTTTCTCGAACGCGAGGCGGCGCGGCTGCATGTCGATCCCGCGCGCTTCTTCATCGCCGGAGATTCGGCGGGGGCGCAAATCGCCGCGCAGGCCGCCGCCGTCGCGACCTCGCCCGCCTATGCGCGGCGGATGCGGATCAAGCCGACGATTTCAGCGAAAGCGCTGAAGGGGGCGCTGTTCTATTGCGGCGCCTTCGATCTTTCCACGATGGGATTCACGGGGCCGATCACGTCCAAGCTCGACGGCCCGCTCGCGCAATATGCGGGTACGCAGACCTTTCGCGCCGACAGGAATTTCGCGACCTTTTCCGTCGCGCGCTACGTGACGCGCGCATTTCCATCGACCTTCATCACCGCCGGCAACGACGACGATTTCGAGGATCAGTCGCGCGCCTTCGCGGCGCGTCTGAAGAAACTCGGCGTGAAGGTGGACGAGATGTTCTTCGATGCGGATTTCACGCCGCGCCAGGGCCATGTCTACCAGTTCGCGCTCGATCAGAAGCCGGCGCAGGACTCCGTGGCGCGCTCCGTCGACTTCATGAAGGGCGCGCTCGGCTGGCGATGACGCTCAGGGATGCGTCGCGGCCAGGTCCGGCATGAGAATCGCCGCGAAGAAGGCGAAGAGAAACAGCAGCGCCCAGAAGGCGACCGCGCTGCGGCTGATGAGACGCGAGCCGTAGGCTTCGACATGCTGCTCCCAGCCGGGCGGGTTGCCGGCATAGGTCTGGATGTCGGCGCGCCAGAGATCGCTCAGCTTGAACTTCTGGTCGAGGATGGACGGGCGCGGCAACAATATCGTGCCGTGTTCGGCGATGCGGCCGAAGG
>JBDHTL010000186.1:0-6053 GCA_039808645.1 Rhodoblastus sp. | reverse complement strand
GGCCCGACACGACGATTCCCAGCCTTAACTTAGAGTCTAACAATAATACTAACTCTTATGAGCGCGCGCGCGATGTGGAAAACCTCATCCGAGACGCGGCCCGAAGCCTCAGCGTCACGGCCAGGAAGCGCCTGCCGCACGGCCCTGACAGCCCGCATCCGTCACCGGCCTCCGACCGCGACGGGTCCGCCGACCCACGGCTCCCCCTCGATGGGCAGGGAGGACGCCGATGATCCTCGCGCTGCTCAATCAGAAAGGCGGGGTCGGCAAGACGACCCTCGCACTTCACCTCGCCGGCGAACTGGCGTCACGCGGAAGCCGCGTCACCCTGATCGACGCCGACCCTCAAGGCTCGGCCCTCGACTGGTCGCAGCAACGCTCGCGCGAGGGCCTGCCACGCGCCTTCGGCGTCGTCGGCCTGGCGCGCGACACGCTGCATCGTGAAGCGCCCAAGATTGCCCATGACGTCGATCATGTCGTCATAGACGGCCCGCCGCGTGTCGCCGGCCTCATGCGCTCGGCGCTGCTCGCCGCGGACCTCGTGCTGATCCCCGTGCAGCCTTCGCCGCTCGACGGCTGGGCCTCGGCCGAGATGCTGGCGCTTCTCGCCGAAGCGCGCATCTACCGGCCGCAGCTCGCCGCCCGCTTCGTCCTCAATCGCTGCGGATCGCGCACCGTCATCGCCCGCGAGACGGCCGAAACGCTGGCCGACCACGATCCTCCGGTGCTCGCCACCACCATCGGCCAGCGCGTCGTCTTCGCCGACGCCGCGCAGACCGGACGGCTGGCATCCGACATCGACCGTCGTTCGCCGGCCGCGCGCGAGATCGCGGCGCTGGCCGCCGAGATCGGCCGGGTCCGTATCGAGAGGACCGCGCCATGATGGTGCTCCCCGAAATCATACTGTCCGGCGACTGCCGCGACCGCATGCCGTCGCGTGGCCCGTTCGACATGATCCTCGCCGATCCCCCTTACGGCGACACGTCGCTCGCATGGGATCGGCGGGTCGAGGGCTGGCTGGCGCTCGCGCGCGCCGCGCTCGCACCGACCGGCTCGATGTGGGTCTTCGGCTCGTTGCGCAGCTTCATGGCCACCGCCGACCGCTTCGCCGACGCCGGCCTGCGGCTCGCCCAGGAGATCGTCTGGGAGAAGCAGAACGGCACCAGCTTTCATGCCGACCGCTTCAAGCGCGTGCATGAGCTGGCCGTCCAGTTCTATCCGGCCGAGACGCCCTGGCGCGACATCTACAACGATCCGCAGACCACGCCCGACGCGACGGCCCGCACCGTGCGGCGCAAGCAGCGTCCGCCCCATACCGGCCAGATCGACGCCGGCCACTATGTCAGCCAGGACGGCGGACCACGGCTCATGCGCTCGGTCATCTACCTGCGCAACTGCCACGGCCGCGCTATCCACCCGACCGAGAAACCATCTGCGCTTCTCGAAATCCTCATCCGCACGAGCTGCCCGCCCGGTGGCCTTGTCGGCGATTGGTTCGCCGGCTCGGGTTCCGGCGGCGAGGCCTGCCGGCTCTCCGGCCGGCGCTATATCGGCTGCGAGATCGACCCGACGATGGCCGACCGCGCCCGCGACCGCATCGCCGCCGTGCTGCCGTTCCATGACGGAGGCCCGTCATGACGGCCGGCGCGGACAAACGCGGCTTCGCCACTCGCCCGGCCGG
Organism: Rhodoblastus sp.; assembly: GCA_039808645.1. Taxonomy (GTDB): domain Bacteria; phylum Pseudomonadota; class Alphaproteobacteria; order Rhizobiales; family Beijerinckiaceae; genus JAJXWB01. Next base: position 4,372 of record JBDHTL010000186.1, on the reverse strand, counting down.
TTCGGATAGCTGGATCAAGGCCGGCGACGTGCCGCCGCAGCGCACGGATGCCGCCGACGCCTATTCGGCGCGGCTGACCGTGGACATCACGCCGGCGCTGCGCGGCCGCATCAAGATCGCGGCCTTCCAGCGCGGCGTCACCGTCGCCGACATGCTGCGCGACCTCTTCGCGCGCGAGTTCCCACCGACCGATGGAGGCACGCCATGACCGGCTCCGAGCACGGCCGCATGGGCGGCCACGCGCTGCCGAACGACGCGCCGCCCTTCACCACGCTGGTTCACCTGACCTGGATCGAAGGCCGGATCGAGCACCGCATCCGCTTCGGCCGGACGATCTACCGGCGCACAATCGACCGGCACAGCCGCATCGTCGGCTTCGCGCCGCACAGCGTCTTCGCCTTCGTGCGATGGGCGTCGAACGACTACGGCACCGTCGTTTCCCGCATCGACATCCTGCGGGCGGTCGGTCGCGGCGAGCCCTTCCAGACGTTGCCTTTCGTGCGGCCGGGCGGAGACCTTCTCCTGAAACTTCACGGCTGGCCGAAGGTCGAGCGCGTGCTTCAGATCGTCGACGCGATCGACGCGCTCGGCATCGCGCCCGCCGACGCCGCGCCAGCCTATTGGCGGCACGTTCACAACCGCCTCACGGCCAATGCGGAACCGCGCCTCTACACGCGCGAGCAGCACGATGCCTGGCGCGCGCGCCGGAGCATCCTGCCATGAGCCCGCGCCGCGTCACGCTCATCGCCATGCTGGCCGGCGCGGCTCTCGTCGCCGCGCCGATCGTCACCGACCATGCCCCGCACTTCATCTGGAACGCATCGGGGAGCGTCGCGGTCGGGCTCTATTCGCTCGCGCCCGCTGGCGCGCTCGATGTCGGCGATCTGGTCGCGGTGCTGCCGCCCGACGACCTCGCCGCTTTCCTCGACACGCGCGGCTACCTGCCGCGCGGCGTCCCGCTCATCAAGCGCGTGCTGGCGCTGCCCGGCGCAGAGGTCTGCCGCCGGGGCGCGACCGTGATCGCCTACGACCACGCCTATGGCGATGCGCAGCCGCGCGATCGCCTCGGCCGCGACCTGCCGCAATGGCAGGGCTGCCGCGTCGTCGCCGAGGGCGAGCTGTTCCTGATGAATTGGGACGCCGCCGACAGCCTCGACGGCCGCTACTTCGGCGCGCTTCCCGCCTCGACCGTCATCGGCCGCGCGCTCCCTCTCTACACCGACGAATACGGCGACGGCCGCTTCCGCTGGCGCTTCACCGATCCGGCCCTTGAGCCGTGACCTTCCCCGCAACCGCACCACAGGAGACGACACCATGGCAGACCTCGGCAGTTTCACCCGCACGGAAATCGGCTTCACCGGCCGCTTCGAGGCGCTCGGAATCGACGCGCCGCTCACCTTCGTCCCGGCCAAGCCTTCGGAGGCCGAGAACGCGCCGGCCTACCGCATCCTGCTCGGCGACGAGCACGGCCGCGACATCGGCGCGGGCTGGTCGCATGTCGGCGAACGCGCCGGCGAGTTCGTCTCGGTCGAAATCTACAGCCCGATCTTCGGCTCGCTGCGCGCCAACCTGTTCCGTGACGGCGACGACGACACCGCATGGCGACTGCACAGCAGCGAGCCGAAGAAGAAGAAATCCGAGGGCTGATCGGTGGCGGCTCAACTCCGCGCCAGCGTCGGACGGCGTTCCTCCGTCCGACGCCCGGCGCTCCTCCTCTTCCTTTCCGGCCTGCTTCTCGGTCTCGCACCCGCGCCTGCGATCCGTGCTCAAACCGCGCAGGCCGCGCAGCCAGCGCCCGGCGGTCCCTATGCCGTCGACATCGCCGAAGCCGCGCACCGCTTCGGCATCCCGGCCGCATGGATCGCGGCCGTTCTCGCCGCCGAGAGCAACGCCGATCCGGCCGCCGTGTCGAAGGCCGGGGCGATGGGGCTGATGCAGCTCATGCCCGCGACCTGGGAGGAGCAGCGCGAGCTTCACCGGCTCGGCAACGACCCGTTTCAGCCGCGCGACAACATTCTCGCGGGCTCGGGCTACCTGCGCGCGATGTGGGACCGCTACCGCAACGTCACCGACATGCTCGCGGCCTATAATTTCGGCCCCGGTCGCTATGACGAATACCTCGCCGGGGAACGCAGCCTGCCAGCCGAGACGCGCGACTACATCGCCGCGCTCGTTCCCCTTCTCGGCGGCGATCCGCTCGCGCCGGGCGCTGTCGCCGGCCCGCCGCGCGTCACCGATTGGCGCGCCGCACCTCTCTTCGTCACGGCTCCGGCCGGCGCGGCATCTGCATCCGGCCTGCACGGCGAACGCAGCGCGGGCGCGGCCTCGGATGCGTCGTCGCCGTCGCTCAATCCGCTCGCGCCATCATCGTCCGGGGCGCTGTTCGTCGCCCGCCCGGCCTCGGGAGGCGCGCCATGAGCGGAATCGCGTCCCTTCGCGTTGTAGCGGAGCGCCGGAAAGGAAGGGAAGGGTCGCGCGCCGGGAGAGGCACGGCGACAGAAAGACGGCAAGGTAAAAGCGCCAGCGCAAACCACCGTCAAGCCATTGGAATGGCTCGGTGTTTTGCGCATATGGCGGTCGGTCGTGCATACGCATGGGCGATTCTGCCTGCAAAATCAAAGGCGGATTGTATGGGCGGCCCCGCCGCGCTTCCTGGGAGGCGCGCATGAGCGGCGACGACAGCGATTTCCGCATCCGCCCCGGCAAGCCGCGCTCTACTCGCGCGCCGCGCGCCAAGCCGTTCATCAACCAGGTGCTGCGCGCCGCCAGGCAGGCGAGCAATGCGACGGCCCGCGGATCGGGCTCGCCGTCACGGCGCAGCGGTGGCGGCGCCGGCCGCTCGACCTTCGGCCGCGGCCGCAATGTGATCTCGCGCAGCCGGTTGCTCGGCTCGCATCGCCGCGTCGTCGCCAAGGCGCGCATCGCCCGGCACCGGGGCCGGGCTTTCCGTTCCGCTCCGATCTCGGCGCACCTCTCTTATCTGAAGCGCGAAGGCGTCAGCCGAGACGGCGAGAAGGGCGTCATGTTCGACGCCGACAACGACCGCGCCGACGATCTCGGCTTCGCCGATCGCTGCCAGGACGACCGGCACCATTTCCGCTTCATCATCTCCCCGGAAGACGCCGGCCAGATGGACGACCTGCGCGCCTTCACCCGCGATCTGGTCAAACAGATGGAGGCGGACCTTGGCACGCGGCTCGATTGGGTCGCCGTCGATCATTGGAACACCGACAACCCACACGTTCATCTTCTCGTGCGCGGCGTCGACGAGACCGGCGCCGATCTCGTCATTTCGCGCGACTATATCAGCCACGGCCTGCGCGGGCGGGCAGAGGAGCTGGTCGATGCCGAGCTAGGCCCCAAGCCCGAGCACGAGATCCGATCCAGCCTCGCGCGCGAGATCGACGTCGAACGCTGGACGCGGCTCGATCGGGAGATCGCACGCCAGTCGAACGAGGTCGGCTATATCGACCTGCGGCCCGAGACGAAGGGGCCGGACGATCCCGAAATCCGTCGGCTGTTGATCGCCCGCCTGCGCCATCTCGAAAAGATGGGCCTGGCGACCGATGCCGGCGTTAACGAATGGTTCGTCGAGCCGGGCGCGGAACGGCTGCTCCGCGATCTCGGCCATCGCGGTGACATCATCAAGACCATGCACAATGCCTTCGCCGGGCTCGGCGAGGAACGCGGCGTTGCCGACTTCGCAATCGACCCCGGCAAGGACGGACCGCCGATCATCGGCCGCCTTGTCGACAAGGGCCTTCATGACGAGCTGACGGGCGAAGCCTATGCCGTGATCGACGGCACCGACGGCCGCGCCCATCACGTCCGGCTGCGCGGCATCGAGGCGTTCGAGCGCGCCCCGCCGGTTGGCGGCATCGTCGAGGTTCGCCGCTTCGGCGGGCCGGACGATCCCCGACCCACCGTCGTCCTCGCCAACCGCTCCGACCTGGATCTCCAGACCCAGATCACCGCGCCGGGCGCGACCTGGCTTGATCACCGGCTCGTCGAAAAGGAGGCGATGCCGCTCGGTGCTGGCGGCTTCGGCCGCGAGGTGCGCGAGGCGATGGACGCGCGGGCCGAACATCTCGCCGACGAGGGGCTCGCCCGGCGCGAAAGCCAGCGCATCGTCCTGCAGCGGAATCTCCTGGCGACGCTGCGCCGGCGCGAACTCGACGCCGTGGGCGAGCAGCTCTCGGCCGAGACCGGCCTTGCGCATGTGAAGGCGCAGGCCGGCGAATATGTCGCCGGCACCTATAGCCGCCAGCTCTCCCTCTCCTCCGGCCGCTTCGCGGTGATCGAGGGCATCGGCCCCGACGGCGGGCGCGGCTTCCAGCTCGTCCCCTGGTCCCGCGAGATCGAACACAAGCTC
>JBDHTL010000185.1:0-6080 GCA_039808645.1 Rhodoblastus sp. | reverse complement strand
AGGGCCGCATCGCCGAGCTCGAGGACAAGATCGCGCGCGCCGACGTCATCGACCTGTCGAAGCTCTCGGGCAAGACGATCAAGTTCGGCGCGACCGTGACGCTGGTCGACGAGGACACGGACGAGGAGAAGAAATACCAGATCGTCGGCGAGACCGAGGCCGACGTGAAGAGCGGTCGCGTCTCCATCACATCGCCGATCGCGCGCGCGCTGATCGGCAAGACCGTGGGCGACACGGTGGAAGTGAACACGCCCGGCGGCGGCAAGAGCTACGAGATTCTGGACGTCGCGTTCGGGTGATCCTGCAATGTCATTTCCGACGCCTGCGCAGCAGGCGATCGGGAATCTAGGGGCAAATGACGAGACATTCGCGGGGTGGCTCTGGATTCCCGCTTTCGCGGGAATGACAGGCCCGCCTCACGCCTCGCCGCGCGTCTCCAGCATCAGCGCGTTGATCGCCTCGCGGGCGTTCTTGCCGGCCCAGACGACGAACTGGAACGCCTGGTAGTAGCGTTCGCAGGCCAGCAGCGCATTCGACATCAGGCTCTCGCACTGCGCCGTCGTCGGCTGCGCGCCGCCGGTCAGCAGCATGGCGTGGCGGAACATGACGACGCCTTCGCTGGTCCAGAGATCGAAATGGCCGAGCCACAATTGCTCGTTGGCGATGGCGATCAGCTCCAGCGTCTCCGAACGACGGCGCAGCGGCACCTTGAGGTCGAAGGCGCAGCCGACATGCAGCGTCTCGAGATCGGGCAGCCAGCTGAAGGCGACCTGATAATCGGTCCAGGCGCCGGTGACCGTCACCGAGACTTCGTCCTGGTCGTCGCGCTCGAAGGCCCATTCATTGGCGGCGGCCAGCCGCTCGACAATGTCGAGCGGGTGTTCGCGGCGGGTCGAGCGAATCTGGGAAGTCTGCATGTCCGGGTCCAAGGCGACGTGAAACGCGGCTTTACGCTCGAGCCGCCGGCGACAGGCTGGCGGCCGCCCCGTTCGATCCCTCCCACGCGAGGGCCGAATCGAACGGACGCATGCGAATCACTTCGCAAGGCGACTATAGCCGGATGCGACTCGAACGCTGCAATCCGACGCGAATAAGCTCGTAGATTCGGGAGGTTGGGTCCAGAGTCGGCGGCGCCGTGTCCACAGAATCGGCAGGCCGCCTGCACGATTGTCATTCCCGACGCCTGCAGAGCGGGCGATCGGGAATCCAGCGCCGAACGCGGCGGATTCTGGATCCCCGCCTTCGCGGGGATGAAACTCCCGCCCTGTGTGGAAGCCTTGCCTCAGTCCTTCGCGGCGAGCCTGGCTTCCAGCTCGGCGATGCGCTTTTCCAGCTTCTCGTTCTGCTCGCGGGCGAGCGCGGCCATGTCGCGGGCGGCCTCGAACTCCTCGCGGCCGACGACGTCCATCTTGGAGAGCATGCGCTCCATCTGGGTGCGCACCAGCGTTTCGACCTCGCGGCGCACGCCGCTGGCGAGGCCGGCGGCGTCGTTGAACATGCGGGCGAGGTCGTCGGTCAGGCGGGAACGGCTTTCTTGCATGGCGAAATCTCCAGTCGTCGTTTCCTTACCACGAAATCCGGCGAACATGAGGGCGCGCCAGGACCGCCGGCTTCCAGGCGGCAATTCGCAGGGCTGGCCAGAGGCCGGCGGTCCCGGCGCTTGACGCTTGCCGCGCCCCGCGCGAGACCAGCCGAACTCAGGACCGAAGGTCGATTCGATGCCGTTTCTGGCGATCCCCTTTCCCGCGATCGACCCGGTTTTCTTCTCGATCGGCCCGCTGCCGGTGCGCTGGTACGGGCTGGCCTACGTCTTCGGCCTGCTCATTGGCTGGCTCTACGCCCGCCGCCTGGTCTCGGCGCCGGCGCTGTGGGGCGACACGCCACGGCCCGCCGCCCAGAGCCTCGACGACCTGCTCGTCTATTCCGCGCTCGGCGCCGTCGTCGGCGGGCGGCTGTTCAACGTGCTGTTCTACGGGCTCGACTATTACATCGCCCATCCCGCCGAAATCCTGGCCGTCTGGCATGGCGGCATGGCCTTTCACGGCGGACTGGCCGGCGTCGTGCTCGGCGCCTGGGTTTTCGCGCGCAAATATGCGGTGTCCGCCTTCACCGTCGCCGACATCTGCGGGGCGGTGGCGCCCATCGGCATTTTCTTCGGGCGGCTCGCCAATTTCATCAAGCCGGAAATGTGGGGCAGGCCGACGGACGTCCCGTGGGCGGTCGTCTTTCCCGGCGTCGACGGCGCGCGCCATCCGAGCCAGCTCTACGAGGCCGGGCTCGAAGGCGTCATGCTGCTGATCGTTACGGCGCTCGTCGTTCGCGCCGGCGGGTTCAGGCGGCCGGGGCTGATCGCGGGCGTGTTCGGCGTCGGCTACGGGCTGGCGCGCATCGTCTCGGAATTCTACCGCGAGCCCGATCCGCAACTCGAAGCGCTCGCGCACGGGCTGACCATGGGCATGGTCCTGTCGGTTCCCATGGTCGTGATAGGTTCGTGGCTGATCGTACGAAGCAGGGCGAAGGGGACGCGGGCATGAGCGAGCCGGAGCTGGATCCCAGATTGAATTCCCTCGGCGCCGAAATTGCCGCCATGATCGCGCAGGACGGGCCGATCTCGGTCGAGCGCTACATGGGACTGTGCCTCGCCCATCCCGTGCACGGCTACTACATGACGCGCGACCCCCTGGGCGCGGACGGCGATTTCGTCACGTCGCCCGAGATCAGCCAGATGTTCGGCGAGCTCCTGGGCCTGTGGGCCGCCGAGACGTGGCGGCTGGCGGGTAGCCCGCACCCGGCGCGGCTGGTCGAACTCGGCCCGGGCCGCGGCACGCTGATGGCGGACGCGCTGCGCGCGGCGCGCGCGGCGCCCGACTTCTACCGCGAGCTTTCGGCGACCCTGGTGGAGACGAGTCCGGCCTTGCAGGCGCGCCAGCAGCGCATGCTGGAATCGGCCGATCGCACGGTCGAATGGGTCGACAGCGTCGACAGGATTCCGTCGGGCGCCGCGATCGTCGTCGCCAACGAATTCTTCGACGCGCTGCCCGCGCGCCACTACGTCAAGACCGCCGAGGGCTGGCGCGAACGGCAGGTGGGGCTCGCCGCGGGCCGGCTCGCTTTCGGCGCGGCGGCGCAGATCGAGCGCTATCTCACGGTCGAGGCGCCGGTCGGCGCGGTGCTGGAAGTCGGCGCCATCGGCCAGCGCATCATGACGACGCTCGCCGCGCGCATCGTCACGCACGGCGGCGCGCTGCTCGTCGTCGACTACGGCCATTCGCAGACCGCGCTCGGCGAGACGCTGCAGGCGATGCGCGACCATGCCTATGTCGATGCGCTGGAAAGCCCGGGGGAGGCCGACCTGACGACGCATATCGATTTTTCCGGCCTCGCCCGCGCCGCCAAGGCGGCCGGCGCGCGCGTGCACGGCCCGGTGACGCAGGGCTTCTTCCTGCGCCAGATCGGCATCGTGCAGCGCGCCCAGGCGCTGATGCGCAACGCGACGCCCGAACAGCGCGACGAGATCGAAAAGAGCCTCGTGCGCCTCGTCTCGGAGGAGAAGGACACGGATATGGGGCGGCTGTTCAAGGTCATCGCGGTGACGCAGCGGTCGGTGGACGCGCTGCCGGGCTTCGTCGAGGAGCCGCTGGCGTGAGCCTGCCGTTCATCCAGTCCGCCACGCTCGCGGCGGCGGGCGTCAAGCACGCGTTCTTCACGCGCAAGGGCGGCGTCAGCTCCGGCGTCTACGCCACGCTCAACGGCGGCGTCGGCTCGAACGACGCGCGCGAGCATGTCGCGGAGAACAAGAAGCGCATGGCGGAGACGCTCGGCGTCGCGGCCGGGCGCTTCCTCGTGCCGTTCCAGATCCATTCGGCCGATTGTCTCGTCGTCGACGCGCCCTGGACGGATCGCCCGCGCTGCGACGGGCTCGCAACCGCGACGCCGGCGCTGGCGCTCGGCGTGACCGGCGCGGATTGCGGCATGATCCTGTTCGCGGATCCCAAGGCCGCCGTCGTCGGCGCCTGCCATGCCGGCTGGAAGGGCGCATTGAGCGGCGTGATCGAGGCGACGATCGCCGCAATGGAAAAGCTCGGCGCGCGGCGCGCCGATACGATCGTGGCGCTCGGGCCGACCATCGGTCCGGCGAGCTATGAAGTGGGCCCGGAATTTTTCGCGCAATTCTTGGCGCAGGCGAGCGATCACGCGCGGTTCTTTTCGGCTTCCGCAAAGCCTGAGCACAAGATGTTCGACCTGCCCGGATTCATCGGTTCTCGCGTGGAACGGGCCGGCGTGGGGGCATTCGAGAATCTCGGCCTCGACACCTATGCGGACGAAGCTCGCTTCTACAGCTATCGCCGCACGACGCATCGCAAGGAGCCCGATTACGGGCGGCTGGTGTCGGCGATCGTGGCGTAGCGCTTCGCTATGGGCTGCCCCCTCCCCCGCTTCGCGGGAGAGGGAGACGGCAGGCATTCGTGATTTAGAGCTCTTGCGAGGATTGCAATCTGTTCCCTCTCCCGCGAAGCGGGTGAGGGTTAGGGAGGGCGCTCGCGCCCGTTGCATCCCGCCGGCATCGGCTTAAATCATGCGGCCATGATCAAGAATCCCGTCGACGCGCCGCCCGAGGACGTCGAGCCCCCGGAAGAAGCCGACGAGCAGAGCCTGCCCGCGATCGATCTCGACCTGGCGGCCGAGACTGCGCCGGGGCCGCTGGCGCGCGGCGTCGAGGTCATCCGCAAACATTGGAAGCATGCGCCGGTCGGGCCCGGCGTCTATCGCATGATCGCGCCCGACGGCGAGGTCCTTTACGTCGGCAAGGCGAAGAGCGTGCGCAAGCGCATCGCCTCCTACATGCGCGGCGAGGGGCACACCAACCGCATCGCGCGCATGATCGCGCTCACTGCCTCCATGATCTTCGTCTCGACCGAGACCGAGCCGGAAGCGCTGCTGCTCGAGACCAATCTCATCAAGCAATTGAAGCCGCGCTTCAACGTGCTGATGCGCGACGACAAGTCGTTTCCATACATCCTGCTGACGCGCGATCATGTCGCGCCGCAGATCGCCAAGCATCGCGGCGCGCGCAATCGCAAGGGCGATTATTTCGGGCCTTTCGCGAGCGCGCAGGCGGTGGGGCGCACGCTCAACGCGCTGCAGCGCGCGTTCCTGCTGCGCTCCTGCACTGACAGCTATTACGAAAATCGCACGCGGCCGTGTTTGCTTTTCCAGATCAAGCGCTGCGCCGGCCCCTGCACCGGCGAGATCTCGCATACGGATTACGGAGAGCTCGTGCGCGAGGCGCATGATTTTCTCTCGGGCAAGAGCCGCGCCGTGCGCGATCTTCTCGCGCGCGAGATGAACGAGGCGGCCGGGAAACTCGATTTCGAACGCGCCGCGCGCCTGCGCGACCGCATCGCCGCGCTGTCGGCGATCCAGGGCTCGCAGGGGATCAATCCGCGCAGCGTGGAGGAAGCCGACGTCTTCGCCATCGCGGAAGAGGCGGGGCAGTTCTGTGTCGAAATCTTCTTCTTCCGCACGGGACAGAACTGGGGCAACCGCGCCTATTTTCCGCGCGCCGACAAATCGCTCTCGAAGGCGGAAGTGCTCGGCGCCTTCGTCGCGCAATTCTACGACGAGCGCCCGGCGCCGTCGCTCGTGCTGCTGAACGAGGATGTCGAGGAGCGCGACGTCTTGAGCGCGGCGCTCACGACGCGCGCCGGCCGCAAGGTGGAGGTCGCCGCGCCGCAGCGCGGCGAGAAGCGCGAGCTTGTCGAGCAGGCCGCCGCCAATGCGCGCCAGACCCTGTCGCGCAAGCTCGCCGAGGCCGCGAGCCAGGAGAAGCTGCTCGCCGCGCTCGGCCAGGCCTTCGGCGTCGCGCGGCCGATCCGGCGCGTCGAGGTCTACGACAATTCCCACATCATGGGGACGAACGCGATCGGCGCGATGGTGGTCGCCGGCCGCAACGGCTTCATGAAGACGCACTATCGCACCTTCAACATCAAGTCGCAGGACCTCACGCCGGGCGACGATTTCGGGATGATGCGGGAGGTGCTGCGGCGCAGGTTCGCGCGGCTGGTGAAGGAGGAGGGCGT
>JBDHTL010000184.1:0-6143 GCA_039808645.1 Rhodoblastus sp. | reverse complement strand
GCGCGCGGACGTCGCCTCGTCCGTCGGGCCGCCGAAGTTCATCGTGCCGAGACAAATGCTCGAGACGTCGAGACCGGAGCGGCCAAGCTTTCGATAGTTCATGCGTCCTCGCTGTGCGCGGCGCGGCGGGTCGGCCGACGGGGCGCACATTCTAGGGCGGTTGGGAAGCGGAGGGCCAGCCTACGGCAAAGCGCGCGCAGCCTGCGCAAGGCTGCATGGCTGTTCGCGCGCCAAAACATGCCACGACGCATTGAAACGCGGCGGACCGAGCGAGATAATAAGCACACACATATAATGCTGGCTTATGGAATGCCGGCTTATCGATCCTTGGGACAATCGCCATGCCTCCCGGGCCCTATCAGCAGACTCTCGGCTTCATTCTCAACGATACCGCACGCCTGATGCGCAAGCGCTTCGAGCAGCGCGCCCGCCATCTCGGGCTGACGCGCGCACAATGGCAGGCGCTCGCCTATCTCGCGCGCAACGAGGGCATTCAGCAGAGCGCGCTCGCCGAAATCCTCGAGCTGGAGCCGATCACGCTCGGGCGCATCCTCGACCGTCTGGAGGCCGCCGAACTGATCGAGCGCCGCCGCCACGCCGCCGACCGGCGCGTCTGGCTGCTGCATCTCAAGCCCAGGGCCCATGCGCTGATGGCCGACATGTTCGACATCGGCGACGCCACGCGCGCCGAAGCGCTCGCCGGCGTGAGCGAGGCCGATCGGCAGGCGCTGACCCGCGCGCTCATCGCGATGAAAGCCAATCTCGCGGACGCCTGCGGCCGGCCGGTCGACGACGAGGCGCCGGCGCGGAGGGCGAGCCATGGCTGAGCCCGCCCGTCGCCTCGAGGAAACCGGACGTCCGCCGCTCCAGCCCGTGACATCGGAAGCGCCGCAGCACGAGCCGCGCGTCGAGCGTTACGCGCCTCCGCAAATCAAAAAGCCCCGCAATCTGCGCCGGCCACTTCTGCTTGCCGGTCCGCTCGTCGCGCTCGCGCTGGCGCTCTGGGCCTATCTGTCGGGCGGGCGCTTCGCGACGACCGACGACGCCTACGTGAAGGCCGACATCGTCAATGTCGCAAACGATATCGCCGGCATCGTCGCGGAAGTCGACGTGAAGGAAGGACAGGTCGTCAGGAAAGGCGACCTGCTGTTCGCTCTCGACAACGAACCCTATCGCATCGCGCGCGATGGCGCGCAGGCGCAGCTCGGCATCGTCGTCAACCAGCTAACGGCCGCGAAGGCCAATTACGCGCAGGCCAAGGCCCAGGTCGACCAGGCGAAGGCCGATCTCGATTTCTTCGCCAAGACGAAAGCGCGCCAGACCGACCTGCTCGCCCGCAAGGTGGCGACGCAGGCGACGGCGGACCAGGCGCAGCGCGACTGGCTCGGCGCGCAGTCCCGCGTCGTCAGCGCGCAGCGCCAGGTGGATTCGCTGCTGGCGCAGCTCTCCGGCAAGCCCGACCAGCCCGTCGAGCAATATGCGCAATATCTGCAGGCGAAGGCCGCGCTCGACAGGGCCGACCGCGATCTGCGCCGCACGCGCGTGGTTGCGCCGGTCGATGGCGTGGCGACCAATGTCGCGCAGGTGCAGCCGGGCAATTACCTCGCCGCGGCGCAAACCGCGATGAACGTCGTCTCGCGCGAAAAAATGTGGGTCGACGCCAATCTCAAGGAGACCGATCTCGCGCATGTGAAGATCGGCGACGCCGCGACCGTCGCCGTCGACGCCTACGGCGGGCGCGTGTGGAAGGCGCATGTCGCGGCGATCGCGCCCGCGACCGGCTCGGAATTTTCGGTGCTGCCGGCGCAGAACGCCAGCGGCAATTGGGTGAAGGTCGTGCAGCGCCTGACCGTGCGCATCGCCATCGATCCGGAGGCGGACGCCCCGCCGCTGCGCGCGGGCATGAGCGTGACCGTCTCCGTGGACACCGGCGTCAAGCGCTCGCTGGCGACCCTGCCGCGCGATCTCCTGAACATGGTCGGGCTTTAGCCATGTCCGGCGCCGATCCGCAGGTTCCCAATCGCGGATTGCTGACCATCTGCGTGATGGCCGCCACCATCATGCAGGCGCTGGACACGACCATCGCCAACGTCGCGCTGCCCTACATGCAGGGCTCCCTGTCGGCGACGCAGGATCAGATCACCTGGGTGTTGACGTCCTACATCGTGTCGGCGGCGATCTTCATGCCGACGACCGGCTTCCTCACTGCGCGCTTCGGCCGCAAGAAACTGCTGATCGTCGCGGTGGCCGGCTTCACGATTGCGTCCGGCCTCTGCGGCGCGGCGCAGACGCTCGGGCAGATGGTGATCTTCCGTCTTCTGCAAGGCGTGTTCGGCGCAGCGCTCGTGCCGATGTCGCAGGCGATCCTGCTCGATTCCTACCCGCGTGAAAAACACGGGTCGGCCATGGCGATCTGGGGCGTGGGCGTGATGGTCGGCCCGATCCTCGGCCCCATGCTCGGCGGCTGGCTGACCGAATATTACAACTGGCGCTGGGTCTTCTACATCAACGTGCCGATCGGCGTCGCCGTGGTGTTCGGCCTGCTCGCGGTCCTCACGGAAAGCAAGACGCAGGACATGCGCTTCGACTGGTTCGGCTTCGCCACGCTCAGCCTCGCCGTCGGCGCCTTCCAGATGATGCTGGACCGCGGCCAGCTCGTCGACTGGTTCTCCTCGACCGAAATCGTGATCGAAGCGGGGCTCGCCGCGCTCGCGCTCTATCTCTTCCTCGTCCACATGGCGACGGCGGAACGGCCATTCATCGATCCGCATCTCTTCACGGATCGCAATTTCCGCGTCGGCGTCATGCTGATCTTCGTCGTCGGCGTGATCCTGCTGGCGAGCGTCGCGTTGCTGACGCCGTATCTTCAGACGTTGATGGGCTATCCCGTGCTCACCGCAGGCCTCATCCTCGGGCCGCGCGGCATCGGCACCATGGTCGCGATGATGATCGTCGGCCGTCTCATCAATCTGGTCGATCCCCGCGTCTTCCTCCTGGTCGGGCTCGGTCTTTCGTCATTCTCGCTGTACGAGATGACCGGGTTCACGCCCGACGTGTCGTCGCGGCTGCTTCTGTGGAACGGCATCATCCAGGGCTTCGGCCTCGGCTTCCTGTTCACGCCGCTGTCGACCGTCACATTCGCCTCTTTGCCCGCGCATCTGCGCACGCAGGCGACGGCGCTGTTCAGCCTCCTGCGCAATCTCGGCTCGTCGGTCGGCGTATCGGTCGTCATGTTCATGCTGGCGCGCAACACGCAGGCGCTGCATGCGCAGCTCGCGCAATTCGCCAACCCGCTCAATCCCGCGCTTCAGGCGCCGGGCGTTGCGCATGTCTGGAATTTGAAGACGCTCGTCGGCCGCGCCGCGCTCAACATGGAAATCAACAGGCAGGCCGAGATCATCGCCTACATGAACGACTACAAGCTGCTCGCCATCCTCACGCTGGTCGCCGCGCCGCTCGTGCTGCTGCTCGGCCGCCCGCAGGATCACATCGGCGATCCCGCGCATGCAGCCGTAATGGAATAGCTACTTCTTCGGCCGGAAGGCCGTGATGTATTTCGGATCGGTGTCGATCCAGGCCGCGCCCATCAACTCCAGGCAATAGGGCACCGCCGCCATGATCGAATCGAGGCACAGGTCGATCGAGCGCGGCGAACCCGGAAGATTGACGACGAGACACTTGCCGCGCTGCGCGGCGAGCTGGCGCGACAGGATCGCCGTCGGCGTCTGCGACAGCGAGGCGGCGCGCATCTTTTCGCCGAAGCCCGGAAACTCGCGCGGCGCCGCCGCCAGCGTCGCCTCGGGCGTCAGGTCGCGCGCGGACGGCCCCGTGCCGCCGGTCGTCAGCACGAGATCGCAGCCGACGACGTCGACGAGATCGACGATCGTGTCGCGCACGCTCTCGAAGCCGTCGGGGATGACGCGCCGCTCGATGCGGAACGGCGTCGTCAGCACGCGCTTGAAATAGGCCTCGATCGCCGGCCCTGAAATATCTTCGTAGACCCCGGCGCTCGCGCGGTCGGATGCGGTGACGACGCCGATGATGGCGGGGCGATGCTGCGAGTCATTCATCGAGCGGCTACCTTCACGTGCGTCGGCATATCGATATATCGCGCAACCTGTCTAGCCATATGAACGCGCGCACGCCCGTTCGCCCTTCCGGCGCCCGGGATCGGCGCGCCGAAACGCCGGCCCGATCTCTCATATGCCGTGGTTCCTCCACCGCGGTTTGCGCTTCTGGACGAAGGCTTCGGCGCCTTCATAGTGTTTGTCCTCACGCAGAAACATCGACATCACACCCTCGGTTTCGATGAATGTCTGTTCTTCCAGCGTTCGCCCGATTCCCCTGACGACCGTTTCCTTGTCGGTCCGGATCGCGCCCTGCGGCAGCTTGCAGATGGAGAGCGCCAGCTCCCTCGCTCTCGTCATGACCTGATCTTTCGGCACGACTTCATTGACCAGTCCGATCCGCAATGCTTCTTCGGCGCCGATCTTTCGACCGGTGATGATCAACTCCATCGCGCGCGCGTAACCGAGAATCAGCGGCAGGCGCACGCACAGGCCATCGCCGGCGACAATATTCCAGCGCCGTTCCAGCGCGCCGAACTCGGCGTCCTGCGATGCGATCCTTATGTCGCCCAGAAGCATGTTCTCGAGACCCGCCGCGACGGCGTAGCCGTTGATCGCGACAATGATCGGCTTGAAAATGTCGAACCTTTTCGTATAGCCGCAATAGCCCTCGACGTTTCTCACGTCTTTTCGAAACTGATCATATTGGAAAGCGGTTCGCAGCGCGGCCGCGTCGTTCAGGTCCCAGCCCGCGCAAAACGCCTTGTCGCCGGCGCCGGTGTAGATGGCGACGAACGCCTCATCGTCGTCCCGGAATCTCTTGAAGGCGTGCTGAAGCTCCAGATTGGTTTCCTGGTCGATGCAATTGTGCACGTCCGGACGGTCGATCGTGATCGTCGCTACGTGTTCGGCCTGTTCGTAGCGAATTTTCCGGTATTTCATGAAAGCCCTCCCTCGAACCCGAGCCGAGGGCGATCATACCGGATTGCGCCTGCCTTGGCGTGCGTCCGAACGACGCCGGCGGCATGAGGCAAACTGCGGAAGGCAGGGCGCTACTGCTCCACATAAAGCTTGCCGCCCTTCTCCATGAACTCGGCGCTCTTGGCCGCCATGCCTTCGGCGGCCTCGATCTGCTCGGGGCTAAGGCCCAGCGCCTTCTTCTCGTTCTCGCCCATCGCCTGCACTTCGGCGCGCAGGTCCTGCGTGATCTTCATCGAGCAGAATTTCGGTCCGCACATCGAACAGAAATGCGCGACCTTGTGCACGTCCTTGGGCAGCGTCTCGTCGTGGAAAGCGCGCGCCGTGTCGGGGTCGAGGCCGAGGTTGAACTGGTCCTCCCAGCGGAAATCGAATCTCGCGCGCGAAATGGCGTCGTCCCGCAGATGCGCGGCCGGATGGCCCTTCGCCAGATCGGCGGCATGCGCAGCGATGCGATAGGTGATGACGCCGGTCTTCACGTCGTCGCGGTTCGGCAGTCCGAGATGCTCCTTCGGCGTGACGTAGCAGAGCATGGCGGTGCCGAACCAGCCGATCATCGCCGCGCCGATGCCGGACGTGATGTGGTCGTAGCCCGGCGCGATGTCGGTCGTCAGCGGTCCCAGCGTATAGAAGGGCGCCTCGCCGCATTCGCGCAGCTGCTTGTGCATGTTGATCTTGATCTTGTGCATGGCCACGTGGCCCGGCCCCTCGATCATCGTCTGGCAGCCCTTGTCCCAGGCGACCTTGGTCAGTTCGCCGAGCGTCTCCAGCTCCGCGAATTGCGCGCGGTCGTTGGCGTCGGCGCCCGAGCCCGGCCGCAGGCCGTCGCCGAGCGAGAAGGAGACGTCGTACTTGCGCATGATGTCGCAGATGTCGCCGAAGCGCTCGTAGAGGAAGCTCTCCTTGTGGTGCGACAGGCACCAGCGCGCCATGATCGAGCCGCCGCGCGAAACAATGCCTGTGACGCGATTGGCGGTCAGCGGCACATAGGCCAGCCGCACGCCGGCATGGATGGTGAAATAATCGACGCCCTGCTCGGCCTGCTCGATGAGGGTGTCCTTGAACACTTCCCAGTCGAGCTTGGTCGCGTCGCCGTTC
>JBDHTL010000183.1:0-6161 GCA_039808645.1 Rhodoblastus sp. | reverse complement strand
GAATATTACACCGGCCCGGTTTTCGAGGCGGAGCTGACTTTCGGCGTCACGGACGAGAAGGGCCAGCCCGTGCGCTTCGGCTCGGTCGGCGGCGGCGGGCGCTACGACGGCCTCGTCGGCCGCTTCCGTTCGGAGCCCGTGCCTGCGACCGGCTTCTCCATCGGCGTCTCGCGCCTCTTCGCCGCGCTGAAGCTGATCGACAGTCCGATCGTCTCGGCCGGCGCGCAGATCGGCCCGGTCGTCGTGCTGGTCATGGATCGCGACCGCGTCGCGCATTATCAGGCGATGGTCGCGAAGTTGCGGGCGGAAAACGTGCGCGCCGAACTCTACCTCGGTTCCGCCGGCATGAAGGCGCAGATGAAATACGCCGACCGCCGCAACGCGCCCTGCGTCATCATCCAGGGTTCGGACGAGCACGCGAAGGGCGAAGTGCAGATCAAGGACCTGATCGAAGGCGCGAAAGCCGCCGCCGCGATTTCATCGAACGAGGAATGGAAGAGCGCGCGCCCCGCGCAATTCTCGGTGCCGGAGCACGAGATGGTGAGCGCGGTGAAGGATGTGCTGGGGCGGCATCGGGACTGAAGCGCTTTGTCATTCCCGCGAAAGCATCCAGGTTCCCGGTCGTTTGCTCTGGATTCCCGATCGCGCTTCGCGCGTCGGGAATGACACGGCTCATCGCTCTTGCAATAACCCCAGCACCCGCTTCTCGTCCTCGATCCAATCGTCCACCGCATCCGGCGCGCGCCTGAACGCCTCGTGCAGCGCGCCGCGCTCATAGGCGTCGAAAACCGCGGGATGAATGTAGCTCGCGCGGCAAACGGCGACAGTATTGCCGAGCCGAGCGGCGACGTCGCGAACGGCGTCGACGACGGCTTTCTTGCGAGCCTTCCTGCTCTCGCCCAGGGGCCGCGCCGCCAGCGCGCGCGCCGCCAGCACCGTGCCCGCCCATGTGCGGAACGTCTTGGCGGTGAAGTCGAAGCCGGTTAGTTCGCGCAGATAGTCGTTGACGTCGCTCGAGGCGACGTCGCGCGCCTGCCCGTCCTCGGACATGTAGCGGAACAGCGTCTGACCCGGCAGTTCCTGACACTGACGCACCACATGCGCGATACGCCGGTCGGTCACGGTCAGTTTCCATTCCTTGCCGCTCTTGCCGCGAAACGCGAAGCGCAGTTTGGCGCCGGTGATTTCGACATGATCGTCCGTCAGCGTGGTCAGCCCGTAGGAGTCGTTTTCGCGCGCGTAAGAGGCGTTGCCGATCCGGATCAGGGTCTGCTGCAGCAGCGTGACGACGACGGCCAGCACGCGCTCGCGCGAGATGCTGCGCATGCGCAGATGCGTTTCGACCGTCTCCCGCAATTTCGGGAGAGCGGCGGCGAATTCCGGCAGCAGCGCATATTTCGTCGCTTCGCGATGCGCGCTCCAGTCCGCGTGATAGCGGTATTGCTTGCGTCCGCGCGCGTCGCGTCCCGTCGCCTGGATGTGCCCGCGCGTGCTCGGTGAAATCCACACCCTTTCCCACGCGGGCGGAATGACGATGGCGCGTATGCGCGCGATCACGGCCCTGTCGCGGATCAGCGCGCCCCTGGCGTCGTAATAGGCGAAGCCCTTGCCGACACGCCGGCGTGAAATGCCGGGCCGCGTATCGTCGGAAAACGACAGGCCCGCCGCCCGCGCCGTCCCGGCGGACTGGCCGATGTCGGAGAACGCCAATGCGTCCATGACGGAAAAGCTCCCGCGCGCCCCCGAGGCGCCGATTTGTCGGCGCTAACGCGGCCCCGCCGCGCGCGTTCCGGATCGACAGGAACGATGGCGGCGCCTCGGCGTTCAGCCTCCTTTGACGGAGACGACCATGGACGACCGCGTTCAAGGCGACGGCCGCGCCGCGCCGCTCGAGCATCCGACGCCGAAACATCCCGCCCCGCCCTTCGAGAAGCAGAAGCAGCCCTGGCCCGGCCTCGCCAAGCGCATGAACCCGCCGCCGGACCACGGCGAGACGACATACAGGGGCTCGGGCCGTCTGACCGGCCGCAAGGCGCTGGTCACCGGCGGCGATTCCGGCATGGGCCGCGCCGCCGCCATCGCCTTCGCGCGCGAGGGCGCCGATGTCGCGATCAATTATTTCCCCAGCGAGGAGGAGGATGCGCGCGACGTCGTCTGTCTCATCGAAGAGGCAGGCCGCAAGGCGGTCGCGCTGCCGGGAGATTTGCGCGACGAAGCCTTCTGCCGCAAGCTCGTCCGCGACGCTCATGCGGCGCTGGGCGGCCTCGACCTGTTCGTCACCAATGCTGCGCGACAACAGGCGAATGATTCATTTCTGGAGATCAGCAGCGAGGATTTCGACGCGACGATGAAGACAAACATCTACGCGCCGTTCTGGATGCTGCAGGAAGCCGTGCCGCTGATGCCGGAAGGCGCGACGATCATCGCCACCTCGTCCGAACAGGCGACGGACCCGTCGCCCGACCTCTACGATTATGCGCAGACCAAGGCGGCGACGACCAATTTCGTTCGTTCGCTCGCCAAGCAGCTCGCCAAGCGCGGCATTCGGGTCAACGGCGTGGCGCCGGGGCCGATATGGACGCCGCTTCAGGTCTCGGGCGGCGCCTCGATGGGCAAGCTGCAGCAGTTCGGTTCGAAGGCGCCGGCGGGCCGGCCGGGGCAGCCGGCGGAACTCGCCGCGATCTACGTGCTGCTCGCCGATCCCGCCGCCAGCTACGCGACGGGCCAAATCTACGGCGCCTCGGGCGGCGCCGGTCTGCCCTGACGCCGACGCGTCGCGTGGCGAAAATCAGAGCCCGCGATTGTAGACGAGTTCGCCGTGCTGGCTCTTGACCGTCAGGGTCGAGCCCTTCAGGTCCCACACCGGGCCCGAGCGCAGGACGTTGAGATAGGCGCGCTCGAAGCCGTTGATCTCGTTCGAGCAGGTCTTCTTGGTCATGGCGACCGGACCCATGGCGAGGCGGTGGCCCTTGACCGGGTAGAGCGTCGCCGACCACGTGTTGCAGCCCGACGATCCCGTGCCGCGCAGGTTCTCGTCGATCAGCAGCGAGGCGTCGGCCGGAGGCGCCTTGCCGTTGATGGTCGTCAGCAGCCAATTGGCCTTGGTGGGGAAGGGCGACTCGTAGGCATACTTGTCGTCCTTCTTCTCGCCCTGGCCCTGTTCCTGCTGCTGGCCCTTTTTCTTCTGCGCCAGCGCGGGCGCTGCGACGAACGCGGCTGCTGCTGCGGCCAAGGCCAGAATCGCGAGTTTCTTCATTGCATCCCCTCGGGCAAACACGCTGTTGGCCCCTCTTACATCAAAATGCGGCGCAAAAACGAGAGGCTCAGCCGGTCAGCGAGACGCCGATCAGCCACGGATGGCCCCAGCGGAACATGGCCAGATAGGCGATCGTGCCGACCGCGACGACGATGACGTCCTGCGCGATCCCGCCGTGACGGGCCCCCAGCGGCCCGAGCGCGCCGCGCTTCTTGACCGAAATCCGGTCGTAGACCGCCCAGGCGAGGAAGGACGCGAACAGGATCGCGCCGGCGAGATCGCCATTGGCGAGAAGATGGGCCAGCGCCCAGATCTTGACCGCCGCCAGCATGGGATGTTTCGCCTTGTCGCGAATGTGCGAGGGCACATAGGCGGCGATCAGCAGCACGAACGAGACCCACATCAGCGCGAAGGCGATGTGCTTCGTCCACGTCGGGGGCGTCCAGAGCTGCACGTTCGCGCCCGAATGCCGCGCCAGCCCGAAGCCCCAGACGATGAGCGCGAAGCCGATGAAGGAGGCGACGGAGAAAGCGATCTTGTACTGGTTCTCGCCGAGCTTGCCGACGAGCCCCTCGCGCGCCGGCGCCGAGGTCGGCACGAGATGCACGCCGATGAAGATCAGAAGGCCGAGAATGAGAACGATCATGGGAGGCTCGCGGTGATTTCGCGCGGAGCCTACACGGAAAGAAGGACAGGGCAAGGACCGGACCGCGAGTCTTCAGCCCCGCTCGCGGTCGCTCGCCGAATGTCATTCCCGACGCTCGCGCAGCGGGCGATCGGCAGCTCTGGATCCCCGCTTTCGCGGGGGCGCCAGGTTTCTACCCCAGTCGCTTCGCCAGCTTTTCCCACAGCGGATTCTTCGCGGTGAAGACATAGTCGACCTGGCCGACCGTCACCGTGTCGGCGCCGTGCTTGATCAGCCATTCCGCCAGACCGGGCGCGTCCGCCTTCGGGCAGGCCATCATGACGAGGCCCTCCTGGCCGCGCCCGCGCAGCCGCGCGCCGTATTTCGCCGCCGCCTTCTTCACCTTGCCGTCGCCGAGATCGGGCACGAAGGCGCGGACCTCGCGCGTCGTGCGCGCTTCTTCTTCGGCCGCGATGCGCGCGAGAATGAGCCGCGCCGCCTCGCGCGCGGTGTCGTCCCATGTGGCGCCGAGCGACGCGACGAGATTGGCCTCCGAGCGCAGCATCACGCCGTCGTCCAGCACCTTCAGCGCATTGGCTTTCAGGGTCGCGCCGGTCGTGGTGATGTCGACGATCAGCTCCGCCTGTCCCGCGGCCGGCGCGCCTTCGGTCGCGCCGAGGCTTTCGACGATGCGATAGTCGGCGACGCCGTTCTCCGCGAAATAGCGGCGCGTGAGATTGACGTATTTGGTCGCCACCCGCATCCGCTGCCCGCGCCTGGCGCGGAAGGCGGCGGCGACGTCGGCGAGGTCGGCCATCGAGCGCACGTCGATCCAGGCCTGCGGCGTGGCGACGACCACATTGGCCTGGCCGAAGCCGAGCGGCGTCAGCAGTTCGACCTTGCTCTCGGCGTCGGCGATCGTCTCGCGAACCAGGTCCTCGCCGGTCACGCCCATGTGGACGGAGCCCTGCGCCAGATGCGCGGTGATGTCGGAGGCCGAGAGAAAGGCGATCTCGACATTGTCGACGCCCTTCAGCACGCCGCGATAGTCGCGCGCGCCGCGCCCCTGCACGACGTCGAGCCCGGCGCGGGCGAAGAAGGCGTTGGCGTTTTCCTGCAGCCGGCCCTTGGAGGGCACGGCGACGATGAGTTTGCTCGCGCTCACGCCGATTTCTCCGGGAAGAGGCGTTCGACCCAGACGGCCGCGCCGACGGCGGGAATGTCCTTCTTCGCGCCGAGCGTGCCGAGCAGGCGGTCGTAGCGGCCGCCGCCGATCACGGGCTTGTCCGGCGGGGCGTCAGGCGCATGCGCCTCGAAGATGAAGCCCGTGTAATAGTCGAGCCGGCGCACGAAACGCGCAGAGAAACTCATGGTCGCAGGATCGAGACCGCGCGCGACCATGAAGTTCAGCCGCTGGTCGAAGGAATCGAGCGCGGCCGCGAGATCGAGCTTCGCCTCGGACGCGAGCTTGCGCATCGACTCGGCGGCGGCGTCCGGATCGCCGGACACGGCGAGGAATCGCGCGATCAACTCGCGCTTCTCGCGCGGCACGCCGGGGCCGGAACGCAGGCTCGCCTGTTCCAGAAACCGCTCCGCGATCTCGCTTGCGCTGCGGCCGCCGACCGAGGAAATGCCGGCGATCGACAGGAGATCCTCGACCAGCGCCCGCGCGCCCTGCTTGTCGGCCCCTTCGAGCGCGGCGAGCACGCCGGAATGGTCGTCCGACCCGTTGGCGGGCGGAGCGGCGAAAATCTGGTCGAGCGAGGCGCCGTGCGCCAGTCCGCGCCGGATGAGGCGCAGCCAGCTCGCCGGCAGCGCCAGCGAATCGAGGAATTTCGCGAACAGGCCGGCGTCGCCGATGGTGACGGAAAGGTCGTCGCGCCCGGCCTTGGCGGCGGCTTCGAGCGACAGCGCGAGAATCTCGGCGTCGGCGGCTTCCTTGTCCTTGCGGCCGAAGCTTTCGAGGCCCGCCTGCAGGAATTCGCCGCTGGCTTCCGGCCGGAAGCGGAAGACCGGGCCGAGATAGGAGAAGGCGGCGGCCTTGCCGGCGGCGGCCGACGCCAGATAGGCGACCGAGACGGGCAGGGTGAATTCGGGACGCAGGCAGATTTCCGCGCCTGCGGCGTCGGTCGTCAGGTAGAGACGGCCGCGCATGTCCTCGCCGAGCTGGTCGAGGAAGACCGCGGCCGGCTGCAGGATCGGCGGTTCGGCGCGCTTGTAGCCGGACGCGACGAGATGGGCGAGCAGCGTCAGCCCGCCCGATTTCGCGTCTTTCCGTCC
>JBDHTL010000182.1:0-6300 GCA_039808645.1 Rhodoblastus sp. | reverse complement strand
AAGCGGCACCACACGCGCTTGTCGCGGCCATACATCAGGCCGACGGCGATCGCCGCCACCGTCGAGCCGCCGAGCACGATCACCACGGGCTTGGGATATTGATAGACGCTCACCATCTGCCCGTAGATCGTTGTGCAGGCGAAGGCGACGAAGGGCCAGCCCGACCATTTGATCCAGCGCGGCGTCGCGCGCGCGCGGCCGTAGTGACTGGCGACTTCTGCAAGCGCGCCTTCGGGGCAGAACAGGCCGCACCACGAGCGCCCGACCAGAACCATGCTGAGGAGCACGAAGGGCCACCAGATTCCCCAGAAGGCAAATTGCGCGAACAGCGTCACATGCGTCCAGATATGCGCCGTGCGATCGGGCAGCGGCGCGAGCGCCGGCACGATCAGCAGCGCGGCGTAGATGAACACGACAGTCCACTGCGTCCTGCGGATGACGCGCTGGTGGTCGCGCAGCCATTCGCCGGCGCGCGCGACGCGCGCCTGCGTTGCGGTCGCGGGCGGCGCGCGAAAATTCGAGATCGCCGGGGCCTCGTTCATCGCGCTACTGCCTTTCGCGCGCGACCACGACGGCCTGCGGCGCGTCCGGATGGAAATCGTCGAAAAACGGATATTCGCCGGGGTCGAGCGTGCGGATCACCAGGACGGATTGCGAATGCGGCGCGAGCACCTTTTCGAGCCGCAGCGGCTTGCTCTCGAATTCGGCGGGGCTGTCGCCCTTGTTGACGAGTTCGAGCCTTATGCGCGTCTTGGCGGGCACCTCGATGCGCAGCGGCTCGATCTTGCCGTTCTCGAACACGACCTGGAACGTCGGATCGTCCGCGCGCGCAACGCTTGCGAGGCACGACGCAGCGAGAGAGAGCGCAAGCAGGCGACTTAGCGCGCGTGTTCTGCGTCGGGTGTCATTCCCGCGCAAGCGGGAATCCAGCTCTCTCCGCATCGGCGCTTCTGGATTCCCGATCGCTTCGCAATGCGAAGCGTCGGGAATGACATCGTCCAAAGCGAAGGGGTCGCCGAAAATCGACATCATGACCTCAATACGCGCCCTTCTTGCCCGTGCCGGCATAGGGGAATTCGAATTCCACCATGATCGGCTTGAACCATTCGCCCACGCCCGTCTCCTTGTCGACATGGCGGCCGAAATGCGCATGCGTGTTGGCCGACGGCGGCGCGATGACCAGCTTGAGCTTGTACTTGCCGGGCCCCGACAGCTTGACGTTGTCGCCGTAGTGCGGCCCGTCGTTGGCGACCATCGGCATGAAGGCGCCCTTCTGCGTCGGCCCGCCCTCGCGGGTGAGTTCGTAGTTGACGACGAGGTAGGGAATCCAGTCGCCTTCGGCAAAGCCGTTCGGATTGGCCTTGGCCGCCTTGATGTCGGCTTCCATGTGCACGTCCGACTCCTTGGCCGCGCGCATCATGCCTTCCGGCTCCATCTCGATCGGTTGCAGATAGACGGCCGCGATGGTCATGCCCGCCTCGGTCTGGGGCTTGCCGATCGGAATCTCCTTGGCGCTCGCAGCCGTAGCGGCGAGCGCGAATGCGGCGGCCAGTGCAAATCGCGACATGAACGTCTCCTTCGGGTAGGCGAAATCTAGAGAGTGCGGCGGAAAAAGGGGATAGCGGGGGCGCAGATTATAGGCGCTCTAAACTGTCGGATTCCGCCGCGCGGACACGGGGTTCGGGCGGACGCGGGAGCGCAGGCGCGCCCGCGACACCGCGTCGCGATTTTCAATACTTGATCGAGGAGCGCAGGCCGATCACCAGCGCATTGCGCACCGCGCGCTGCCCCAGCGGATCATTGGGATCGACGACGTGGCCCCCGGGATGGAAGACGTACTGGATGTTGGGTTGCAGGTTCCAGCCGGGAATGACCTGGAACTGGTAGGTCGCCTGCAGCAGCGCCTCGTAGTCGCGGATCGGCCCGAAGGCGGGCGTATAGACGTTGGCGTCGAAATCGGCGCCCTGCGCGGTCGGACTGATCCGCGCATAGGCGCCCATGAAGCCGAACTGGTCGTTCGGTCGGCCGGGCGCGAGGCCGACGAAATTCACGCCGCCGTCGAAGTAGAAACTGACCTGGTTGCGGTCGGCGGGCGCGCCTGCCATGCGGCCATAGACGAACACGCCCTTGTCGGCGTGCTCCTTCGTTTCGCCGGGCCGGTAGATCTGCTGATCGAACGTGCCGTAGACGCCCCGATTGCCGCGATGCTGCAAGGCGAGGCCGACGCTGGTCGGCGCGGCGAGCGGTTGGCCCCAGATGTCCGTGCGCATGTCGGCGAACCGGCCGAAATGCGTCCAGGCGCCGAGCCGCGCATGGCCCTGCAGCCCGCCCTGGAATGGCAATGCATAGCCAAATTCGCCCTCCGCGATCACGAAGGCCGGATCGCGCATGCGGAAGTTGATCCCGTTGCGGTTGCACTTCTGCGGATCGCCAACGCAGTTCGGACCCGCAGGATCGCCGTCGTAGAGGGCGGCGCGCAGCAGAATGTCCTCGGTCGGTTGGAATTTCACGCGCACGCCGGGCGAAGCGAACGGATAGGCCGGCCCGCCGTTCGGCAGGTTCGCCGCCATGATGGCCGGCCAGCCGTAGGCGCCGCCGACCGGCAGGGCGTGGAACGGCGTGAGGAAAAACTCCGCATCCGCGGCCAACTGGCCGAAGCGGACCGAGACTTTGTCGCCGAGCTTCTGCTCCAGCCAGATTTCGTTGAGGCGCGTCGTCGCCAGCGCCTCGAGATCCGACACCGGCTGGATCGTCTGAAGGAAATGCCGCGACAGGCCCATGCCGTGAATCTGGTAGGCGCCGACATGGAACAGCGCGCCGGGCCAGCCGAACGCCTTTTCGAGATCGACTTCCACGACACCCTCGAGACGACCCATATAGGTCGTCCCGCGGCGCGCCCCGCCCGTCGTCGCGCCAAGCAGGTCCTGCTGGTAATTGAACACGAAAGTGACGCCGCGGTCGTAGAGCCAGGGACGCAAGCCGCCGAGCGTCTTCAGCGGCTCCGGCAGCGAACCGGCGATGGAAGGCTGCGGCAGGCTGGGATGCAGCTGGTCTTCCTGCGCCTGGCCGCCGCCCGAGACTCAGGCGAGGCCCGCCGCCAGAAACGCGGCGCCGGCGTGACGCAGGACATGTGTGCGGCAGATCATGCAACTGGTCCGGAAAGCGCCGGCCGGCCTGGCCGGGCGCCCATGACGTTTCGGCCATCACGACACGTGAAGTCAACGCCATCGCGCGGAATTGGAATTGGTCGAATGCAGCGATCCGACGGCCGCCCGGCTAGCGCTCAGCGGCGTTGCGGCTCGCCGACGCCTTGAGCAGCGCCAGATTGCCCATCAACGCCCGCACGACCTCGGGCTCGACATCGTCGAACAGCGACAGCACCAGCCGCTCGTTCTCCTTCGCATAGGCGGCGAATTTCGACTTTCCCGCCTTCGACAGCCGCACGATGAAGGCCCGCCGGTCGTCCGGATCGGTCTCGCGCATGACGAGCCCCTCCTGGACTAGCCTTTCGACCAAGCCGGTGAGATTGCCGTTCGTCACCATCATGCGTCGCGACAATTCGCCGAGGCGCAGGCCCTTCGGCTCGCGGTCGAGCTGCGCCATCAGGTCGAAGCTCGGCAGCGTGATGTCGAATTTCGCGCGCAGATGCCGGCGGATCCGGCCGCTGATGATGTTGGCGGTCGACAGCAGCCGGAGCCAGAGGCGCAGCTCCGCCTTGCCGCCACGCGCCACGGCCTCGAGATCGACCGACCCGGCGCCGTCCGTCGCAGATTCGCTCATCGCCCCATGGACCACGTCCTGCGGCGCTTGACAATCAATTTTAAGCCTGAATATTTTATACTTGAAATAATTTTGCCGGAGACAGCGCCATGCGGGTCGTCTGCATCGGGGGTGGACCGGCAGGCCTCTATTTCGGCCTGCTGATGAAGAAGCTGCGGCCCGAGCATTCCGTGACGGTCGTCGAGCGCAACCGGGCTTACGACACGTTCGGCTGGGGCGTCGTCTTCTCCGACCTCACGCTCGAGTCCATGCGCGCCTGGGACCCCGAGACCGCGGCCGAGATCGAGGTATCCTTCAATCATTGGGACGACATAGAGCTTCTGTTCAAGGGCAAGCGCCAGCGCACGACCGGCCACGGCTTCGTCGGCATCGGCCGCAAGAAACTGCTCAACATCCTGCAGGCGCGCTGCGAGGCGCTCGGCGTCGAACTCGTGTTCGAGCAGGAGGTCGACAGCGACCTCGACTATCCCGACGCCGACCTGATCATCGCCTCCGACGGCATCTTCTCGAAGATTCGCGACCGCTATGCCGACGTCTTCAAGCCCGACCTGCAGGTGCGGCCGAACCGCTACATCTGGTTCGGCACGACCAAGCTCTACGACGCCTTCACCTTCGACTTCCGCCGCACGGAGCACGGCTGGTTCCAGGCGCATATCTACCGCTTCGACGACAAGACCTCGACCTTCATCGTCGAAACCACCGAAGAGACCTTCGCCGCGCACGGGCTCGACAAGGCCGACCAAGCGGCGTCCATCGCCTTCTGCGAAAAGCTCTTCGCCGAGACGCTGGATGGCGCGCCGTTGCTGACCAATGCGCGCCATCTGCGCGGCTCGGCGTGGCTCAACTTCAACCGCCTGATCTGCGAGCGCTGGAGTCATTTCAACGGCACGAGCCGTGTCGTGCTGATGGGCGACGCCGCCCATACCGCGCATTTCGCCATCGGCTCCGGCACCAAGCTCGCCATCGACGACGGCATCGAACTCGCCCGCCAGTTCGAGCGCATCGGCCACGAGGTCGAGCACATCCCGGCCGTGCTCGAAGCCTACGAGGAAATCCGCCGCGTCGACGTCGCGCGCATCCAGAACGCCGCGCGCAACGCCATGGAATGGTTCGAGGTGGTCGGCCGCCGCTACGCCGACACGCTCGATCCCGAGCAATTCATGTATTCCATGCTCACCCGCTCGCAGCGCATCAGCCACGAGAACCTGCGCCTGCGCGATCACAAATGGCTCGAAGGCTTCGAGCGCGACTTCGCGCACAAGGCCAGGGCGGCCAACGATTCCCTGCCGCCCGCGCTCACCCCGTTCAAGGCGCGCGGCGTGACGCTCGCCAATCGCATCGTCGTCTCGCCCATGGCCATGTATTCCGCGGTCGACGGCGTTCCGAACGATTTCCATCTCGTGCATCTGGGCGCCCGCGCGCTCGGCGGCGCGGCGCTGGTGTTCGGCGAGATGACCTGCGTGTCGCCGGACGCGCGCATCACGCCGGGCTGCCTCGGGCTGTGGAACGACGAGCAGATGGCGCACTGGAAGCGCATTGTCGATTTCGTGCACGCGCAGACGCCGGCCAAATTCGGCCTTCAGCTCGGCCACGCCGGTCGCAAGGGCGCGACGCGCGTCGCCTGGGAGGGCATGGACGAGCCGCTGGTCGCGGGCGCCTGGCCGCTGATCTCGGCGTCCGCGCTGCGCTACCTCGCGCACGGCCAGACGCCGAAGGCGATGGACCGCGCCGACATGGACCGCGTGCGCGACGATTTCGTCGCGGCGACGCGACGCGCGGCGGCCACCGGGGCCGACTGGCTCGAACTGCATTGCGCGCACGGCTATCTGCTGTCGAGCTTCCTCTCGCCGCTGACCAACAGGCGCGCCGACGAATATGGCGGCGATCACAAGGGACGCGCAAAATTCCCGCTCGAAGTCTTCGAGGCGATGCGGGCCGCCTGGCCCGCCGACCGCCCGATGTCCGTGCGGCTTTCCTGCACCGACTGGAACGAGGCCGGCAACACGCCCGACGACGCCGTGATTTTCGCGGCCATGTTCAAGCAGGCCGGAGCGGACGTCATCGATTGTTCCGCGGGACAGGTGACGAAGGACGAAGCGCCGGTCTACGGCCGCATGTTCCAGACGCCCTTCTCCGACAAGATCCGCAACGAGGTCAGCGTCGCCACGATCGCGGTCGGCGCCATTTCCGAGCTGGACCAGGCCAATTCGATCATCGGCGCCGGCCGCGCCGATCTTTGCGCGGTGGCGCGTCCGCATCTCGCCGATCCCGCGTGGCTGCTGCACGAAGCCGCCAGACTCGGCGTCGCCGATCTCGTCTGGCCGAAACAATATCTGTCGGGCAAGATGCAGTTCGAAGCCGGTCTGCAACGCGCGGCGGCGACGAAGTAACGCGATGACGGGATCGGAATTCTCAGGCCGCCACGTTCTGGTGACGGGCGCGGGCTCCGGCATCGGCGCCGCCATCGCGCGCGCCTTCGCCGAGCGCGGCGCGCGCGTCGCGCTCGCCGGCCGCCGCCGC
>JBDHTL010000181.1:0-6415 GCA_039808645.1 Rhodoblastus sp. | reverse complement strand
AGTTCGTCGTCGCTCATGCCGACGCCGGTGTCCTTGATGCGCACGACGGCGTGGCCGGCGTCGGTCAGCGCGGTCGAGACGATCGCCTGTCCGCCGGGCTCGTTGAACTTCACGGCGTTCGACAGGAGGTTGAGCACGATCTGGCGCATCGACCGCTCGTCGGCGACGATGTTCGGCAGGTTCGGGGCGAGCGACAGGCGCATCACGACCCGATCCCGGTTGGCCTGCGGCTGCATGATCGACACGCATTCGGCGACGACGGCGTTGATGTCGACGCTGGCGAAGATGAGATCGACCTTGCCCGCCTCGATCTTGGAGAGATCAAGCAGATCGTTGACGAGGCTCAGCACATGCTCGCCGGACTTGTGGATGTCGCGCATGTAGTCGCGGTAGCGCGCATTGCCGACGGGTCCGAAGCGCTCGTCCATGATGACTTCGGCGAAACCGAGGATGGCGTTGAGCGGCGTGCGGATTTCGTGGCTGACCTTGGCGAGGAAGTCCGATTTGAGCGCGCTGGCGCGTTCCGCCTCGCGACGCGCGTCGCCCAGTTCGCGCTCGACTTTCTTCCATGCCGTGAGATCGCGCAGCACGGCGCAGAACTTCGGCGTCGCGCCGCTGCCGAGGCGCCCGAGCGTGACGAAGACGGGAATGGCGCCGCCCTGTCTGGCCCGCGCGAGAATCTCGCGGCCGTCGTTGAGCACGCTCTGCACGCCGCCGGATTTGACGCCCTCGAAATAGGCCGCGGTCGCCTCCTGGCTTTCCTTGGCGACCAGCGTCGAGAAGGGTTCGCCCGCGACCTCGTTCTGGTCGAAGCCGAACAGGGCTTCGCCGGACCGGTTGAGCGAGAGGATGCGGCCTTCCGCGTCGAGCACCGCGACGCCGTCGGTCGCCGTGTCGAGAATCGCATGGAGTTCGCGCGCCTCGGCGTCGCGCTGGCGCAGATCGAGTTCGAGCGCCTTCGCCCTGGCGGCTTCGCCGGCGTCGGGCGCGCGATTCTCTTGCGGGCGATTCTCTTGCGGGCGGCTGTCCTGCGCGCGGCGCAGCGTCACCAGCGTCGCCGGCTGGCCGTCCCAATCGACCGCCTGCACGCGCGCGTCGACCGGCAGCGTCTCGCCGTCGCGCGTCTCGATCTGGGCCGCGCCGCTGTCGGGCTCGCGGCCGCGAAACAGCCGATCGAGGCCGCCGGCTGCGTGAAAGGCGTCGATGTCGGCATAGTCGAGCAGGTCGAGCAGCGTGCGATTGGCGTAGATCGGCACGTTGAAGCGGCTGACGACGATCCCGACCGGCAGCCGTTCGAGCACGCCGGCGGCGTTGCGCTCCGGCAGGTCCGCGGCGATCTTCGCCGACGTTTCCCCGGACACGGCGGCGAGCGCCGGCGCGACCGCTTTCGGCTCCTCCACAGGCCTGTCCGACCGGCCGAACCGTGCGACGAGATCGATGAGATCGCGGGCGCGCTGGCTGGCGGCGGGGCTCAATTTCGGCTCGGGCTCCTCGGCGGCCGGCTCCGCGCCGAGGGCGCGGCCGATTTCCTCGAAGGCCGATTTCTCGCCGGGCGACAGCTCCGGCGCGGGCGAGCGCGACGGCGTGTCGGCGAGACGCGCCGGCAGTTGCGGGCGCAGGGGAACGATATTGGCGGCCGAGGACGCCGGCTCCTGCTCCGCGGGAGCTTCTTCCTCATCGAGCTCGTCGTCGAACAGCGGTTCGCGCGCTTCGGGCGCCTCGGCGACAGGCTCGGCGCCGACATCGCCGCGATGGATCGCCTCGCCCGCGTCGGAAACGGCGACGATCTCCACGTCTTCGCGCGAGCGGTCGCCATCGTCGGTCGCCGGTTCGACTTCGGTTGTTTCGACCGGCGCTGCCGCCGCGTCGATCGCGCCGGGCAGTTCGGCTTCCGGCTCGTCCTTCGCCGTCTCATCCGCGATCGTCGCGGCGTCGGCGCGGACCGGCGCTTCTTCGGCCTGGAGTCCTGTCGGCTGGGCCGCCGCTTCCGCCGCATAAGGCGCGAAGAAAGCCGCTTCGCGTTCGGCGTCGTCGGCCTGCGTTTCGACGGCGGCGAGGCTCGCGGTCTCGCGCTCGACCGCAAGCGGCGGCGTCGGTTCGTCGGAGACTTGCGCGATCGCGTCGATCTCGCGCGCGGCGGCGGCCTCGTCCTCGACCTCCGACCAAACATTCGATCCTTCGCCCTGAGGCGCGCGTGCAAGGCGCGTCTCGAGGAACGGCTGCGGCTCGACGCTCTGGATCATGCTGCGAGAGGCCGCTTGCAGCCGCTCTTCGGCCTGAGGGATCGCGTCGCTCGGCGCATTGGGAGCCGGACTTTCTGGCGTCGACGTCTCGTCATCGGGCGGCGATTGCGGCGCTGCGACGCGCTCGGGGCGCACGACGCCGTAGCCGCGAAAGCCGTCGAAGCGATCTTCCTCGCCGAACGCGGGCGCGGCGCCGAGCGTGACCCTCGCGCGCAAGCCTTCGCCCGCGGGCCACAGGGTCTCGACGCCGGAAAACGTGTCGCGCGCCGCGAGCGCGGCGACGAGACGGCCGTCGGGATCGAGGCCGGCGTCGCGCGCGACGTCGACCAGCGAGCGGCCGACGATGTCGGCGTTGGCGACGCCGATCTGCGCGGCCAGCGGCGGCGCGACCGACCTCACGATGTGGTCGCCATCGGTACGCCACGCAAAACGCACGCCGCGCGCCGACGGCGTGGCGGCGCCGCGCGCCGGCGTCTCGTCCGCATGCGCCGCGAGGTCCTGGGCGTAGGCGGTTTCCCCGCGCTGCTGTTCCGGCGCGGCCGCCTCGTCGAGGAGCGGCGCGTGCGAACGAGCGGCAAGAGCGCGCTCTTCCGCGCGCTGTTCATCCGCATCGGCCGCGGACGTCGGCGCGTCCGCCTCCGATGCGATCTTCAACTGCGGCGCCGAAGCGTCGCTCGCCCGGCGCGCCGTCGCCTGGGGCGCGCGCATCCCGAGCACGGCGAGCGCAAAGAGGGTTTCGCCCGGCGCGACCGACACGCGGCGGCAGAGCACGGTGACGGTGTCGGCCAGGGGGCCGAAGAAGAAGCGCAGGCGCTCAAGGCGCGGCGCGGCGCCCGGCAGGAGCGATCGCGACAATGCGACCACGCGACGCGCGCCGGGCTCGGCGCCGAGCAGCAGGCGACGGCCGAGCGCGGCGAGATCGCCGGCGAACAGGGATTGCGCGGCGCCGCTCGCGTAGACGACGCGGCCGGGCGCGCCGGCGATCACGACGACGGGCGCGCCGCCGAGGCGCAACGACGCCAGGGCCGGATCGGCCAGCGCCGCCTCGACATGTTCTCTCGCCACATCGCGGCTGAATTCGGCCTCGCTCATCGCCAACGCCCTGTACCCGCAAATGCGCGCCGGCACGGCCGGCCCGCCAAACTTAACGGAGTCTTAACGTCGCGGCGCCCGGGGGTCTACGCACGGGCGCGCGGCGGGCGCGTTTTGATCGGTTAATGATGAATGGCCACATTGCATTGCACAAAAATGTCGCCGTTGATGTTGCATTGCAGCAAAATTGTGATAAATTGGTTGCGTCAGAGGTGGAGCAGCGGACAATCGCCTGCCCTTCGGGAAACGCAGCCACAGGAGACCACAATGGCGAAAATCCCCTACGAGATTCCGGCCGAGATGCGCGACTTCGCGGAAAAGAGCGTCGAACAGGCGCGCAAGGCCTTCGAAGGCTTCATCGGCGCCGCGCAGAAGGCCGTGACTGCCGCCGAGGCGACGCCGTTCGCCGTGCCCGGCGTGAAGGAAGTCGGCGCCAAGGCGGTGGCCTATGCCGAAGCCAACGTGAAGGCGGCGTTCGACCACGCGCAGAAGCTCGTGCACGCCAAGGACCTGCAGGAGGTGCTGCAGCTGCAGAACGAATATCTGAAGTCGCAGCTCGCCACGCTGCAGGATCAGGCGAAGGAATTCGGCGCGGCGGTCCAGAAGGCCGTGACGCCCAAGTCCTGATCGGCTCTTAGCGAACAGACTCGCGCATTTCGTTTTCATTCGGAGATTTGAAACATGGCAGTCCGCAGACCCGTCAAAGCGCCCGCCGCTCCCGCCAAGGCCGCGACTCCGGCAAAGGCCGCCGAGGCTGCGCCGAAGCCCGCCCAGCCCGCCAAGACGCAGGCCGCGAAGCCCGCCGCCGCTCCGGCGCCGGCGAAGCTCGCCGAAGCCGCGTCCGTCGCGGCGAAGCCTGCGGAAGCCAAGCCCGCCGCCACCAAGCCCGTCGAAGCCAAGGCAGCGCCCGCGAAGGCGGTCGAGGCCAAGCCGGTGGAAGCCAAGCCGGCCGTCAAGCCGGTTGCGGCCAAGCCAGCCGAGCAGCCGGCGAAGGCGGTCGCCGCGGTCGACATGTCCGGGGTGCAGGACAATCTGCGCAAGGCGGCCTCCAAGACGCTGCAGCAGGGCCGCGAGGCCTTCGAGCGCATGAAGGAAGCCAGCGACGAGGCGACGCAGACGATCGAGGCGAGCATCGCCGCATCCTCGAAGGGCGCCGCCGAACTCGCCGCCAAGGCGCTGGAAGTCGCCAAGACCAACGCCAACGCCACCTTCGATCACCTGAAGGCGCTGGCCGGCGCCAAGACGCTGGCGGACGCCGTGTCGATGCACGGCCAGTTCATCCGCACGCAGTCGGAAGCCGCGGTCGCGCAGGCCAAGGAATTCGCCGAACTTGCGAAGAAGGCGGCGGTCGACGCGGCCGCGCCGATCCAGGCGCAGATCAAGAAGGCGCAGGCGAAGTAAGCCTTCGCCCGAGCCTCGCCGCGCCGCCCGTACGGGCGGCGTTCGCGTTTGACGAAGGCGTCGCGCGCCTTGCAATCGCGGCGCGCCTCTTCTATGAAGCGCGGCGCACGACGCGTGCCGCATCGACGGCGAATTTCGCGCCCGCGCACAGCGTGCCGCCATAGCTCAGTTGGTTAGAGCGCTAGATTGTGGATCTAGAGGTCCCCCGTTCGAGCCGGGGTGGCGGTACCATCCGATCTTCGAACGTTTCAGCGCCACCAGCCGCCCCGGCTTTGCGACACCGGGCCACTTGCTTCAGATCAAGGGCCGGCCGCTCTCTCCCCTCTAGGTTCGCCCAGAGGTGAGCATTGACCGAAAGCGCGGGCACATCCGATCCGCTGGCTCTCAAGCTGAGGGATGCGGGACTGAAGCCGACACAACAACGGCTGCAGATCGCGCGCCTGCTGTTTTGCGGTCGGCAGCGCCATGTCACGGCTGAAATGCTGTTCGACGAGGCGCGGAGCGAGTCTTGCCCGCCGTCGCTCTCGACCATCTACAACGCCTTGCGCGACTTCGCGCGCTGCGGCCTGCTGCGGGAAGTCGCGCTGTACGGGTCGAAGCTGTGGTACGACACGACCACGGGATCGCACTTCCATTACTATGTCGAACAGAACGAAACGCTGTTCGACATGCCTGCGGACATCGAACCATCGCTTGCCATCGCGCCGCCGCCCGGCACGCGCATCGTCGGGGTCGATGTCGTGGTGCGGCTCAAGCCAAAGCAGGCCCCCAAGCTGCGCCTGGTCGGAAAGGACGCCTGAATCGTCGACGCGACGTGGGCGGAAGAGGCGCGCAACGAGATTGCTTTCGTCGCCGCGTGCGCATGAATTGACAATCTTCGGAGACGCGCCTCAGCGCGCCGGAGGCGCGGCGATCCGGAACGACACGGGGATCTCGAATGTCAGTCCCTCGTCCGCGAGCAGCGGCGGCGGCGCGGGCACGGGGTCGGAGCGCTTCATCATGTCGAGCGCCGCGGCGTCGAAAGCCGCATCGCCGGCCGTCTTCGAAACCTGCGCGGCCACGACATGGCCGGTGCGGTCCAGCGTGAAGACGATGCGGGCTTCCGCCTGGCGCTGGCGCACGCCCTGCGGATAACGCTTGTGCCGGCTCAAATGCGCGAACAGCCGCTTCTGCCACTCGGCCTTCGTCTTCAGCGCATTCTGCCCCTGGCCGATGACCGGCGCGCGCGCGACCGGCGCTGGCGGGACGGCGTCCTGTTTCGGCGCGGCGGTCGCTTCCGACGCGACGGAAGCCGTCGAGGCTTCCGAACGGCGCTGCTGCTCCTCGGCCTTTTCCTCGGGCTTCTTCGGTTCCTCGACGGCGACGATGCGATCGGGGTTATCGGCTTCCACCGGCTCTTCCTTCGGCCGGTCGGTCGCCTGCGTCCTGGCGGCCGATTGCGCGCTTTCCGGCGAGGCGGCGGACGCGTCGGCCTCGTGTCCGGGCGGCAGGTCGGACTGTTCGGTTTTCGGCGCGGCCATGTCCATGGCGAGTTCGATCGCCGGCGCGCCTTCGTCGTCGAAAGCCTCGTCGCCGCGCATGGTCCAGGCGGCAAGACCGGCCGCCCCCAGATGCAGCGAGCAGGCGACCAGACCCGCAATCAGCCAGATCGACTGCGAACCGCGTTGCGATCCGAACGC
>JBDHTL010000180.1:0-6456 GCA_039808645.1 Rhodoblastus sp. | reverse complement strand
GGCCGACGAGGCCGTCGTAGCGCCCGCCGCCGCCGACCGAGCCGAAGCGCACGGGCTGGCCCTTCTCGTCCGTGACGCCGAAAGTCAGCTCCGCCTCGAAAACCGGGCCGGTGTAATATTCGAGGCCGCGCACGACGGAGGGGTCGATGAGAACGCGATCCTCGCCGTAACCGGCGGCGAAGGCGAAGGCGGCGATGTCGCGCAGTTCCGACACGCCTTCCAGACCGCGCGCCGAACCCGTCGCGGCATGTTCGAGCGCCGCGATCGTCTCGGCGTTCGTCGCCTTGCGCGCCGCCGTGAAGGCGAGCACGCGCGCGATCGACGCGGCGTCGAGTTCGGCGCCGGCGGTGAAATCGCCGCTCTCGTCCTTGCGGCCCGGGCCAAGCAGCATTTCGACGCCGTGCGCGCCGAGCCGATCGAGCTTGTCGATGGCGCGCAGAACCCTGAGGCGGCGCTGGTGATGCTCGGGCGCGTCCGGCAGGCCTATCGCCTCCATCACGCCGTCGAGCACCTTGCGGTTGTTGACCTTCACGATGTAGTCGCCGCGCCGGATGCCGAGCTTCTCCAGCGTGTCGGCGGCCATCATGCAGATTTCCGCATCGGCTGCGACGGAGGCTGCGCCAACCGTGTCGGCGTCGAACTGCATGAACTGGCGGAAGCGGCCGGGGCCGGGCTTCTCGTTGCGGAAGACGTAGCCTGCGCGATAGGAGCGATAGGGCTTGGCGAGCTTGTCGTAGTTTTCCGCGACATAGCGGGCGAGCGGCGCGGTGAGGTCATAGCGCAGCGACAGCCATTGCTCGTCGTCGTCCTGAAACGAAAAGACGCCTTCGTTCGGCCGGTCCTGGTCGGGCAGGAATTTGCCGAGCGCGTCGGTATATTCGATGAACGGCGTCTCCACCGCCTCGAAGCCGTAGAGTTCGTAGGACTCGCGGATTTTCGCCAGCATGCGCTCGGAGGCGGCGAGTTCGGCCGGGCCGCGGTCGGCGAGGCCGCGCGGCTGGCGGGCCTTCACGATATTTCTGGGGTCGCTCATGCGCCGGGGTTTAGGCGCGCCGGGCTTTCAGGGCAATAGGCATTGGGCAGTCGGCATCGGGCAACGGGCCTCCGACCGAGGCCCACAATCGACTGCCGACTGCCGATTGCCGACCGCCCGCTATCCCAACGCCCTGACGAAAATCCCGCTGGCGACCAGACCCAAGCCCACCTGCCCCCATTCCAGCAGGCCCCAGGTGGCGATCAGGCCGCGCGCGCCGGCGCCGTCGGCTGTGGGGTCGAGCAGGCGATTGTTGATCGGCACCAGCACGAAGGCCATGTACGGCCAGCTCGCCATGGCGAAGGCCGCGCCGACGAGCCAGAGCGCATTGCCGCCCGCGCGATATTCGATCAGCGCGGCGATGGCGGCGGCCAGCGCGAACAGCGCGAGCAGCAGAAGCGCGCGCCGGTCGCTCGGCGCCCATTCCTTCACCAGCGCGCGGTCGTCGAGCGTGAGGCGCGCGGGCTGTTCCACCAGCACGGAATAGAGCGCCGCGCCGAGATAGGCGGCGGCGAAGGCGAGCGCGAAGGGTCCAGCGTGCATGACAAAACTCCAGGACCGCGAGCCTCCCGGCTCGCCTTGCGTGGAAAGAAGCGCGCCCGAGGGCGCGCGGTCCAATTCATCCCTGCGGCGCGTAAACGCCGTCGGGCTGCTTTTCCAGATCGAGGTGGCGCTTGTGCATGGCGCGCAGGGTCGAGCGATGGCCGATCGAGATCACGGTCGTGCCGGGCAGACGATCGAAGATCGCCTGATAGACCTCAGCCTCCAGCTTTTCGTCGAGCGCAGCGGTCGCCTCGTCCAGCAGCAGCCATTTGGGCTTCGCCAGCAACGCGCGCGCAATCGCCAGGCGCTGCTGCTCGCCGCCGGAGAGGCGCTGCGACCACGTA
This sequence comes from Rhodoblastus sp., assembly GCA_039808645.1. Lineage (GTDB taxonomy): Bacteria > Pseudomonadota > Alphaproteobacteria > Rhizobiales > Beijerinckiaceae > JAJXWB01. Next base: position 4,536 of record JBDHTL010000180.1, on the reverse strand, counting down.
TCGTCGTCGTCGAGGCGTTCGGCGAGGGCTTCGAGACGCGCGGCCCTGAGCGCGGCGCGAAGGTCGTCCTCGGCATAGGCGCCGGGCTCGGCCGGATAGGAGACGGCGGCCCGCAGCGTGCCGTTGGGCAGATAGGGACGCTGCGGCAGCACCAGCGCGCGCTCGCCCTCGGGAATGCGAATCTCGCCGGCGCCATAGGGCCAGATGCCGGAGGTCGCGCGCAGCAGCGTCGATTTTCCGGACCCCGATGGGCCGGTGATCAGCGCGCTCTCGCGCGGCGTGAAGACGAGGCCGTCGGCGCGCACGATCTCGCGGCCGTTCGGCAGCCGGACGGAAACCTTGTCGAGCCTCGCAGGGCCGCCGGCCGGGCCGGCGACGCGGCGCGGGCCCGCGTCGGCCGCATCCTCGGCCGCCTTGATCGCCTGGTCGAACGAGCTGAGGCGCTGGACGACCGAGGTGAAGCCGGCGAGCGAGGTATAATTGTTGACGAAGAAGGTGAGCGCGCTTTCCACGCGGCCGAAGGCGCCTGCGGTCTGCGTCATCACGCCGAGCTGGATCTTGCCGGCGAAATAGAAGGGCGCGGTGAAGATGTAGGGAATGATCGGCGAAATCTGCCCGTAGGTGGCGGTGAAGGCCATCAGCTTCTTGCGCTGCGCGACGATGCGCAGATAGTTGGCGATGACTGCGCCGAACTTGCCGCCGAGCGCGCTCTGCTCGGCCTTCTCGCCCGAGAGCAACGCGACCTGTTCGGCGTATTCGCGCAGGCGCGCGAGCGAGAAGCGGAAATCGGCCTCGACGCGCTGGCGCTCGAAATACATGCCGACGAGCGAGCGGCCGATGGCATGCGTCACCAGCGTGCCGAACACCGCATAGATCAGCGCCACCCAGAACAGGAGGCCGGGAATGACGATCTCCGTGCCGGGAATGGCGTAATTGCCCGACAGTTCCCAAAGCACGATGGAGAAGGAGACGAGCGAGGATAGCGTCGAGATCAGGAGGATCGAGTAGGAGTAGATGCCCTCGCCGTCGCCGCCGCCGATGATGAATCGGTTGACGTCCTCGGCGATGCGCTGGTCGGGGTTGTCGGCCGCGCCGCCCGCCAGGCTCATGCGGTAGTGCGCGTGGCCGCCGAGCCAGTGCGACACGTAGAAATCCGTCAGCCAGCGCCGCCAGCGGATGACGAGCATGGACTGCAGAACGAATTCGATGATGGCGCTGGCGATATAGACGAAGGCCCAGGGCACGAAGACCCAGAGCAGCAGCTTCCAGAAGGTCGGCGCGTCCTTGCTCTGGATGGCGTTGAACCAGTCGCGGTTGAAGAAGGACAGGCGGACGGTGATCGCCACCTGCGCCTGGTTGATGAGCACGAGCGTCGCGATCATCGCGACGGCGATGCGACGCTCGAGCGCGGTATAGGCGCCGAACGGCCAGACGCGCGCCACGCCCGTATCGCTCTGCGTGAAGTAGAGATCGGCGATCCGCAGCGGCTCGCGCATCACCCGCAGGCGCGAGACGACATAGACCAGGATCGAAAACATCGCGACGGTCAGCGGCAGGGAATCCGGCGGCGTGAATTCCTTGAACCGGTCCGGCCATTTCTCGGCGTGCAGAACCACGACGGCCAGGCCGAAGACGATCGTCTCGGTCGAGAAGATCGCGACGAATATCTTCATGAAGGCCGAGATACGCGCGGAGGCCGCCGTGGTCAGCGCGCAGATCAGCGCGGCGCCGGAGACGAGATAGAGGAAGCTGTCGTCGAGCTTGAACGCGGCGAATGCCGCAAGGAGCCCGAAGACGCCGACCGCGCCGCTGAGAAGCCTCATTCAAATCACCTTTTCCGAAGCGCCTTGGCTCGTGTATCGACCGGCCGCGCCCGAAGCGCAAGCCGAACCGGCGCTTTCCGCCGGATGGCCTCGGACGCGCCACATTTACGGCCGGGAAAGGCCCGGGAGGCCATGTTTGACATTGGCGGCGTCCGCCGTCATGAAAATTGGCCGGCCACCCCCACCCGGGTCGGACGCGCGGCTTCTGCGCCGCGGCGCGACGCTTTCGGAGAGAGCCCGCATGAACGAAGCGTCGCTGACGCTGAACGCCCCCCGCCCGATCGCTACCGATCCGTTCGACTTCGGCGCGCTGGCCGCCGGGCGGGAGCCGGAGCGCTACGGGCTGCACACCCGCCATCTGAACGAGCAGATGGTGCGCGTGCTGCAGACGATCGGCTACGACGTCGGCTTCACCCGCGGCTCGGGCCAGTACCTGTGGGACCGCAAGGGCGCGCGCTACCTCGACCTGCTCTCGGGCTGGGGCGTGTTCGCGCTCGGCCGCAACCACCCCGACGTCGCCCGCGCGCTGGTCAGCGTGATCGAGGCCGATCTGCCCAATCTCGTGCAGATGGACGTCTCCGTCCTCTCCGGCCTGCTGGCCGAGCGCCTGCTGAAATACACGCCCTGGCTGGACAAGGCCTTCTTCTGCAATTCCGGCGCCGAGGCGGTGGAAGCGGCGATGAAATTCGCCCGCTCGTCCACCGGCCGCTCGCGCATCCTGTTCTGCGACCACGCCTTTCACGGCCTGACCTACGGCGCGCTGTCGATGAACGGCGACGCCATCTTCCGCGACGGCTTCGGGCCGCTGATGCCGGACATCGCCGAAATCCCGTTCAACGATCTCGACGCGCTCGACCGGGCGCTGGCCCGCAAGGATGTCGCCGCCTTCTTCGTCGAGCCGATCCAGGGCAAGGGCGCCAACATGCCCACCCCCGACTATCTCGCGCGCGCCGGCGCGCTCTGCCGCAAGCACGGCGCGCTGTTCGTGGCGGACGAAATCCAGACCGGCCTCGGGCGCACCGGCAAGTTTCTCGCCGTCGAGCACTGGGGCGCGGAGCCCGACATGGTGCTGCTCGCCAAGGCGCTCTCGGGCGGCCACGCGCCGGTCGGCGCCGTGCTGGCGCGCCGCCAGATTTTCGAGAAGGTTTTCAACCGCATGGACCGCGCCGTGGTGCACGGCTCGACCTTCTCCAAGAACGATCTGGCGATGGCCGCCGGCCTCGCCACGCTCGAAGTCATCGAAGGCGAAAAGCTGATCGAGAACGCCGCACGCCGCGGCGAGCAGATCCTCGAAGGCTTCCGCTCGATGCTGCAACGCTACGAACTGGTCAAGGACGTGCGCGGCAAGGGGCTGATGATCGGCATCGAATTCGGCCCGCCGAAATCGCTGAAGCTGAAGACGGCCTGGACCGTGCTGGAGAAGGTCAATTCCGGCCTGTTCTGCCAGATGATCACGATTCCGCTGTTCAAGGAGCACAAGGTGCTGAGCCAGGTCGCCGGCCACGGCGCCCACACGATCAAGCTCCTGCCGCCGCTGACCCTGGGCGACGAGGACGTCGCCTGGATCGAACGGTCGTTCGACGCCGTGATCGCCGATGCGCATCGGGTGCCCGGCGCGGTCTGGTCGCTCGGCAAGACGCTCGCCGATCACGCGATCAAGGCGAAACTCGGCGGCTGACGCCGGGCGTCTCCCCGCTCAGTCGGCCGCCTCGAGACCCTCGATCGACAGGCCGTTCACGCAGGCCACCAGCACCGGCGAGGGCTTGAAGGTGACCACGCGGCGCGGCTTGATCGCCGCCTCGACGCCGGTCTTGGGGTTGCGGCCGATGCGCTCGCGCTTCGAGCGCACGTTGAAGGCGCCGAAGCCGCGCAGCTTGACCGCTTCGTTGCGGTCGAGACTGTCGGCGATCTCCTCGAGCGTCATCTCGAAAATAGTGCGCGCCTGCGCCCGCGACAGCGTCGGACAGGCTGCAAAGACGGCGTCCAGAAGATCGGCGCGCGTCGTCGTTCGTCCCGTGTTCAGCACTTTGCTCATTGGCCGCTCGCGCCGTAGCGCGTCCCCCGTTCACGAGTCACACAGCTTCAGCGCGACCGCCCCGCCGAACGCGATCGGTTCGACACTGGCCGGATTGGGCGATCGGCGCGCGCCGGCCCAAGCACCCTAACGTCCGAAACCATAAGCCGAAATGTGCTGGGCGCAAGCGGGGCGGCCACAATTTGGGCGCCCCGCCCCTCCAGACGCCGAACGCAAAAAAGAAAGGCCCGGCGTCGGCCGGGCCTTTCCAGTCTTGCAGCCAAGCTTTCGGCGAATGGAAGCTTCTTGGAAGTCCATTCCGCGCCAAGGCGCAGCCTGCCGCGCCTTGGCTCATCGAACCATTGGGCGAATGGAGACCTCTTCGCGTAACCTTGCCCGAAAAGTCTGCAACTTTTCGGGGTTACGCAATTAGAAGTCCATTCCGCCCATGCCGCCGCCCGGCATGGCCGGCGCGGATTCCTTCTTCGGCAGTTCGGCGATCATGGCCTCGGTGGTGATCAGCAGGCCGGCGACCGAAGCCGCGTCCTGGAGAGCCGTGCGCACAACCTTGGTCGGGTCGATGATGCCGGCCTTCACCATGTCGGCATAGTCGCCGTTCTGGGCGTCGAAGCCGTAGGCGTAGTCCGTGGCCTCGACCAGCTTGCCGACCACCACGGCGCCGTCGCCGCCGGCGTTGTC
>JBDHTL010000179.1:0-6478 GCA_039808645.1 Rhodoblastus sp. | reverse complement strand
GGCGAGCCCGGCGCCGAGCATCGCGAGACGATCGCGACCGCGACGACGGCTGCGGCAATCGGCGGCGTGACGACAATCGTCGCGCGCGCCGACACGCATCCGCCGGTCGACGATCCGGCCGTGGTGGATTTTCTCAAGCGTCGCGCGCGCGACACGGGCAGCGTGCGCGTGCTGCCGATGGCGGCGCTGACGCGGGGGCGCGAAGGGAAAGAGATCGCCGAGTTCGGCCTGCTGCTGGAAGCCGGCGCGGTCGCCTTCGGCGACGCCGGCCAATCGTTGCGCAATGCGAAGGTCATGCGACGCGCGCTGTCCTACGCGCGCGATTTCGACGCGCTGATCGTGCATTACGCCGAGGAGCGCGATCTGGCCGAAGGCGTGATGAACGAGGGCGAACTCGCCTCGCGGCTCGGTCTTTCCGGCGTGCCGGCGGAAGCCGAGGCGATCGTGCTCGAACGCGACATGCGCCTCGTGGCGCTCACGCGGGGGCGCTATCACGCGGCGAGCGTCACCTGCGAGCAATCGCTCGACATTATTTCGCGCGCGAAGAAGGCGGGGCTGCCCGTGACCTGCGGCGTCTCGATCAATCACCTCACGCTGAACGAAAACGACATCGGAGACTACCGCACCTTCCTGAAGCTGCGCCCGCCCTTGCGCCGCGAGGAGACGCGGCGCGCGCTGGTCGAGGCGGTGGCGAGCGGATTGATCGACGTGATCGTGTCCGACCACGATCCGCAGGACGTCGAGACCAAGCGGCTGCCATTCGCGGAAGCCGAATTCGGCGCGATCGGGCTCGAGACCATGCTGGCGGCGGGAATGCGCCTGGTGCACGCCGGCGATCTCGACCTGCCGCAGCTCCTGCGCGCGCTTTCGACGCGGCCGGCGGAAATCCTCAGGCTGCCGCAGGGTCGGCTCGCGGCTGGCGCTCCGGCCGACCTCATCCGCTTCGATCCCGACGAGCCCTTCGTGGTCGATCCGGAGAAGCTGCATTCCAAGTGCGGCAACACGCCCTTCGACGAGGCGCGGATGCAGGGCCGGGTCAAAATGACGCTGGTTGCCGGCGCCGTCGCCTACGAATAGGCTCTGCGCAAGACGACAAGCGCGGGGCTCATGAGTATCGCATTTCTTTCCGAGATCGCCGGCGCGACGCTGATCGCCGCCTTTCTGTTCGGCTATCTCTGCGGCTCCATCCCCTTCGGCCTCCTGCTCACGAAAGTCTTCGGCACGGCCGATCTGCGCTCGATCGGTTCGGGCAATATCGGCGCGACCAACGTGCTGCGCACCGGCCGCAAGGATCTGGCGGCGGCGACGCTGCTGCTCGATGCGCTCAAGGGCACGTTCGCCGTGCTGATCGCCGCGCGTTTCGGCCCGGCCGCGGCGGGCGTCGCGGGGCTCGGCGCCTTCATCGGCCACATCTATCCGGTCTGGCTGAAGTTCAAGGGCGGCAAGGGCGTGGCGACGTTTCTCGGCGTGATGGCCGCGCTCGAATGGCGCGCCGCGCTCGTCTTCGCCATCGTCTGGCTCGGCGTCGCCTTCGCAACGCGCTATTCGTCGCTCGCGGCGCTGGTCGGGTCGCTGGCCGCCGGCGCGTCGATGTTCCTGCTCGGGCGGCCGGCGCTCGGCAATCTCGTGGTCTTGCTCGTCGCGATCCTGTTCTGGAAGCACCGCGACAATATCCGGCGGCTGCGCATGGGGGTGGAAAGCAAGATCGGGCAGAAGGGATGAGCGTGCGGCTCACCGACGCGCAGAGGCTCGACTGGCTGCAGTTGATCCGTTGCGACAATGTCGGGCCGCGCACCTTCCGCTCTCTTATCAACAAGTTCGGCGGCGCGGGCGCGGCGCTGCAAGCGCTGCCGGATCTGCTGCGCGACGCCAGGGGCGAGCGCGCGATCCGCATCTTTTCGCGCGACGAGGCCGAGCGCGAGATCGCGGCCGCGACGAAGGCCGGCGTGCGCTATGTCGCGCTCGGCGAAGCCGACTATCCCGCGACCTTGCGCGCCATCGATTCCCCGCCGCCGCTGATCGCTGTGCGCGGGCGCGTCGAAACGCTCGCGCGGCCGGCGGTCGCCATCGTCGGTTCGCGCAACGCGTCGGCCGCCGGGCTCGCGATGGCGGAGCGGCTGGCGCGCGTTCTGGCGAAGGAAGGGATCGTTGTCGTTTCCGGCCTTGCGCGCGGCGTCGACGCGGCCGCGCATCGGGCGAGCATTGCCGGCGGCACGATCGCCGCGCTCGCCGGCGGCCATGCGCGGCTCTATCCGGCAGAACACGGCGAGCTCGCGCAGGCGATCTGCGAGAGCGGGGCGGTCGTTTCCGAAATGCCGCACGAATGGGAGCCGCGCGGCCGCGATTTCCCGCGCCGCAACCGGCTCGTCTCGGGCCTCGCGCTGGCGACCGTCGTCGTGGAGGCGGCGCGGCGGTCCGGCTCGCTCATCACCGCGCGCTTCGCCGGCGAGCAGGGACGCGAGGTCTTCGCCGTTCCGGGCTCGCCGCTCGATCCGCGCGCGGAAGGGACGAACGACCTGCTGCGCTCCGGCGCGACGCTGTGCACGCGAGCCGAGGACGTTCTGGAGGTCATCGCGCCGATGATCGAGGGCGGCGCGCCGCGCGCCGATCTCTTCGGCGAGGAGGCTGGCGTGGCCCGGACGGAGCCGCTGTGGGACGAAAGCGACCTTTTCGACGTCGGCGCGGCCACGACGCCGCAAACGCTGACCGATCACGAAATGAACGAGCCGCGCGAAAACTTCGCCCATGCGCGGCCGGCGGCGATGGACGCGGACGCCGCGCTCGAACGCGTGAGCGCGCTGCTCGGCCCGTCGCCGATCGGCGTCGACGATCTCGCGCGGGCCTCGCAGCTTCCGGCGCAGATGGTGCACACCGCGCTGCTCGAACTGGAGATCGAGGGCCGCCTCGCGCGCCACGGCGGCAATCGCGTCTCGCTCGCGCCCGAGATTTAGGGCGGGATGATTTTGGACGGCGTCATCCGTCCGTCATTGCGAGCCGTCGGGTCGCGCCGAAGGCGCGCCCGATGACAGGCCGGACCAGCTTGCGAGAATGGGTTGCCGCGTCGCTACAAGTGAAACCGCTTTGCGGTTTCACCGGTGCTCCTCGCAATGACGTGCGAGTTTCCATCGCGTCTCGCGATGCAGGGCGCGCGCCTCCGCAGGGATTCGCGCGGCGCCAGTCTCGCGGGGTTCGCGGGCCTTAAGCGTGTTGCGGGACGCGCCCTATGCGCGTCGATGGCGGGCGTCGCCCCGTGACGCGGCGTCGGAAACGGCGGCGTTGCGCTGCATCTCCGCTTCCACGCGCGCCATGTTGAGAAAATAGGTCAACATCGGCATCCGCGCGGCGCCCGCCATGGACGCCAGTTCGCCGGTCATCTCTGAAATATAGCCCAGCATGTCCGCACGCTCGCGTTCGCGCGGCGTCGCGACATCGAGTTCCTGGCGACTCATCGAAATCCCCAAAGCAATGTCGCAACTATAAGTTGCTGAAATTTTCGATGCAACCCAAATGTTCGAGCCCGCTCAGTCTCGGGAGCCCTGGGACTGAATTGCGCGCAGCCGGTCGAGCGCGCCCTGGAGAATATAGGCGGCGGCCATGCGATCCACGACTTCGGCGCGCCGGGCGCGCGACACGTCCTGCGCGATCAACTCGCGCGTGACGGCGGCGGTCGACATGCGTTCGTCCCAGTAGACGAAGGGGATCGGCGTCTTGGCCGCCATCGCGCGCACGAAGGCGCGGGTCGCCTGCGAGCGCGGCCCTTCCGTGCCGTCCATGTTGAGCGGCAGGCCGATGACGAAGATCGCGACCTCGTATCTCGCGGCGAGCTTCAGCATGGCCTCCGCGTCCAGCGTGAACTTGCGGCGCGCGATGGTTTCGAGCGGCGAGGCCAGACGCCGCTCGACGTCGGACAGGGCGAGGCCGATCGTCTTCGTGCCGAGGTCGAGGCCCATCAGCCGGTCGAAGCGCTTCAGCCGGCCGGGCAGGGCGGCGATCTCGACCACGTTGCTCCCGGCTTTCGGCTTCGGGCTCGACGCCGCGGTTTCGGAGTTTTCGCTCATCGTATGGCTGTCGCGCGTCCGCACGCCGCAGTCAAACGCGTCGCCGCGATTAACACCGCGCCCAACGCCGCTATGCTGCGCGGCATGACACAAGGGATCGACAGCGCGCCCCGCCGCGCGAGCCTCTGGACGATCGCGGGCCTCGCCTGCGTCCTGCTGGGTCCGCTGCTGGCGACGACCGCGCCGATGCAGCGACTCTATCTCATGGCGGGTTCCGGCCTCGCCTCTGTCTTCGTCGCGCAATCGAGCCTCTGGGTCGTGCTCGCGGCCGCGCTCGCCTGCCATCTCTACGGCGACCGTCTGCCTCTGTCGGCCGTCGGCCTCGTGCGTCCGCGGCTGCGCTCGATCCTTCTCGGCCTCGGCGTCGGGGCCTCGGTCTATGTCGGTCTCTACGCCATCGCTTTCGTTCTCTGGAAGAACGGGCTGTTCGAGGCCAAGGCGCCGGCGAGCCAGATCCTGCAATGGCCGCTGTGGCTCAGACTGTTCATGCTGATCACCGCTGGCGTGGCGGAGGAGGCGCTCTATCGCGGCTTCGCCATCGAACGGCTGACGGCGCTGACAGGAAGACGCTGGCTGGCCGCGCTCATCGCGCTTGCCGCCTTCGTCGCCGCGCATGTGCCGTTCTGGGGCCTCGGCGCCATCGCGACGCCGATCGTCGGCGGCGGCTTCTTCACGCTCGTCTATCTCTGGCGACGCGATCTCGTCGCCTGCATGGTCGCGCACCTGGCGGTCGATTCCGTCGGCCTGTTGCTTGCGCCGGCGCTGGGGATTACGTCCTCCGAGTGATTTTGGAGGGTGGATGGGAACGACGCTTGCGCCTTACGAGAAATCCTCATTCTCGGCTCACGGCTTCACGCACGATGTCTACAAGCGCGGGCAGGGGCCCGCCGTCGTCATCGTTCACGAGATTCCCGGCCTGCATCCGCTGGTCGTACGCTTCGCCGATAGGGTGGCGGACGCCGGCATGACCGTCTATCTGCCGAGCCTGTTCGGCGAGCCCGGACGGGCGGTGACGCCGGGCTATGTCTTGAAGTCGCTGGCGCAGGCGACCTTCTGCATGCGGCGCGCCTTTTCGGTCTGGTCGACGGATCGCTCGAGCCCGATCGTCGACTGGCTGCGCGCGCTGGCCAGGAAAGCGCACGAGGAGTGCGGCGGGCCCGGCGCCGGCGCGCTCGGCATGTGCCTGACGGGCGGCTTCGCGCTCGCGATGATGACGGAGCCCTCCGTCATCGCGCCGGTCCTCTCGCAACCCTCGCTGCCCTTCACGATGACGGCGGCGCGGCGGCGGGCGATCGACGCCTCGCCGGAGGAGATTTCCTGCGCGCGCCAGAGGTTCAAGGACGAGGGCCTGTCGATGATCGGCCTGCGCTTCAAAGGCGACCCGCATGTCGGCGACGCGCGATTCGCGCGCTACGCCCAAGAATTCGGCGAGGCTTTCGAGGCGATCGAGATCGACGACATGGCCACCAATCCCGAAGCGACGACCTATCCGCATTCCGTCCTGACCGTGCATCTGAACGATGCCGATCCGGAGGGCCCGACACGCCAGGCGGAAGCGCGGGTGATCGCCTTTTTCCGCGAGCGTCTGCTGGCGGGTTGAGCCGCGTTTGCGCTGCAAAAGCCGCAAATGCTATAGGGCGCCGCAACGCGAAGTCGGATATATCCGACTTCGCACAGCGAGTTTTTGCGCGGCGCCGGATGAGCGCCGCGCCAGTCCGGAGCCCTCATGTCCGTCGATCAGGCCACCGTCCGCCGCATCGCGCATCTCGCGCGCGTTGCGGTCGAGGACAAGGAAGTCGAGCATCTGCAAGGCGAGATCAACGCCATCCTGTCCTTCGTCGAGGCGCTCAGCGCCGTCGACGTCGAAGGCGTCGAGCCGATGACCTCGGTCATGCCGATGCATCTGCGCATGCGCGCGGACGAGGTGACGGACGGGTTCATCGCCGCCGACGTGGTGGCGAACGCGCCGGAGCGCGAGGACAATTTCTTCGTCGTGCCGAAGGTCGTGGAGTAAGTCATGACCGATCTGACGCGTCTCTCGCTCGCCGCCGCGCGCGACGGCCTCAAGGCCAAGACCTTCACCGCGACCGAACTGACCCGCGCGCATGTCGAAGCGGTCGAAAAGGCGCGCGCGCTCAACGCATACTTGAAAGAGACGCCGGATCGCGCGCTGGCGGCCGCCGCCGAAAGCGATGCGCGGCTGGCCAAGGGCGAGGCGCGGCCGCTCGAGGGCCTGCCGCTCGGCGTCAAGGATCTCTATTGCACCAACGGCGTCGAGACGACGGCGGCGAGCCGCATCCTCGAAGGCTTCAAGCCGCATTACGAATCCACCGTCACCAGCCAGCTCTGGCGCGACGGCGCGGTGATGCTGGGCAAGCTCAACCTCGACGAATTCGCGATGGGCTCGTCGAACGAGACGA
>JBDHTL010000178.1:0-6540 GCA_039808645.1 Rhodoblastus sp. | reverse complement strand
GCGATCGCCGCCAGCGCGAATCCGCCGGCGCCGATCAGCGCGCGTCTCCAGTCGCGCCGCTCGGCGCCCGTCTCGACCAGCGCGAGCAATTGGTCGGCGGCGAGCGCGACGACGACCGAGGTCGCGCAGCCGAACAGGACGAACACCCAGTTCTCCGTCTGCAAGCCGGAGAAGATGTAATTGCCAAGCGAGACCTGGCCGACCGGCGTCGCCAGCGTCGCCGCGCCGATCGTCCATACCATCGCGGTGCGCAGGCCGCCGACGATGGAGGGCGCGGCGAGCGGCAGTTCGACGCGCCACAGGCGTTGCGCCGGCGTCATGCCGACGGCGTCGGCGGCTTCGGCGATCGCGGGATCGATCCCTGAGATCGCCAATATGGTCGCGCGCACGATCGGCAGCATGGCGTAGAGCGCGAGCGCCAGCAGCGCCGGCAGGAATCCGAGCGACGGAACGGCGCCGCCGAAGAACTTCTGCGTGAGGCCGGAGAGCGCCAGCAGCAACGGATAGAACAGCGCGAGCAGGGCGAGCGCGGGGATCGTCTGCACGAGGCTGGTTGTCGCCAGCAGCGGCCAGCGCAGGCCCGGCCGTCGCGCCGCCCACAGCGCCAGCGGCAGGCTGACGCCGGCGCCGAGCGCCATGGCGCTGAGGCTGACGAGGACGTGTTGCGCGAGAGTGTTCGGCAGGACCGCGACGGCCGCGGCGAGCTGCGCGTTCACGGGCGCGGTTCCGCGCCGCGCGCGAGATCGGCGATGCGCGCGAGATCCGCAATGCGCGCGGCCTGGCGGCGCGCCGTCTCGAACAGGGCAGACGCGTCGGGATGCGCGCCCGCGAGCATGGCGCGCGGCGTATCGTCGGCGACGATCGCGCCGTCGCCGAGCACGACGATACGGTCGGCGAGCAGCGCGGCCTCCTGCACGTCGTGCGTCACCATGACCGTGGTCAGGTCCATGCGCTCATGCAGCGCGCGATAAGCCTGGCCCAGCGCGTCGCGCGTCACCGGATCGAGGGCGCCGAACGGTTCGTCCATGATGACGATGCGCGGTTCGGCCGCCAGTGCGCGGGCGACCGCCACGCGCTGCCGCTCGCCGCCCGAGAGCGCGGCCGGCGCCCGGTCCAGATAATCGCGCGGCAGGGCGACGAGATCGAACACGGCGTCCACCCGCGCCGCGATCTTCTCACGCGACCATCCCAATAGGCTCGGCGTGATGGCGATGTTCTCGCGCACGCTCATGTGCGGAAACAGGCCGACGCCCTGGAAGACGTAGCCGATGCGGCGGCGCAGCTCGTGCGGGGCGAATTCGCCGATGTCGCGGCCGTCGATGCGGATCGCGCCGCCGCTCGGCTCGACCAGCCGGTTGATGGTCTTGAGCAGCGAGGTCTTGCCGGAGCCAGAGGGGCCGACGAGCGCGACGAAGGTCCCGGCCGATATCGTCAGGGTCGCGTCGCGCACCGCAGGACGGGACGCGCCCTGATATTGGACCCTGACGTTGTCCAGTTCGATCACCGGATCGGAGCCTCCCCGCGCAATCGGCCCTGTCATCCTGGAGCGATCGCGCGGGGCAGGGCCGTCCGGCCGGCGCGTCAGAGCTGTTCGAGCATCGTCTTGGCGCCGGATTTTTCCGCGCCCGGGCCTTCCTCGATGTTCAGCGAGCGCACGACGCCGTCGTCGACGATCATCGAGAAGCGCTTGTTGCGCATGCCCATGCCGCGCTCTGTCAGGTCGAGATCGAGGCCGGTCGCCTTCGCGAAGGCCGCGCTGCCGTCGGCCAGGAACGTGATCTTGCCCTCGGACTTCGTATCCTTGGCCCAGGCGTTCATCACGAACACGTCGTTGGTGGAGATCACCGCGATATCGTCGACGCCCTTGGCCTTGATCGCCTTCTCGTTCTCGATGAAGCCGGGCAGGTGGTTCCTGTGGCAGGTCGGCGTGAAGGCGCCCGGCACGCCCACGAGCACGACCTTCCTGCCCTTGAACAGGTCGTCCGTCGATTTCGCAGCCGGGCCGTCGGCCGTCATGACCGTGAAAGTGGCCTTCGGCAGGCGGTCGCCAACCTTGATCGTCATTTCTTGCTCCTGATTGATTTCGTGCGGCGAACGCCGCTGGGTCCAAGTTAGGGCGGAGGACGCCCGCCGTCGAGCCTGACCGAGAATTCCAGCGCGCCGGCGGCCGTCGTCATGGTGAGCCGCACCGGCGACCCGGGCGGCCCGGCGTCCTTCGGCGCCTCGACCAGCGCCAGCCGGAAGGCGCCGTTCGGCTCGCGCTTCGTTTCCGCGAAATAGCCGTCCGGCGTTTCGGCGAACAGGTCGAGCGCGCCGCCCGCCTTCGGCGTCACCGTCCAGGTCGGCTTGTCCGCGCCGGCGACCGGCGCAAGCGTCGCAGCCGCTTCCAGCGCCACGGGTCTTGGCAGCGCCGCCCGCGCCGCATTCACGAGCGCCGCATCCGCGCCCGCGCCACTTGCGGGCGAAAACTCCAGCCGCGCCTCGGCATGCATCGGCACGCAAATCTTCTCGCAGGCCGCGTAATCCATCTTGAGGTCGGCGGTCACCGGCTTGTCCGCGTCCTTCGGCGTGAGGGTCGCGACGAAGGCGACGCGGTCGTGATAGCCGAACACGTCGAGACCGGCCTCCACGATGCGCTTGGGCGCGGGCATGGCGACCTCGAAGCCGGCGAGGTTGCTGGACGCCGAGAAATCGAAGCTCGGCGGCGAGCCGGCCTCGCCGGGATTGCGCCAGTAGGTCGTCGTCTCCGGCGCAAGGTCGATGACGATCGCGGCGCGATAGGCGCCGTCGACGAGCCTCCCGCCCGAGACGAAGGACACGCGCGCCTTGTCGCTGGCCGGTCCGGCCTGCGCGACGGCGCCGAGCGCCAGAGAAAGCGCGAGAATTACGGGCAGGCGGAGGATGCGCATATCAAGCGTTTAGTGGCCCGGCCGCTCGCGCGCCACTGAATATTCCGTGAGCGGTCCCCTGCCGCGCCTTGGCGCCGCAGGGGGGCGCGACTACGTTGACGACATGGCGCGCAAGAAATCGAAGCCCAAGTCCGACAAAACCGCATATCTCGACGGCCAGTTGCTCGTCGCCATGCCCTCCATGCCCGACGAGCGTTTCGCCCGCACGGTCATCTACATGTGCGCCCATTCCGACGAAGGGGCGATGGGCATCGTCATCAACAAGAAGTCCAGTTCCGTCACCTTTTCCGAACTGCTGGTGCAGTTGAAGGTGATCGACCAGAAGGCGGCGATCCGCCTGCCGCCGGAGGTCGAGGGCGTGCAGGTGCTGCGCGGCGGCCCGATGGAATCCGGCCGCGGCTTCGTGCTGCACAGCGCCGATTTCAATTCCGGCGAATCGACCGTGACGATCGACAAGGGCGTGTGCCTGACCGCGACGCTGGACATTCTTCGCGCCATCGCCGATGGCGTCGGCCCGCACCAGGCGGCGCTGGCCCTGGGCTACGCGAGCTGGGGACCGGGCCAGCTCGAGGACGAATTGCTGCACAACGGCTGGCTGACCGGGCCGGCCGATCCCGCCCTCATCTTCGACGCCGCGCACGAGAACAAATACGATCGCGCGCTGCGCGCGATGGGCGTCGATCCGGCCTTTCTGTCGGGCGACGCGGGGCACGCCTGACGCGCCTGCGGCCCGCGGGCATTAGGCAGTCGGCAATCGGCGGTCGAATGCCGAAAGCCGATTGCCTACTGCCGTCCTTACGGCTTGAGGATGATCCGCCCGACGATTCTGCCGGAGCGTAGGTCGTTGAGCGCCGCGTCCGCCTCGTCCAGCGTGCGCTCGACCATCGGCACGCGCGGCACGCCGCCCTTGGCGACGAGCGCCATCAGTTCCTTCAGCTCCTCCAGATTGCCGACATAGGACCCCTGCAGCGTCATCGCGCGCTGCGGGATGGTCGGCGTCGGCACGGTGACTTCGCCGCCCATCAGGCCGACGACGATCACGCGCCCGCCGCGCGCCATCACGTCGAGGCCGAGCTGCACGGTCGCGCCGGCGCCGACGAGATCGATCACGGCCGCAGCGCCCGCGCCGTCGGGCGTGAGCTTGCGAATCTGCGCCACCGCGTCCGGCGCCTTCGGATCGATGGCGGCCAGCGCGCCCGCCTTCATCGCGGCCTCGCGGCTCGTCGGATTGACGTCGACGACGATGGCGCCATGCGCGCCCATCGCCTTCATCAGCGTGAGGCACATCAGGCCGAGGCCGCCCGCGCCGATCACCACGATCGGCTCGCGCTGATAGACTTTCGCGCCGATCTTCTGCAGCGCGCTGTAGGTGGTGAGTCCCGAGCAGGCGTAGGGCGCGGCGACGGCCGTGTCCATGTCGCCGATCGGCAGGCAATAGCGCTTGGCGGGCACGATCACATGCGTCGCATAGCCGCCGTTGCGGAACACGCCCAGGAATCTCGATTGCAGGCAGAGGTTCTCCTCGCCGCGCGCGCAGACCGCGCATTTGCCGCAGCCGATCCAGGGGAAGACGACGACCTTTTCGCCGGCCTTCACCGGTCCCGCATCAGGCCCGCCCGACACCATCTCGCCCGCGATCTCGTGGCCCATGGTGATCGGCAGCTTCATGCCGCGATCGGCCATGTGGAATTTCTTGCCGCCGCCCAGATCGTAGAAGCCCTCGCAGATGTGAATGTCGGAATGGCAGACGCCGGCGGCAGTGATCTTCACCAGCACTTCCTCGCCCACGGGCTGCGGCGTCGGGCGCTCGTTGAGCGAAAGCGGGCCGTCGAAAACGGTGACGTCGTATGAACGCATTTTTTGTCCTCCCGCGCCGAGATTAGCAGCTTGGCGGGAGGCTGCGAGCCCTCGGCCCGCATGGCAGGTGCGTCGGCGCGAGCGCCGGCCGCCGGTTGGCGGAAAAAGCGGCTTTGGCTCCGGTTCGCGCTCTTGCGGAGATGATGGGCGCGCCGGGACCGCCGGATTCCAGCCGGCCCAGATTCACAGTGCGGCGTTTGCCGGCCAGAGGCTGGCGGTCCCGGCGTTGTCGGGCGCTATTCTATGTCCAGCGCCACGGGGCCGGACACGGCGTCGGTGACGCCGCGTCCCTCCGCGACCTCGTCGAGCGTGGCGCGAAACGAATTGAGCGTCTCGATCATCGCGGGCCGCGCGGCCGCCAGCGCGTCGGCGCTGGTCCATTCGCCGATCAGGCAATAGCTGGCCTCGCCCGTCTTGATGATCGTTCCCTTGACGAGGCCCGGCCACTTGGCCTTGCCGTTCCGGTGGGCGTCGAGGAAAGCGGTTTCGCTGCCGGGCTTCACCTTAAATTTGACGACGTTGAACGCGCGCATGACAGGCCTCCCCCTGAGGCATCGGCCGATAGCGGCCGGCGGTCACTGTAGCAGCGGAACGGGGGACGTCGAGGAGATTTGCGCCGCCGGGACCGGCGCGGCTATTCCGCCGCGTCCAGGAACTTCTCGGCCTGCGCGAGATCGACCGAGACGAGCTGGCTGACGCCGCGTTCCGCCATCGTGACGCCGAACAGCCGGTCCATCCGCGCCATGGTGATCGGATTGTGCGTGATCGTGACGAAGCGCGTGTCGGTCTTCTTGCGCATCTCTTCGAGCAGGTCGCAGAAGCGCTCGACGTTGGAATCGTCGAGCGGCGCATCCACTTCGTCGAGCACGCAGATCGGCGACGGGTTCGTGAGGAACACCGCGAAGATCAGGCTCATCGCGGTCAGCGCCTGCTCGCCGCCCGACAGCAGCGTCATGGTCTGCGGCTTCTTGCCCGGCGGGCGCGCGAGAATTTCGAGACCGGCTTCCAGCGGATCGTCGCTCTCGACCAGTTGCAACTCGGCCGTGCCGCCGCCGAACAGCGTCGAGAACAATTCCTTAAAATGCGCGTTCACGACATCGAACGCGGCGAGCAGGCGCTCGCGGCCCTCGCGGTTGAGATTGCCGATCGCGCCACGCAGCTTGCGGATCGCTTCGGTCAGGTCGTCGCGCTCGGCGGTCATCCTGGCCGATTGCGCTTCGACCTCGGTCAGTTCGTCGTCGGCGCGCAGGTTGACGGCGCCGAGGCGCTCGCGGTCGGTTTTCAGCTTGTCGAGCCGTTCGGCGATCTCGTCCGCCGCGGGCAGTTCGTCGCCGGGCTTCGCGCCGGCGAGTTCCGCCAGCTGCTCCGGCGCGCATTCGAGTTCGTGCTCGATCGAGCGCAGGACGTCGGCGAGCCGCTGGCGGCCCGCTTCCACGCGCGATTCCGATCGGGCCCGTTCCTCGCGCGAAACGCTCATCGCGTCGAGCGCGGCGCGCGCGACGCGGTCGGCTTCGGCGAGCATCGTCTCGGCGGCGGCGCGGGCGTCGGCCGCCTCCTTGCGCGCCTGTTCCGCCGCGTCCATCTCGTGCATCAGCGCGCGGCGCTTCATCAGGAATTCGTCCGGCGCTTCCGCCAGAAGCTCGGCTTCGTCCTGCGCTTCCGCGCGGCGCGTTTCGAAATCGGCGATATGGTCGGCGCCGTTCTCGCGGCGGTCGATCCACGAGCGCCGCTCGTTGGCGATGGCCGCCCGACGGCGCGCCCTGGCTTCGGCGTC
>JBDHTL010000177.1:0-6586 GCA_039808645.1 Rhodoblastus sp. | reverse complement strand
CAGACGGCGCAGCCGGCCGGCGACGCCGCCGGTTTTCCGCCGCCGCAACCCGCGCCGCAGCCGAAGGCCGCCGCCAAGCCGAAGCCCAAGCCGCCGATCCGCGAATGGGCCCTGTCCGACGATCCAACGCCCTCCTTTCAGCCCGAGACCTTCTTCGCCACAGCCGCCGCCTCCGAGCGCTACGCCAGAATCGTCGACGCCGGCGGCTGGCCGAAAGTGCCGGGCAATGTCGGGCCGGGCGCGAAGGGCGCGGCGGTCGCGGCGCTGCGGCGACGGCTGCAGGTGGAGGGCGACCCCCACGAATCGGTCGGTCCCGGCGATTCCTGGGATGCGGGCCTGGCGGCCGCGGTGAAGCATTTTCAGGCGCGCAACGGCCTGAAACAAACCGGCGTCGTTTCCGGCGCGACGCTGCGCGCCATCAACACGACCGCCAACGTGCGTTTCAAGCAGCTCGCCTCGAGTTCGCAGCGGCTGGCGGGCGTGCAGTTCGCCTTCGGCGACCGCTATGTCGTGGTCAACATTCCCTCGGCCGCCGTCGAGGCGATCGAAAACGGCCAGGTGGTCAAGCGCTACACGGCGGTCGTCGGCGACGTCGACCATCGCTCGCCGGAAGTCGCGACGCGGATCAGCGCGGTCAACCTCAACCCGACCTGGACCCTGCCGACCTCGATCATCAAGAACGAGATCATCCCGAAGATGCGCAGGGATCCGGGCTATCTCGCGCGCTCCAAGATCAAGATCCTGGACGGGCGCGGCACGGTGATCGACCCGCGCTCGATCAACTGGGGCAGCGAGAAGGCGGTCAATTATACGCTGCGGCAGGATTCCGGCGTACACAACGCGCTCGGCTCGATCCGCATCCAGATGAACAACAAGCACGCGGTCTACATGCACGACACGCCCTCCAAGGGCTTCTTCAACCGCGACTATCGCTTCCTTTCGCATGGCTGCGTGCGCGTGCAGGGCGTCTACGATCTGGCCGCCTGGCTCCTCGAAGGCTCCGGGAACTGGGATCGCGCGGCGCTGATGGCGCAGATCGGCAAGGAGCGGCAAGACCTCAAGCTCGTCCGCCCGGTGCCGGTCGTCTGGGTCTACATGACCGGCTGGGCCTCGGCCGACGGCACCGTGCATTTCGCCGACGACGTCTATCAGGTCGACACGATCGGCCTGCAGGCGGATGCACGCTGAGGCGCAGCCCGAAAGCGCGGCGAACCGTGGGCGCGGCCGTTTGCGCACTTGCCGGCGGAGGCTTGGCGCGTAATCTGTCGGCCAGCATCAGATGGAGGCCCACATGCGTCTCGCGATCGTCGTTCTGGCCGTAGCCGCGCTGTCGGCCGGTCCCGCGGCGGCCAAGCACCGCCCGAAGAAGAACGTTCGCGCCTACGAAACGGCGCGCGTCGGCATCGGTCCCGGCGTCTGCCGGCCGATGTGCACGTTCGACATGACACCGTGCGATCCGCCGGAATTCAAGCGCGCCGACGGTCGCTGCACCAGCCCGCTCGTGGGGGGAGTCCAGATGCCCTAGAGCGCGCGGGCCGAAAACCGGAACCCGGTCTTTCGCCCGACGCGCGCTCCAACCTTCGAAACCGATCGGCCTTTCCGCATAAGCAGGCTGATCCAGAGAGAACAGCAATGACAGCATTCATGACCGATCCGTCGCGGCGCGCGATTCTGTTCCTGGGAGCCTCTGCGCTCGGCGCAGTTGTCTTCGCCGGCGATGCGCCGGCGCAGGTCTATTACGAAGACCGTGTCCGCCCGCGTCGGCGCCGACCGCGTTACGAGCCCGACGACGAGTTCGATGACGGCTCTTGCCAGCCGATGTGCGCGCAGGACCTCTCGCCCTGCGACTCTCCCGCGCAGAAGGCCGCCGACGGGCGCTGCTCCAGCCCGACAGGCGGGGCGTTGCGTTGACCGCGCGGACCTTGTCCCGGCGAACGCTCCTGGCGTCTTGCGCCGCAGGCGCAACTGTCGCGCTCGCGGGCGGCGCGTTCGCGCAGCAGGGCGGCGAGGATCGCGACAATGCGCGACCGGACGGCGGGCAGGTCGATCCCGTCACCGGCAAGGTCTGCCGGCCCATGTGCGCGGAAGATATGTCGCCCTGCGACCCGCCGGCGATGAAGGCGCGCGAGGGGCGCTGCTCCAGCCCGTCCGCCGGCTTCGTCGGCTGAATGCGGCCCTCGCCGCTTCAGAATCGCGTCGATCCGTTCGGCGAAATTCGCGCGACGCGCGAGCGCGGCCTGTTCTACGGCAATCGCGGCGGTCGCTTTCATCGCGACGACCAGACGCTGGGCGCGTCGCGATGGAAATCGAAGCAGTGGATCACGTGCCTGTGCGCCTTCAAGGACAGGCGCAACGTCGTCTTCGGCAGGCGCTACACCGACCTTTTCTTTCTCGACGAACCGACGGCGCTGGCGGCCGGCCACCGTCCCTGTTTCGAATGCCGCAGGGAGCGCGCGCTCGCCTATCGGAAATCCGTCGATCCGACCGCAGCGTTGCGCGCCGGCGATCTCGACCGGCGGCTCGACGCCGAGCGCCGCGACGGACGCGCCAAGCGCCGCCACGACCTGCCGATCGACGCATTGCCGGACGGCGCGATCTATGCGGACGGCGCGCGCGCTTTCGCGATCCTCGGCAAGAGCGTCCTGCCCTGGTCTTTCGCCGGCTACGGCGCGCCGGCGCAGCGACCGCGCGGCTGCACGGTCGCCTGCCTGACGCCGCCGACCAGCCTCGCCGCGCTATCGGCCGGCTACGCGCCCGAATGGCATCCGAGCGCGGCCGCGAGCGGGATCAGTTGACCCGGCTCCAGCTGACCGTCTTGCAGATCATGCCGCCGAGCACGCAGCCCTTGGTGGTCATGCTCGAGCCGGAGACCGAGGCCTTGCCGGAATAGGTCTTGCCGTCCTCCGGGTTGAAGGCCGAACCTTCCCAGCCGCCGGAGCCGTCGGGCTTCATGTTGTAGAAGACCTGCTGGCCGACCTTGGCGTCGCCCTTGCCGGGGGTCTTGAGCCACGTGATCGTGCCGCAGACGCCGCCGCCGCAGGGCGCCATGCGTACGCGCGACTCGCCGTTGCTGCGCAGCCAGGTGCCGACGATATCGGCGGCCATCGCCGGCCCCATCAGCGCCAGAACGCCCACGCCCGCCAGAATCATTCGCTTCATTGTCTGCTCCCTCGTCGCCATCCGCCGCGTTTGAGCCGAGTGAAGCCGCGCCGCGATTGACTGTCAATCGCCCGCGCGTCTCCATAAGCGCCAGTCATTGAGCGATCGCAAGGATTTCACGGCTTGCCTATGCTGCATTGCAGCATATGATTCCGGAATTATTGGCGTGGCCAACTAGGGCCGCCCGAGCTTGAGGGCAGCATCATGGGTACGCGGGCGCTCGACCGCATCTTCACGCCGAAGTCGCTGGCCCTGGTCGGCGCAAGCCCGCGTCCTGACTCGTCGGGACGGGCTCTCTTCGACAATATCGTCGGCGCCGGCTTCAAGGGCGAGATATCGCTGATCAACCCGCGCTACGAGGAGATCGAGGGGCGCCCCTGCCTCCGCGCGCTCGCGGACCTTTCCGCCCCTCCCGATCTGCTCGTTATGGCCGCGCCGGCCGAACATACGCTGGCGCAGATGGAAGAGGCCGAACGACTCGGCGTGCCCGGCGCGCTCGTGATGACGCGCGATCCCGAGGGCTGGCGCGGCGGCGAGATGACGGACGGGCTGAGGAAGATCGCGCAGCGCGGGCGGATGCGCATCGTCGGCCCGAACTGTCTCGGCATGCTGGTGCCGCGCGCGGGTCTCAACGCGTCGCTGTCGGCGCAGCAGGCCCCGGTCGGCGACCTCGCCGTCGTCTCGCAATCCGGCGCGATCGGCGCGGCGCTGCTCGCCTGGGCGCACAAGCGCCATGTCGGCTTTTCCGGCATGGTCTCGGCCGGCGAAATGGTCGACGTCGATTTCGGCGACCTGCTCGACTATTTCGCGCTCGACGTCGCGACGCGCGCGATCCTTCTCTACATCGACCGGCTCGAAGATCCGCAGAAATTCATGTCCGCCGCCCGCGCCGCGGCGCGCGTGAAACCTGTCATCGTCGTCAAGTCGGGCCGTCACAAGCGCGGACCGCGCGGCGGCTCCTCCGTCGCCAACATGGCGGGCCCGGACACGGTCTACGACGCCGCCTTCCGCCGCGCCGGCCTGCTGCGCGTCGGCGACGTCGACGAATTGTTCGACGCGGCCGAGGCGCTCGGGCGCATCAAGCCGTTTCCGGGCGGGCGGCTCGCCATCGTGTCGAACGGGGGCGGCCTCGGACGTCTGGCCGCCGACAGGCTCGCCGACCAGCGCGGCAAGCTCGCGCCGATCGAGCCCGCGACCTGGAGCAAGCTCGAAGGCGTTCTGCCGACCGATCTTTCCAAGGAAAATCCGCTCGACATCGACGGCGACGCCGATCCCGCGCGCTTCAAGACCGCCGTCAGCGCGCTGCTGGAGGACAAGACGACCGACGCCGTGATGGTGATGCATGCGCCGAGCGCCCTCTCGCGTTCGCTCGAAGCGGCCGAGGCGGTGATCGGGGCGGTGAAGGAGGCGCGCAAGAAGACCCTGTCGCCCAAGCCGGTCTTCGCGGTGTGGTTCGGCGCGACGGAGGAGACCGACAAGATTTTCGAGGACGCGCGCATTCCGCACTACGCCTACGGCGCGGTGCGCGGCTTCATGCACATGGTGCGCTGGAACGAGGCGCGCGAGTTCATGATGAGCACGCCGCCGAACCTGCCGGAAGATTTCGAGCCCGACGTCGCGCGCGCCCGCGAGGTGGTGCGGCAAGCGATCGACCGCGGCCACCGCTGGCTCGCGCCGGTCGAGATGACCATGCTGCTCGACGCCTACGACATTCCCGTCGCGCCCGCGCGCTTCGCCCGCACGCCGGAGGAAGCCGGCGAACTCGCGCGGCTCTACATCGCCCGCGCGCGCGCCTGCGTCATCAAGATCGTGTCGCGCGACATCGCGCACAAGTCGGACATCGGCGGCGTGGCGCTCGACATACGCACGCCGGATGCGGCGGTGGAAGCCGCGCGCGACATGATCGCGCGCATTTCCCGCGAACTGCCGCAGGCGCGCATCGAGGGCGTGACCGTGCATCCGATGATCCGCCGGCCGCACGGACGCGAACTGATCGCCGGCATCGCCGACGATCCGACCTTCGGCCCCGTCATCGTGTTCGGGCGCGGCGGCAAGGCGGTCGAGATCATCGACGATCGCGCGCTGGCGCTGCCGCCGCTCGATCTGGCGCTCGCCCATGACATGATCCGGCGCACGCGCGTCGCCAACATTCTCGAATATTATCGCGACGTGCCGCGCGCCGATGTCGACGCGGTCGCGCTGACCCTCGTGAAGCTGGCGCAGCTCGCAGCCGACGTTCCGGAAGTGCGCGAACTCGATCTCAATCCGCTGCTCGCCGACGAGGACGGGGTGATGGTGGTCGACGCGCGCATTCGCGTCGAGCCCGATCCCAGGCAGCGTGCGGGCCAGTCGAACCGGCGCTTTGCGGTGGCGCCCTATCCGAAGGACCTCGAGCAGACGATCCGCATCAAGGACGGCTCGGAAGTCCTGGTGCGGCCGGTGCGGCCGGAAGACGAGGAGATGTACCACGCCTTCTTCGAGACCGTGCCGCAGGACGACCTGCGCCTGCGCTTCTTCGCGCCGGTGAAGGCGTTCAGCCACGCCTTTCTCGCGCGCCTCACGCAGATCGACTACGCGCGCGCCTATGCGGTGGCCGCGATCAAGGTCGAGACCGGCGAAATGCTCGGCGGCGTGCGCCTGATGATGGACGCCGACCTGACCGAGGGCGAATACGCGATCCTGCTCGGGCCGAAGGCCAAGGGACAGGGACTCGGCTGGACGCTGATGAAAATGATGATCGAGCACGGCCGGCGCCTCGGCCTGCACAGGATCGACGGGCAGGTCCTGACCGAGAACCAGCCGATGCTGCAGATGTGCAGGGCGCTCGGCTTCAAGCAGCGCGAGTCGCGCGAGGAGCCGGGCGTGAGCATCGTGACGCTGGATTTGACGGAGAAGATTGCGGAGACGTGAGGATTGGCGGTCAATTCGTCGGCCGCACGCGGCGTTGTGGAGTCCGCGATGGGCGGGGAGCGGACGCTGTCATCCCGGCCGAGGCCGATCCGGGATCCCGGGTCTCCGCTTCGCTTCGGCCGGGACGACAAGCTGCGAGAAACGACGCCCGCCGCTTGATTCCGTTACGCCCGCAACCGGCCGACGACTACGTTCCGCGTCCCCTATTCCGCCAGCACGCGCGTCGGCGGGAAGATGACCTCCACCATCGTGCCCTCGCCCTTGCGGCTGCGGATCGTGAAGGACGCGCGATTGGCCTCGACCAGCGCCTTCGTCAGCGGCAGGCCGAGACCGGTGCCCTCGCTCTTGCGGGCGGTCGACACCTGACGGAAGGGCTCGAGCGCCATTTCCAGTTCGTCGTCGCTCATGCCGACGCCGGTGTCCTTGATTCGCACGACGGCGTGGCCGGCGTCAGTCAGCGCGGTGGAGACGATCACCTGTCCGCCGGGCTCGTTGAACTTCACGGCGTTGGACAGGA
>JBDHTL010000176.1:0-6599 GCA_039808645.1 Rhodoblastus sp. | reverse complement strand
ATGAACCATGCGACCGCGCCGGTCGCGCGCCGTCCGCGCGTGGCGATCCTGGCGACCGGCGACGAACTCGTCATGCCCGGCCAGGCGCCCGGCCCCGACCAGATCGTCTGCTCCAATCCTTTCGCGGTCGCGGCCTATGTCGAGGGCGCGGGCGGCGAGGCGGTCGATCTCGGCATCGCCGGCGACGATTTTGCCGCGCTGGAACGCGCCATAGCGAAGGCGCGCGAGATCGAGGCCGACATTCTCGTCACGCTCGGCGGCGCCTCGGTCGGCGACCACGATCTCGTGCAATCCGCGCTGACGAAAGAGGGCATGGAGCTCGGCTTCTGGCGCATCGCCATGCGGCCGGGCAAGCCGCTGATCCACGGGCGCCTCGGCGCCATGCACATCGTGGGATTGCCGGGCAATCCGGTGTCCTCGATCGTGTGCAGCCTGATCTTCCTGATCCCGCTCGTGCGCAAGCTTGCGGGCGACCGCGACGCCGGCGCGGACCACACGCAGCCCGCGATCCTCGGCGCCGACATGAAAGCCAATGACCAGCGTCAGGATTTTTTACGCGCGACCTTGGCGAACGATGCCGAAGGCCGCGTCGTGGCGACGCCCCAGCCGCTGCAGGATTCCTCGCTGCTCTCGGTCTTCACGCGCTCGCAGGCGCTGCTGATCCGCGAGCCTTTCGCGCCGGCGGCGAAGGCGGGGGATGCGTGCCGGATCCTGCGGTTGTCGAGCGGCGGGTTTTGACGAGCGCTGTCATTCCCTCGAAAGCGGGAATCCGGAGCCTCGCCAAGCAAGACTCGTCGTTTGCCCCTGGATTCCCGATCGCTCGCTGCGCGAGCGTCGGGAATGACAGCTGAGAGATCTACTGCCCGCGCTTCGCCTTGGTCGCGAACCGCACGGCCTCCTCGGCCGCCCGAAACAGCGCCATCGACTTGTTGACGCATTCGCGGTGCTCGTAGGCCGGCTCCGAATCGTAGACGATGCCGGCGCCGGCCTGCGCATGCATCTTGCCGTCCTTCACGATGGAGGTGCGCAGCACGATGCAGGTGTCCATGTCGCCGGTCGAGGAGAAATAGCCGATGCAGCCGGCATAGATGCCGCGCTTGTCGACCTCCAGTTCGTCGATGATCTCCATCGCCCGCACTTTCGGCGCGCCGGAAACCGTGCCGGCGGGAAAGCCGGCCGACAGTGCGTCGATGGCGTCGTGTCTCGGGTCGAGCCGACCCACCACGTTCGACACGATGTGCATGACATGGCTGTAGCGCTCGACCGAAAACTGGTCGGTGACTTCGACCGTGCCGATCTGCGCGACCCGGCCGACGTCGTTGCGGCCGAGATCGAGCAGCATCAGATGTTCGGCCCGCTCCTTCTCGTCGGCAAGGAGATCGGCGGCGAGCGCCTCGTCCTCGGCCTGCGTCTTGCCGCGCCAGCGCGTGCCGGCGATGGGGCGGATCGTCACCTCGCCGGCGCGCACGCGCACCAAAATTTCCGGGCTCGAGCAGACGATCTGGAAGCCGCCGAAATCGAGATAGCAGAGGAAGGGCGCGGGGTTCACGCGGCGCAGGGCGCGGTAGAGCGCAAACGCCGGCAGGGTGAAGGGCGCGGTGAATCGCTGCGACAGCACGACCTGGAAAATGTCGCCCGCGCGAATGTATTCCTTCGCCTTCTCGACCATGTCGAGAAAGCGCCGCTCCGGCGTATTGGAAACCGGCTTTTCCGCGAGCAGATGCGGATCGGCCGTCTCGTCGTGCACGAGCGGGCCTTCGAGACGCGCGACGACCGCGTCGATGCACTCGAGCGCGCGATCGTAGGCGGCGCGCGCCGAGACGCCCGCCGCAGCGCGCGCCGGCGTGACGATCGAGATTTCGTCGCGCACGGAATCGAACACGGCGATCACGGTCGGGCGGATCATGATCGCGTCGGGCGTGCCGATCGGATCGGGCTTGGCCGGGGCGAGGCGCTCCATCTCGCGCACCATGTCGTAGCCGAGATAGCCGAACACGCCCGCCGCCATCGGCGGCATGCCTTCCTTCTGCGGAATGGCGGATTCCGCGATCAGCGCGCGCAGCGCAATCAGCGGTTTTTCCGCGCAAGGCTCGAAAGCCGTGGCGTCCGCCAGCGCGCGGCGGTTGATCTCGGCCTTGCCGGCGCTGGCGCGCCACACGATGTCGGGGTCTAGCCCGATCATCGAATAGCGGCCGCGCGCGGCGCCGCCTTCCACCGATTCGAGCAGGAAGACGTTGCCCTTCCGGCCGGCCGACAGTTTCAGGAAGGCCGAGACCGGCGTTTCCAGATCGGCGACGAGGCGCGTCGAGACGAGCTGCGCCGCGCCGGACTCGTATCCGCGCGCAAAGTCCGCGAAATCGGGTTCGATGCTCACTGGTCGCCGCCGCTGCCGCCCGTCGCCGCGCGTATGGCGGCCTCGTTGAGGCGCACGCCGTAGTCCTTCTGCAGGCGCGCCACATATTCGGTCAGCACGTCGTCCGCGATCACGGCCCGCAGCTGCTTGGCCATCTCGCGATTGGCGTCCGACTCCGCATTGAACTCGGGCGTCGCCGTGTCGAGAATCTGGAAGACCATGCGGCCGGTGGGCGCGCTGACCGCGCCGGCGCCGTGTTCGGGCTGGTTGAACACGGCGACGATCGCCTGCGGCTCGAATCCGTCGGCGCCCGTGCGGCGCACGTTGGAATTGTGCTTCAGCTCCAGCTTCTCGTCGGCCGCGATCTTGGCGAGCTGGCCGCCGTCCTTCAGCTTCTTCACGAGCTCGGCCGCCTTGTCGGCGAGCTTCCTGTCCAGGGCGTCGGCCCGCCACGCAGCGGCGACGCGATCCTTCACTTCGTCGAAGGCGAGCTGGCGCGAGGGATCGACCTTCTGCACCTCGAACCAGACGTAGCCGTTGTCCTTGGTCGCGATGGTCTCGTTGTCGACGCCGATGTCCGAGGCGAAGACCGCGCGCACGAGGTCGGCGGGCGCGACGAGGTCGGCCACCGGCAGGCCGTTGCGGTCGAGGCCGCGCTCGTCGATCGCGTCGATCTCGCGCGCTTCGAGACCGGCCGCCTTGGCGGCTTCCGCCAGCGACTTGCCGGAGGCGCGCTGGTCCTCGATCTTGTCGTGCAGCGTCTGCACGCTCTTCTTCGCGCGGTCGCGCGCGATCTCGGCCTTGATCTCGCCGACGACGTCAGAGAATGGCCGCACGACCGCGGGCGTGATCTTGGTCACCCGTACGAGCGCCACGCCGAACTTTCCGGAAACCGGCGTGCTGACGTCGCCCGCTTTCAAAGCGAAGGCTGCGTCCGCCACGGCGGGATCGGACATTTGCGCGCGCGTCAGGGCGCCGAGATCGATGTCCTTGGCCGAAAGCTTGCGCTCGCTCGCCACGTCGTCGAAGCTCGCGCCGCCCTTGATCTTGGCGGATGCGGCCTGCGCCTCGGATTCGTTGGGAAAAACAATCTGCTGGATATCGCGCTTTTCAGGCGTGCCGAATCGCGTGTCCTTGACCGCGTCGTAGACCTTGCGGGCGTCGGCGTCGGAAACGTCCCCCGGCTTTGCCGCGCTGGCCGGCGTGACCGCGAGCGTCACGATGCGGCGATATTGCGGGGCGACGAACTGCGCCTTGCGGTCCTCGTAGAATTTCTTCAGCTCGTCGTCGGAGGCCTGCGCCGCGTCGCCCGCGGTCGAGGGCGTCAGGATCACGTAGTCGACGCTGCGCGTCTGGCCGCGGTAGCGGTCGACGGCCGCGGTCATGACCTGCGGCGTCTCCAGCGCGCCGGTCAGCGCCTCGCCCAGCTCCTGGCGCAGATAGGTCGATTTCTGCTCGCGCACGAAGGTGCGTTCGTTCAGCCCGTTGTCGCGCAGAACGGCGTCGAAGCGGCCACGGTCGAAGGCGCCGGCCGCATCCTTGAACATCGGATCGGTCTGGACGGATTTGGCGAGCTGCTCGTCCGACATGGCGAGGCCGAGGCTGTGCGCCTTCTGGTCGAGCGCGGCTTCCGTGACGAGGCGCCCGAGCACCTGCCGGTCGAGCCCCGCCTGGCGGGCCTCGTCGTTCGTCACGACGCGGCGCAACCGCTGTTGCAGACGCTGCAATTCCGCCTGGTAGGCGAAACGGTAGGCCTCGGACGAAATTTCGGTCGAGCCGACAGTGCCGAGCTTGCCCTGGCCGAAGCCGCGGAAGATGTCGCCGATGCCCCAGATGGCGAAGGACACGATGATGACGCCGAAGACGATCGTCATGATCGCCTTGCCGAACCAGCTTTTGGACGCCGTGCGCAGGCCGTCGAGCAACGAGGAATCCTCCGGAAAATCGGCGCGGACCATATAGGCGGCGTCCAGGCGATGCAATGCGCGCCGGCCGCGATATATAGGCTGCATGGTCTCCATCAGGCGCGTCTACGAGCCCGCCGGCGAAAACGACGGCTACCGCGTTCTCGTCGATCGCCTGTGGCCGCGCGGCCTGAAGCGCGAGGACGCCGCCATCGACGAATGGGCGAAGACCGTCGCGCCGAGCGCGGCCCTGCGCCAATGGTTCGGCCACAAGCCCGAGCGATGGGTCGAGTTCGAGAAGAAGTACCGCGCGGAATTGCGGGAGGGGGCGGCGGCCGAGGCGCTGGCCGCGCTCGGGCGTCGCAAGGGCCGCATGACCCTGCTGACCGCGACGCGCGACCTTGACCATTCGCACGCGCTGGTCCTGCAGCGGCTGCTCGCCTGAATCGCCTGCGGCGAACGGCTCATTGGCGCGAAGCCCGGCTTCTGCTATCGCCGCCGCAGATCGTCGAGGGAGAACCGAAATGGCCGCGCCGCGCCCGCTCGTTGCTGGAAACTGGAAGATGAACGGCCTGAAGGGCGCGCTCGGCGAACTCGCGGCCATTCGCGACGCGGTCGCCGCCGGCGGGGCAGGGCGCGCGGAAGCGGCGCTGTGCCCGCCGTTCACGCTGGTCGCCGCCGCCGCCGAGGCGGCCAAGGGTTCGCCGCTCGCCATCGGCGCGCAGGACTGTCACGCCAAGGTCTCGGGGGCTCACACCGGAGACATTTCCGCGCAGATGCTAAAGGATGCCGGCGCAGCCTATGTGATCGTCGGCCATTCCGAGCGCCGCGCCGACCACGGCGAGACCGATCGCGTCGTGCGTGAAAAGGCCGCCGCCGCGATCAAGGCGGGCCTGACGGCCATCGTCTGCGTCGGCGAGACGAAGGACGAGCGCGTTGGCGGAAAGGCGCTGGACGTGGTGGGCGGCCAGATCGACGGTTCGCTCGACCCCGATTTCCCCGCGACCGACCTCGTCGTCGCCTACGAGCCGGTCTGGGCGATCGGCACGGGCCTGACGCCGACGGCGGCCGACGTCGCCGAAATGCACGCCCACATCCGCGCCAAGCTCGAAAAGACCTACGGCCGCAAGGGCGTGGACATCCGTATCCTCTACGGCGGCTCGGTGAAGCCGGAGAATGCGGCGGAACTGATGGGCGTGAAGAACGTCGACGGCGCCCTGGTCGGCGGCGCGAGCCTCAAGGCCAAGGATTTCATGGGGATCGCGGGGGTGTACAAGTAGGCTGGGACCGCGGGCTCCCAGCCCGCATGCCGGCTGGAGGCCGGCGATCCCGGCGCGCGCTGGCCATCCCGCCTTGCATAGGCTAGAAGGCCGCCCATATCGGCCTCAGGCCGAACCGAATTCGGAAAGTCCATGCAGACCGTACTCATCGTCATCCACCTCATGGTGGTCGCAGCGCTGGTCGTCGTCGTGCTGCTGCAGCGCTCGGAAGGCGGCGCGCTCGGCATCGGCGGCGGGGGCGGCGGCGGCTTCTTCACCGGCCGCGGCCAGGCCAACGCCCTGACGCGCGCCACCGCGATTCTCGCGACGATCTTCTTCCTGACCTCGATCGCGCTGACCGTTCTCGCCAGCATGAATCACAAGCAGAAGTCGATCTTCGACGGCTCGCAGCCCGGCGCCGCCGCGCCCGCCGGCGCCAATGCGCCGCCGGCCTTGCCGGAGGGCAAGGGCGGCCTGCTGAACGAACTGCAGAAGATGCAGGACCAGAAGCCCGCCGCGCCCGCCCCGGCGCCGGGCGGGCCGACGGTCCCGCGGTCGCAGTAACAGTCGAACAGGGCAGGGCCGGGCGACCGGCCCTTCTCTTTTGGGGGCTTTGCAGCTGCGCGGCCCCTCCCTTCCCTCCCCGTAGCCAATAAAGTCGGCTGTTGCCGACTTAGACCCGGATACCGAGGAGAGGACGGGAGGGGCGCCTGCAGAACGCACATGTGGGAACCGCAATTCTGCGCTCCCCGAATCGATTCAAAAGGATTACGGCTCGAATCCCATGGCGCGGTACATTTTCATCACCGGCGGCGTGGTCTCCTCGCTCGGCAAAGGTCTGGCTTCGGCGGCGCTCGGCGCCCTTCTGCAGGCGCGCGGGTACACGGTCCGTCTTCGCAAGCTCGATCCCTATCTCAACGTCGATCCCGGCACGATGAGCCCGTATCAGCACGGCGAGGTCTTCGTGACCGACGACGGCGCGGAGACCGATCTCGACCTTGGCCATTACGAGCGCTTCACCGGCCGTCCCGCCAACAAGCAGGACAACATCACCACCGGCCGCATCTACCAGGACATCATCGC
>JBDHTL010000175.1:0-6821 GCA_039808645.1 Rhodoblastus sp. | reverse complement strand
ACGGGCGCTGGATCATGAGACTGTTTGCATTCGGAATCGGCTATTCCGTCGCGACCTATCTTCGCGCGCATGCGCGTGACTGGGCGCATGTCGCCGGAACCGTCCGGACGCCCGACAAGGCCGCGCTGCTCGAACGAGAGATCGACGGCCTGAGAGCCTACGCCTTCGACGGCGGCGGCCGCGCCCCCCGGATCGAAGCCGAGATCGCGCGCGCCGACGCCCTGCTCGTCTCGACGCCCGCGCAGGGCGGCGATCCCGTGATCCGCGTCTATCGCGATGCGATCGCCGCATCGAACATCGCCCGCGTCGTCTATCTCTCGACGCTCGGCGTCTACGGCGATGCAAACGGCGGCTGGGTCGACGAGACGACGCCGGTCGATCCGGCGGTGACGCGGGGAGAATCGCGTGTTACGGCCGAGAAGGAATGGCTCGACCTTGCGACGGACGCGCGCCGGGTTTTCGTGCTGCGCCTCGCCGGCATCTATGGGCCCGGCCGCAACGCCATCGTCAATCTGCGCGACGGCTCCGCGCGGCGCATCGTCAAGCCCGGCCAGGTGTTCAACCGCATACATGTCGAGGATATTTCGCGCGCGATCGCAGCCTGCGTGGCGACCGATCAACCGGGCGGCGTCCTGAATGTCTGCGACGACGAGCCGGCGCCGCCGCAGGACGTGATCGCCTATGCCGCCGATCTCGTCGGCGTGGAAGCGCCGCCCGAAATCCCGTTCGAGCAGGCGCGTCTGTCGCCGATGGCGGCGACATTCTGGGCGACGTGCAAGCGCGTCTCCAATCGCAAGCTGCGCGACCAATTCGGCGTCGCCCTCGCCTACCCCAGCTATCGCGAAGGGCTGACGGCGCTCGCGCCGAAGGGTTGAGCGCGCTTTGTGCTCAACCGCGGCAAGAGTTTTTCAGCGCCAGACAGTCGCTTCGTGCGGTTCGGTTTCTTCCACCGCCTGCGCTTCCGCAACCGCGATCGCCGTCATATTGACGATTCCGCGCGCCGTGACGCTGGGCGTCAGCACATGCGCCGGCCGCGCCGCGCCGATCAGGATCGGGCCGACCGGCAGCGCATCGGCCGCCACCTTCACCATCTGGAAGGCGATATTCGCCGAATCCAGATTGGGCATGATGAGAAGATTGGCTTCGCCCTTCAGGCGCGAATGCGGCATGACGAAATTGCGGATCGTCTGCGACAGGGCCGTATCCGCCTGCATTTCGCCGTCGATCTCGAGTCTCGGCGCGCGCGCCTGAACGAGATCGAGCGCCGCGCGCATCTTGTAGGCCGACGGCGAATCCGAGCCGCCGAAATCCGAATCGCAGACGAGGGCGATCTTCGGCTGCATGCCGAAGCGCCGGACATGTTCCGCGCAGAGAATGGCCATGTCGGCGATTTCGGCGGCGGACGGATTCTGGCGCACATGCGTGTCGGCGATGAACAGCGCGCCGCGCGTGGTGATGAGCAGGCTCAGGGCGGAAAAGTCCTGCACGCCCGGCGCGAGCCCCACGATGTCCTTGATGTAGCGCAGCCGCGACGGGAAGCGGCCTTCCAGCCCGCAGATCATCGCCTCGCAATCGCCGCGCCTCAGCGCCAGCGCGCCGATGACAGTCGTATTGGTGCGTACGAGCGCGCGCGCGGCGTCGGGCGTGATGCCCTTGCGGCCGGCGACGTCGAGATAGCTCGCGACATAATCGCGGTAGCGCGGATCGTCCTGCGGATTGACCAGTTCGAAATCGCGGCCGGGCTTGATGTTGAGCCCGAAGCGCTCGATGCGCCGCGCGACCTGGGCGGGACGGCCGACCAGGATCGGCACGCCGATGCCGTCTTCGAGAACCACCTGCGTCGCGCGCAGCACGCGCTCGTCCTCGCCGTCGCAGAACAGGACGCGCTTGGGCGTCGAGCGCGCCTTTTCGATGATCGGCTTCATGATGAGGCCGGAGCGGAACACGAAGCGCGAGAGCTGTTCCTCGTACCCCTTGAAATCGACGATCGGTTTTCGCGCGACGCCTGTCGCCATGGCCGAACGCGCGACTTCCGGCGCGATGCGCAGGATGAGGCGCGGATCGAACGGCGAGGGAATGAGCGAATTCGCGCCGAAGGTCGGCGCTTCCTGCCCGTAGGCGCGCGCCACGACGTCCGACGGCGCCTCGCGCGCGAGCGCGGCGATGGCGCGCACGGCGGCGAGCTTCATTTCCTCGTTGATCGCGGTTGCGCGCACGTCGAGCGCGCCCCGGAATATGTAGGGGAAGCAGAGCACGTTGTTGACCTGGTTCGGATAATCCGAGCGCCCCGTGCAGATCATCGCGTCCGGCCGCGCCGCCAGCGCGTCCTCGGGCATGATTTCCGGATTGGGATTGGCGAGCGCGAGGATCAGCGGCTTTGCCGCCATCTGCATCACCATCTCCGCTTTCAGCACGCCCCCGGCGGAGAGGCCGAGAAACACGTCGGCGCCGACGATCACTTCGGCCAGCGTGCGCGCGTCCGTCTTCTGCGCGAACACCGCCTTCCAGCGGTCCATCAGCTTCTCGCGGCCTTCGTAGACGACGCCTTCCAGATCGCTGACGAATATGTTCTCGCGCTTCGCGCCGAGCGACACGAGAAGGTTGAGACAGGCGAGCGCCGCCGCGCCGGCGCCGGAGGCGACGATCTTGACCTGCTCGATCTTCTTGCCCGCCAGTTCCAGCGCGTTCACCACCGCCGCGCCGACGATGATCGCCGTGCCGTGCTGGTCGTCGTGGAAGACCGGAATATTCATGCGCTCGCGCAGACGCGCCTCGATCTCGAAACAATCCGGACCCTTGATGTCCTCGAGATTGATGCCGCCGAACGTCGGCTCGAGCGCCGCGACGACCTCCACGCAGCGATCGATCTCGCGCGCCTCGATCTCGATATCGAAGACGTCGATGCCCGCGAATTTCTTGAACAGGACCGCCTTGCCCTCCATCACCGGCTTGGACGCGAGCGGTCCGATATCCCCGAGGCCGAGCACGGCCGTGCCGTTGCTGATGACCGCGACGAGATTCTGGCGCGCGGTGAGTTCGGCGGCCTGCCCGGGATCTTCGGCAATCGCTTCGCAGGCCACCGCGACGCCCGGCGAATAGGCGAGCGCGAGATCGCGCTGGTTGCCGAGCGGCTTGGTCGCCTTGATTTCGAGTTTCCCGGGCTTGGGCAGGCGGTGGTAGACCAGCGCGCCGCTGCGCAGGTCCTCGGACATTTTCGACGCCATCGCTTCTCTCCCGGGGGGCCGCATATCTGGCGCGGCGCTCTTGCAAATCTAATCCGAATCTTATTCTCGACGCGACGTCGCGCGCAGCGCCTCTGCCTCGGCGCGTGTCGGCGCCTCCGCGCCGCGCTTCGCGCAACATAGCGCGGCGGCGGCGACGGCGAAGTCGAGAATCTCGGCAATCCCGTCGGCGCCGACATCCGGGAGCCTCGCCAGGACGCCGGATTCGGCGGCGCGGGACAGGAAGGCGGCCATGAACGTGTCGCCCGCGCCGACCGTGTCGGCGACGTCGACCGCATATGCGGCGCGATGGACGGCGGCTCCGCGGACGAAGACCGTGGCGCCTTCGTCGCCGCGTGTCAGGATCGCCACGGGGCCGCGCCGCGACCATTCCGCGGCGACTTCGTCGGGCCTGTTCCCTGGAAAGAGCCAGCGGAAATCCTCGTCGCTCGCCTTCACGACATCGACCTGTGCGAGCCGTTCGGCGACGAGGCGCCGTGTCTCTTCGCGCGGCGGAAGCAGACCCGGCCTGATGTTCACATCGAAACTGCGGGTCGTGAGGCCCTCGGCCGCAGCAAGCGCTTCGCCCACGGCCCGGCCCCATGCGCCGGCGACGGCCGAGAAGGACGAGACGTGAAGATGCGCGGCGCCGTCGAGCCAGTCCGGCGGAAGGGCGGGCGGGGCGTGGGCGGTTTCGGCCAGGTGGATCGAATAGCGCGCGCTCTGCGTTTCCGACCCCCGCGCGACGAGCGACAGCGGGCTTGGCCGATCGTCCGGCGCGACCAGGTCGGTTGCCACGCCGGCCGCGTCCAGGATCGCGAGCATCCGGCGGCCCTGCTCGTCTCGCGACAGGCGGCCGACGAAAGCGGCCGGCGCGTCGAGGCGGCCGAGCGCCAGCGCCACATTGTAGGACGAGCCGCCGGGAACGGGCCGCCACAGCCCGCCCGCCGCGGGCAGCACGTCGACCACGGCCTCGCCCATGGACAGGATTCGCTTGCGCATGGCCTTTCGTAGCGCGCCGCGCGAAAAATTGCAGACCGGATCGGCGCGAAAGATTTGAGCAATGCGTTTGCCGATCGCAATTCCGCGCTCGCGGGCGAAGATGAAAAATGGCAAGAGGCTGGCATGACGGCTTCCGTCCTTCCTCGTCCTTCCGCCTTTGACGCGCGCCGCCCGCATGCGCGCCGCGTGCTTCTGGCCGATTTCCGGTCCTATCCCGCGCTCGACCTCGAAATTGACGCGGCTGTCGTGGCGCTGACGGGCGAAAACGGGGCCGGCAAGACCAACGTGCTGGAGGCGCTGTCGCTGTTCGCCGCGGGCCGCGGCATGCGCCGCGCCGAATTCGGCGAATGCGCGCGCAGCGGCGGCTCCGGGGGCTTCTCCGTTTCCGTCCTGCTGCGTGACGAAGATGGCGAGACGAGGCTCGGCACGGGTTTGGATCCCGAGGCCGAGGGAGCGAGAAGATGCCGGATCGACGGCGCGCCAGTCGCCTCGCCCCGCGATTTTGCCGAGCGGCTCCGCATCGTCTGGATGACCCCGGCGATGGATGGGCTTTTCGCCGGTTCCGCCGGCGACCGCCGCCGGTTTCTCGACAGGCTCGTACTGACGGTCGATCCCGCTCACGGTTCGCGGGTGGCCGCGCTCGAACGCGCCCTGCGCAATCGCAACCGTCTTCTGGAAGCATATACGGAGCCCGCCTGGCTGGACGCGGCCGAGCGGGAAGTCGCAGAACTCGGCGTCGCGGTCACCGCCGCCCGCCTCGAAACCGTGTCGCGGCTGGCGGCGCTGGTCCAATCCGAGCGCGACGATTCCTCGCCCTTCCCCTGGGCGGATTTCGCCTTGGCCGGCGAAGTGGAAGCGCTGGTCGCCGCCCATTCGGCTCTGGAGGCCGAGGACCGCTACCGCGCCCTTCTCGCTTCCGGCCGCACGCGCGACGCCGCGGCGGGGCGCACGCTGGTCGGCCCGCAGGCGAGCGATCTCGTCGTGCGCCACGGGCCCAAGGGCATCGAGGCGCGCGCCTGTTCGACCGGCGAGCAGAAGGCGCTGCTGACCGGCCTCGTCCTCGCCCATGCGCGGCTGGTGGCTGCGGTCAGCGGCCTGGCGCCGCTGGTGCTGCTGGATGAAATCGCAGCTCATTTCGACCCCCGCCGCCGCCGCGCGCTCTACGAGGAACTGGCGCGGCTTGGCGGGCAGGCCTGGCTCACCGGCGCCGATCCCGCCGCCTTCGCCGACCTCGCCGGCCGCGCGCAGGTGTTGCGGGTGACGCCCGGCCGGATCGAAGGCTGACATGTCCCCTGAAACGGCCTCGCGCGCCGGCGCGCTTCTCAAATCCGTCTTCGGCTACGAAGGTTTCCGGTCCGGCCAGCAGGAGATCATCTCCGCTGTTCTCGCCGGCGGCCCGGTTCTGGCGATCATGCCGACCGGCTCGGGCAAATCCATGTGCTACCAGCTGCCCGCGCTGATCGAGGAGCGGCTGACCGTCGTCGTCTCGCCGCTGATCGCGCTGATGCGCGACCAGGTGACGCAATTGCGCGCGCTGGGCGTCTCCGCCGCCACCCTCAATTCCATGAACGCCGCCGAAGAAAACGCCGCCGCCCGCCGCGCCATGCGCGACGGCGAACTGCGGCTCCTGTTCATTTCGCCCGAACGCCTTCTGATGGACGGCCTGCTCGCGGACCTCCGCCACGCGCAGCCGCGGCGGCTCGCCATCGACGAGGCCCATTGCGTCTCCGAATGGGGCCACGATTTTCGTCCCGAATATCGCCAGATCGGCGCCGCGATCGAGGAATTGGGCGGGTTGCAGGCGATCGGCCTGACCGCGACCGCCGACAAGGCGACGCGCGCCGACATCGCGCAACGCCTGTTCGCGAAGCCGCCGCAGGTCTTCCTGCATTCCTTCGACCGGCCGAACATCGAGCTGAATTTCGCCGCCAAGGACCAGCCGCGGCGCCAGCTTTCGCGTTTCCTCGATCGCCATCGCGGCGAAAGCGGCATCGTCTATTGCGGCTCCCGCGACCGTACCGAGCGCCTCGCCGCCTATTTCGAGGATCAGGGCCATACGGCGGTCGCCTATCATGCAGGCCTCGAACAGGGGACGCGCAACCGCAACCAGGACCGGTTCCTGCAGGAGGACGGCGTGATCGCGGTCGCCACCGTCGCCTTCGGCATGGGCGTCAACAAGCCGGACGTGCGCTTCGTCGCCCATGTCGACATGCCCTCCTCGGTCGAGGCCTATTACCAGGAGATCGGTCGAGCCGGCCGCGACGGCTTGGCCGCGGACACGCTGACGCTCTACGGCCTCGACGACATGGCTTTTCGCCGCCGGCAGATCGATCAGAAGGATTTGACCGACGAGCGGCGGCGGGTCGAGCACATGCGCTTTTCCGCGCTCGCCATGCTCTGCGAGACGCCGACCTGCCGCCGCCAGACGCTGCTCGCCTATTTCGACGAGAAAACAGAGCCTTGCGGCCGCTGCGACGTTTGTCTCGGCCGGGTTTCCGCCTTCGACGGGACGATCGAGGCGCAGAAGGCTCTCTCGGCGGTCTGGCGCACCGGCGAACGCTTCGGCGCGAACTATCTCGCCGACGTCCTGCGCGGCGA
>JBDHTL010000174.1:0-6850 GCA_039808645.1 Rhodoblastus sp. | reverse complement strand
GATCCGGCCAAGGCGAAATTCTTCCCCGTCGGCGCCGGCATCTTCCAATGGGCGCTGGCGCCGGCCGAGCGGTTCGAATTCGTCAATACGCCCGGGCAGGAAGACTATTCCTGGCTCGTGCCCGATCTCGATCGGCAGATGTACGCCGACGTGGAAATGGCGACCTATCCGCTGCCCGTCTGCGTCATGCCGCAGGCTCTGGGCTCCGGCCGCGCAGGGTCCTGATCCGTTCGCGCGCGGCGCGCGCGGAGCGAAGGGGCGCATTCATGCCGTCACTCTTCGTCGCGCTCGCGCGCGACGCACAGAAAATCGTCTTCGCCCACCACGGCGAAGCCTGGCTGTGGACGCCCATGGCGCCCGCGGCCGACCGCAACGCGCCGGCGGTCGCAGATCCCGCCCGCGCGCCGGCGACGCTCGTCGGCATCTATTTCGAGAAGGCCGCGCAGCCGCTGATCCGCAACGGCTACGATCCGCGCACCGACCAGCGCCCGGGCGTCTCCAACGCTCATCCGCGCGTCGAATTCCCGGGCGATATCGCCGCTGCGCAGCAGGTCGTCAACGCCGGCGACATTCTCACGCGCCTGTCCAACGGCCGCCGTTACGTCGTGGCGTCCACGCTGACCAAGAAGACGGGCGTGCAGGTCTGCACGGTCAATGCGATGGGGGCGGCCTGATGCTCGCGCGCATCGCCCTTCGCCTCGCGACGGTGCAGGCGCTTGCGCCCGCGGGAACGCCGGAGGCCGGCCCATGGCCGACGCTCGCCGGCGCCGAGGTGTGGGAGGAACGTCTCGACCTCATCGCGCAGAGCGAGGCGCCGGAGGATATCGCGCAGGCTTTGGCCGCGCTGGAAAACAAGCCCGTGGTCATCGTCTACACCGAGGACCATCACACGCTGCCCTACGGCCAGAGCAAATACCCGGCCGAAGAAAACGTGGTGACGCTCGCCATCGAGATTTCGCTGGGCGTGCAGGGCGTGGTGCGCGTCAAGGCGAAGAACGCCGATGGCGCGCCGGTGGAAATCGAGGTCGGATCGATCGAGGCGCCCGTCACCGACCGCCAGCACGCCGCCATCCTCGACATGCTCGAGGCGCAGGTGCGCTACATTCTCGATCGCCGCAACGCCGCGCCGTCGGCCGCGCTCTATCACACGGTCGCCGCGGAAACCCGCAGCATTCACAGCGATCCCCAGCGCGCCGCCGACGGCACGCTGCGGCTGGCGCTGCGCACGCTGAAGTTTCACGTCAAGGTCGCCGGCGACAGATGGCCGGCGCCGGGCGAGGCCCCGGGCGCGGGCCTCATGCGCCTGCCCGAACCCCTGCGCGGCGTCGCGCTGGCGCTGCCCGAAAATTCGTCCGCCGGCCAGCTCTGCGCCGCGCTCGCGGACATGGTCCCCGCGGCCGCCCCGCTCGACGCGCCGCTGGAGAGCGTCGATTTCGTTCTCGGCCTCGGCCGCACGCCTGTTGATCGCGCCGGCGCCGACGCCGTCGCTGAAGCCGCGCTCTGAAGGAGACGCAGATGTCCGATTCCACCCGCTACCCCACGGTCGCGCCTGCCGCGGACCATGTCGTGCCCGTGCCCGGCCGCCCCACGCCGCTCGCAGCCGAGGGCGAGTTGGTCGACCGCTACGACCCCTATTGGGCGATGGCGCTCGCCGACGGCAGCGTCGCAATCGTCGCCGGTAAGCCTGCCACGCCCACGAACGACAACGAAGGCGCGTAGCGCCGCAGCCAGGAGCAACACATGCCTGCGACCCCCGCCTTCAACCAGATCCCGCAGAACCTCGTCGCGCCGATCTTCGCCTTCGAGGTCAACAGCGGCGGCCAGTATTCCGCGCAGACGCGGCTGATCCTCATCGGCCACAAGATCGTTCCCGGCACCGTCGTTCCCGGCCAGGCGCTCACGGGCGTCATGCCGCTGAACACGCCCACGCCCTGCGCCTCGCTCGCCCAGGCCGACCAGCTCGCCGGCCCCGGGTCGCTCCTGCGCGAAATGTATCGCGTCGCCCAGCAGATCGCGCCGGCCCAGCCGATCTGGCTGATGGCGGTCGCCGAGCCCGCCACGGCGGTCGCGACGTGGACGGCGACGGTGGCGGCCCTGCCGTCGCCCGGCGCAGGCGAGATCGAGATCTGTGGCCGGCGCATCCCGCTCGCGGTGTCGGCGACCGACACGATCGCGACGGTCGCCGCGGCCATCGCCGCCGCCGTCAACGCCTATTACGACGGCCTCACCGGCGCCATGCTGCCGGTCACGGCGTCGTCCGCCGCCGGCGTCGTCACGCTCACCGCCCGCCATCCCGGCGCCGTCATGAACGACGTCGACCTCTACGTCTCCCCGCGCGCCGACAATGTGCTCGGCGCGAGCGGCGTCATGTCTTTCGCCACGGGAACGGCGGGGACGGGCGCCCCGGATATCTCCAGCGCGCTCGCCGCGCTCAACGACGATCCCGCGGATTTCGTGGTGTCGCCCTTCGGCGGAACGGCGGCGCTCGCCGCCGTGACCACGGCCTTCGGCGACGCCTCGGGCCGCTGGGCGTGGAACCGCATGTCCTACGGCGCCTACTGGTTTCCGGTCTCCGGCAATTTCTCGGCCATCGTCACCGCCGGCCTCGCGCTGCCCAACGCCCGCCAGTGCGTGCCGGTCGCCCGGTATTCCAATTCCCCGACGCCGTCGTGGATCTGGATCGCCGAGCGTGCCGCGCTCGAATCGACGTGGCTGTCCGACATCGTCTCGGGCAATGTCTCGCGCAACCAGACCGGCCGCGCCACGATCGAAAGCCGCCCGCCGCGCGACCGTTCGACCTGGTGGAACTACAACGCCCGCAACCAGATCGCGGCCGCGGGCGTCTCGACGTCAGGCGTCTCGCCGGACGGCCATATCACCGTCGACAAGACCGTGACGGCCTACAAGGTCAACGCCGCCGGCCAGCCCGACAGCGTGTTCCGCGACGTGCAGGCGGTCTACCAGATCGGCCTGGGGCTGCCCTTCATCCGCGCCGCCGTCTGGCAGGAATGCGGGCAGAAGGCGCTGATGGACGCCAATCCCGGCTCGCTCGCCGCGGTCGTCACACCCAAGGACATCAAGGCGTCCTTCGGCCATGCGGTCGCGCAGCTCGAGATGCGCGGCGTGTTCGACAATTCCACGAAAACGATCGCGCAGATGGTCGTCGCGCGCGACGCGCAGAACCGCGCGAGGGTCAACGTCTACGCGCCGCTCGAGCGCGTCAGCCCGCTCGACATCCTCGCCGTCAACGCGACTGTCTATGCGCAATTGCCCGCCTGACGGCGGGCGGGCGCATAGCGCCGCGGACTTCGCCGCAAGGAGACCTTGCGGCTTC
Source organism: Rhodoblastus sp. (assembly GCA_039808645.1). Taxonomy (GTDB): domain Bacteria; phylum Pseudomonadota; class Alphaproteobacteria; order Rhizobiales; family Beijerinckiaceae; genus JAJXWB01. The sequence continues at coordinate 3,516 of JBDHTL010000174.1, read as the reverse complement.
GCTCGCGACGCGATGCGCGAGCGCCGGGGCCGCCGGCTTCTCAAGCAAAAGTCGGCAACAGCCGACTTTGCGGGGCCGGCTTGAATTCCTGAAGTTTAGGAGATGACCAGATGGCCGATTTCGGCGGCGAAATGCGCTTCACCTTCGGCGGCGTCCCGCTGGTGCTGCGCTCGAAATTCGATCACGAGCCCGCAGCCGTCGAGATCGACGGCGGCGCCAACCAGGACGGCTCGACCTTCCGCACGGCCAAGCCGACCGGCTATCTCGCCGAGCCGCTGTTCGAGGACACGCTGCCGGCGGGCGTGACCTGGGACCAGATCGTGCGCGGCGGCCCCTACAACATGACGCTGGTCGAGGAGTTCACCGGCGTCCTGCACACCTGGACGGCGGCGAAATTCGAGGGCAAGCCGAAGGTCGACCGCCACAACGGCGAAGTCACCGGCCTCAAGCTCCGCGCGCCCGCCTATAGCCGGCAGGCGGCGTGACAATGAGCGCCAAACGCATCGTGCTGCTCGGCGCCCATCCCCGATGGTTCGACGCCGAGGTCTCCGCCGTCTGGCTGCGCGCGCCGAAGGGGGGACTCGTCATCGCCCTCGGCGAGCCGCGCTTCGTCACCGGCACGAAAGAGGCGATGTATTACGTCGAGCGCGACGACGTCGTGGCGAAATACATCGATCATCTGCTTTCGCTCGACGGCGAGAAGGTCATCGACGGCGGCGCCGCTCATTTTCTCACGCTGCTCGACGCCGTCGACGCCCTGCAGATCAAGGATGCGCTCTTCGGTTTTTTTACCGAGGCCTCAGCGAAAATCTCCGCCGCAAAAGCGATTTCCTCGTCTTCGACCTGAGGCAGATGACGCTGGCCGAGGCAGACGATTGCACGCCCGGCCAGATCGACTACGCCTACGCCCGCGCCGCAGCGTGGATCGACCGCAAGACCGGGAAATGAGCCGATGACGGCGACGCTGCTCGAAGCCAAGGCCGTTGTTTCGGCGGAAGACCGCACCGGCGCGGTCTTCGCCAATCTCGAACGCAAGGTCCAGAGCCTCAACAAGGCCGCCAGCCAGATCGGCCGCGCGACCGGGCAGGTCGCCGCCGTCTCCGGCAAAATCGCGGCGGCCGAGCGCGCCGTCGCGTCGCGCATGGGCATGCGCGAAGCGGCGATGGCCACGGGTGGCTACATGGGCTCGCGCGTCATGGGCTACGCCGGCGTCGCCGCGACGATCGGCGCCGGCATGGCCGCGCACAAGGCCGCGCATGCGGCTGCCGAACGCGCCCACGAGCGCGTGCGCATGGAAGCCGCCGGCATGACCGCCGCCGAGACGCGCGAGGCCGAAGCAAAGGCGGCGGAGGTTGCCGCGAAAACACCGTCGGTCGATCAATCGACCGTCATGCACATGCTGCGCAATGCGCGCACGATCACCGGCTCGTTCGAGGAAGCCGCGCACATCATGGAGCCGCTGGCCCGCCTGCGCGTCATCGCGCAGGGCGCGCGCCCCGGGCAGGACGTTGCCGAAGACTTCGACAAGCTCGTCAAGGGCCTCGAAATCAAGGGCGTGACGCAGAACCCGAAGCAGTTCCACGATTACATGGAAGGCATCGCGAAGGGCCTGAATGTTTTCGGCGACACGCTGAAGCCTTATCAATACTACGAGATGTTCAAATACGGACGGCAGGCGACGCCCATGCTGTCCGAAAAATTCATTCTCTCGACCGCGCCGACGCTGGCGCAGGAACTCGGCGGGTCCAGCTACGGCAAGGCCGTCTCGGCCTTCAACGCCGCGCTCGTCAACAATGTGATGAAGCACAGCGCGCTGAAGGATTTCGCCAAGCTCGGCCTGATCGCCGAAAACGACCTGCTCTACACCAAGACCGGCGAGGCCAAGGGCCTCAAGCCCGGCGCGCATATCAAGGGGTGGCGCGAGGCGCAGAGCGATCCCAACGAATGGGTGAAATCCTATCTGCTGCCGGCGCTGCGCGCGGCGGGAATCAACGACAAGGAAACGATGATGGCGCGCATCGGCGCGCTGTTCCAGAACCAGATGGCGAGCCAGCTCGTCGGCCTGCTCGCGACGCAGCAGTCCCGCATCGACAAGGACGCGGCGCAATATGCGCGTGCGCAAGGGCTCGACGCCGCCGACACGTTCCAGGCGAAAGACCCGAAGATCGCATGGGCCGGGCTGAAGGGCGCTCTCGAAGGCGCGGCAGGCACGATCTTCGCAGGCACGGCGGAATCGCTCTCGAGTCCGATGAACGATCTCGCCCACGCCATCGCCGGCTACACCGAGCGGTTGACGAAGGCGCAGCAGGAAGGCCGCGAGCATCCCGGCGAGCCGTCAGGCGGCCAGAAGAAAGCCAATCGCCTGCTCGACGACATCTTCGGGCCGCGCGAACACGAGGGGCCGAAGCCGCAAACGCTCGGCGAGCGCGCGGAAGGGCGCATCGCCGGGATCGTCGACAAATACAAGGCCTTGGCCGACGCCGAGAAGGAACTCGATGGCCTCGCCGACCGAAAGGTGCCGGGAGGCGTGATATCCAATCCCGCGAAGCGCAAGGCGGTTATCGCCCGCATCGCGGCGCTGCGCGCCGAGATCGACGATGTCGAGGGCGTCATCGCCGCCGACCGCGAGCGCCGCGTCGCGCAGGCCGATCTCGATCGCTTCAACCGCAACCTGCCCCGCGCCATGGGCAAACGCGGCTCCGCAGAGCTGGCGCCGATCGCGCCGCATTCGGAATTGCCGGTCATGGCGTTTCAGACCATGCCGGGCGCGGGCGTCACGCCGATGAATATCGGCGCGCCGCAACCGCCGCCGCGTCCGGCCGATCTCGCCGGGCTCAACGGCAAGATCACGGCGCAGGCCGACGTTCATGCGACCTTCGATCCCGCTGTCGTCAACGTGCAGGTCAATGCGTCGAGCGAGTTCCTGAGCGCTGTCGCCGATATGAAGCAGGCGACGCTGCTCGCCCGCGCCGCCGCCTCGCAATCGCACGACGGTCAGTCCATGCCGCAGGCCAATCCAACCCGCCAGTAGCGCGCCAATGGCGCGCGGTTGAATGCGCTGCGCCTCTCGTGCGGAGCGAAGTCCCGCGCGAGATGCGCAAGAGAGCGAAGCGAGCAAGACAAAGATGCGCGACTGGACGAAAACCCTGCTGCCCGCCTCCTATGGCGGAATCGGCTTCTGGGTGGAGCGCGACACGGTGGAGGGCGGCCGGCGTGTCGTCGTCCACGAATTTCCGCATCGCGACGGCTCCTTCAACGAGGATCTCGGCGACGGTCCCCGGCATTTCCGCGTCACCGCCTATGTCGAGGGCGACGACGCCGATGCGCAGGCGCTCGCTCTGGTCGGCGCGCTGTCGCAGGAAGGTCCGGCGACGCTGGTCCTGCCGGACATCGGCCCCGTCGCCGCCCGCGCGCAAAAGCCGTGGACGCGCACGCGCGAGCGCGATCGCGGCGGCTGGGTCGCCTTCGATCTCTGCTTCGTCCGCGAGACGGATCAGCCGCAGGCGACGTCGCCGA
>JBDHTL010000173.1:0-6865 GCA_039808645.1 Rhodoblastus sp. | reverse complement strand
TTGTCGAGGCAGGAGGGCAGGCGGAAGCCGTATTCCGCCAAGGTGGCTTTGCGGCGAAAGTCGCCGCGATACATGCCGCCGATCTGCGGCACGGTGACGTGGCTCTCGTCGGTGAAGACGAGGGCGTTGTCGGGCAGATATTCGAACAGCGTCGGCGGCGGCTCGCCCGGCTTGCGGCCCGTGAGATAGCGCGAGTAATTCTCGATGCCGGCGCAGGAGCCGGTGGCTTCCAGCATTTCGAGATCGAACATGGTGCGCTGTTCGAGTCTTTGCGCCTCGAGCAGGCGGCCGGCGTTGTAGAGTTCCGGCAGGCGCTGCTTGAGCTCGCGCTTGATGCCGTCGATCGCCTGGATCAGCGTGGGGCGCGGCGTGACGTAGTGCGAGTTCGCGTAGAGTTTTATTGCCGAGAGATCGGCGGATTTCTTGCCCGTGAGCGGATCGAACTCCGCGATCGCCTCGACCTCGTCGCCGAAGAAGCCGACGCGCCAGGCGCGGTCCTCGTAGTGCGCGGGAAATATCTCGATCGTGTCGCCACGAACCCGAAACGTGCCTCGGGTGAAGTCGCCAGCCGTGCGCTTGTACTGCAGCGCTACGAGATCCGCGATCAGCTGGCGCTGGTCGAGCTTCTCGCCGGCCTTCACCGAGAAGGTCATGGCCGTATAGGTCTCGACCGAGCCGATGCCGTAGATGCAGGACACCGACGCCACGATGATGACGTCGTCGCGCTCCAGTAGGCTGCGCGTCGCGGCGTGGCGCATGCGGTCGATCTGCTCGTTGATCGAGGATTCTTTTTCTATGTAGGTATCGGTCCGGGGGACGTAAGCCTCCGGTTGGTAGTAGTCATAATATGAAACAAAATACTCTACGGCATTGTTCGGGAAAAACGACTTGAATTCACCGTAAAGTTGCGCCGCCAATGTTTTATTCGGTGCAAGTATAAGAGCGGGACGTTGCGTCTTTTCTATGACCTGCGCCATCGTGAACGTCTTGCCGGAGCCGGTGACGCCGAGCAGCACCTGATCGCGCTCGAACTGATCGACGCCGGCGACGAGTTCCGCGATGGCGTTCGGCTGGTCGCCCTTCGGCTCGTAGTCCGAAACGATCTTGAAGCGGACGCCGCCCTCCGACTTCTCGGGACGGGCCGGCCGGTGCGGCGTCCACGGCGCCTTCTGGCGGATATTGGGGTCGCCAAGTTCGAGCAGGGCCTTCAGCGATTCGACCGTCGCAGTCGCGCCGGAAAAGCCCATCGGCCCGTCGACGAATCCGGCCTGCGGCGCCTCCGCCATTCCGCGCGGCCTTTCGGGCGCGAGCGCGGGGTTCAGCAGCGCGGACAGATGCTCGTCGAGGGGGGTGACATCGGGCCGCGCGGCTTTCGCGCGGCTGGGTTTGGTCGGCTTGCGGGGCGGCATCGGCTCAATATGGGACGGCCGCGCCGACGTTCAAAGCGGGGAATGCAGCGACGTGTCCAAAGAAAACGCCCGACCCCCGAAGTTCCGTTCTTCGGTAAGGTCCACGCGGCCAAGAAAGCGCGGACCAGGGTCGGGCGATTCCGGAAGGAACTCTGATATGCCGCTCAGGGCCGGACCAGCGCTCCGTAAACCGTGGAATTGGGCTCGACATGCTCGATCGCGGCCGTGACCGGGCGCTTGGGGGCGCTGCGCATCGAATAGGCGACGGCGCCCACTCCGAACGCCAGCGCGGCGATGAGCGCGAGCGAAACATTGAACTGGCGGCGTGCGGCTTCCGCATCGCAACCGCGAGAGAAACCAGCCTCAGGCGCCTTGTCGAAATGATCTACGACCGACATGTCAGCCATCCCTGAACTCTGTTGTTCGAAACCGTCAACAGCGGCCTCGACATTCACCCTATCGACCCGTCCCTACCGCCGATGTGCGTTTTGGCGCCTCTCGGACGACGCCCCGCATCTGTGGCCCGTTTGCAACAATCAAGCGAATTCTCGCTTGACTATAGATGAGCCTATCGGACGCGAAGTCAATCGACAGTGAGCCGTCTCACATGGATGTGAACGGCCGGGGGGCCCTGTTGGTTTCGTGGAGCGGCGAAATAATTTGCGCTTCAGCGGCGAAGTTCTATGGTGCGCCGCCCAATACGGGCCTTTCCTCGAACCGGAGACACAGACCCATGGCGTTCCTCGCCGATGCCCTTTCTCGCGTGAAGCCTTCCGCCACCATCGCGGTGACGCAGAAAGCCCGCGACCTGAAAGCGCAGGGTCGCGACATCATCAGCCTGTCGGTCGGAGAGCCGGATTTCGACACGCCCGAGAACATCAAGCAGGCGGCCATCGACGCCATCCGCCGCGGCGAGACGAAATATCCGCCGGTCTCCGGCATCAACCCGCTGCGCGAAGCGATCGCGGGCAAGTTCAAGCGCGAGAACAATCTCGACTACAAGCCCTCCCAGGTCATCGTCGGCACGGGCGGCAAGCACATCCTGTTCAACGCCTTCATGGCGACGCTGAACCCCGGCGACGAGGTGATCGTCACCGCCCCCTACTGGGTCAGCTATCCCGAAATGGTGGCGCTCTGCGGCGGCGTGGCCGTCGTCGTGCAGACCAAGATGGAGCACGGCTTCAAGCTGCAGCCGGAGGATCTCGAGCGCGCGATCACGCCCAGGACCAAATGGGTCGTGCTCAACTCGCCCTCCAACCCCTCCGGCGCCGCCTATACGCGCGAGGAGTTGAAGAAGGTCACCGACGTCCTGGTGCGCCATCCCCATGTCTGGGTCCTGCCCGACGACATGTACGAGCATCTGACCTACGGCGATTTCAAGTTCGTCACGCCCGCCGAGATCGAGCCGGCGCTCTACGACCGCACGCTCACCATGAACGGCGTCTCCAAGGCCTACGCCATGACCGGCTGGCGCATCGGCTACGCCGCCGGGCCGGAGCAGCTGATCAAGGCGATGGACATGATCCAGGGCCAGCAGACGTCGGGCGCCTGCACGATCGCGCAATGGGCTTCGGTGGAGGCGCTGAACGGCCCGCAGGACTTCATCGCCACCTCGCGCAAGGCCTTCCAGGCCCGCCGCGATCTGGTGGTGTCCATGCTCGGCCAGGCCAAGCACCTCAAGTGCCCGAGCCCCGAAGGCGCCTTCTATGTGTTCCCCAGCTGCGAAGGCGCGATCGGACGCAAGACGCCTGGCGGCAAGGTCATCGGCTCGGACCAGGATTTCGTCACCGAACTGCTGGAAGCCGAGGGCGTCGCGACGGTTCAGGGCTCGGCCTTCGGAACAGCGCCGAACTTCCGCGTCTCCTACGCGACCTCGGACAAGGTGCTGGAAGAAGCCTGCACCCGCATCCAGCGCTTCTGCGCGAGCCTGACCTGACAGGCGACGCGTCCGCCGTGTGCGTTTTGGCGCCGCCCCGGTTTCGGGGCGGCGTTCTTCTTTGGGGCGACTGAAGCGCGGCGTCGCGCAATCCGAACGGAGCGCCCATGAAATCGACGACAAAGACCATTCTCCTCGCAGGCCTGTTCGCCGGCGCGCTGACCGCGACGCAAGCCTCCGCCGCCAACACGACGCGCGTCGGCGCGCTGGAATGCGACGTCGCGGCCGGCGTCGGCATGGTCATCACCTCCAGCAAGGCGCTCGATTGCTGGTTCTTCCGCGAGGACGGCGCCTCGGAGCACTACGTCGGCACGATCTCGCGCTTCGGCGTCGCGCTCGGCGCCACCGGCCCGGGCCATCTCGACTGGGCGGTGTTCGCGCCGACGGTCGGCCTGCATTCCGGCGAACTGGCCGGCGACTACGGCGGCGTCGGCGCTTCGGCGACGGCGGGCGTCGGCCTCGGCGCGAATGCGCTGGTCGGCGGCTCCAATCGCGCCGTCAATCTGCAGCCCTTCTCGGTTCAGGCGCAGATCGGCGTCGACGTCGCCGCCGGCGTCACGGCCATGACGCTGGAATACGCGCCCCCGCCGCCGGTCGCCCCGCCGCCGCGCCCGCGTCGTCACAAAAGATGACGCGACCGCGACGTTTAGCGTCGAATGGCCGTCTTGCCATCGACGCGCGTCGGTGAAACGATCCCGTCCGACGGCGCCGGGCGCCGCAGCTTCCGGCGCCGTCATTGGTCACGGGAGTTTATGATGAGCGACACGCCCGCCAACGGCGGCAGAAGAGCGGTGGGACCCCGGCTGATTGCGCTGGTCGGTCCCTTCCAGAGCGGCAAGACCACCCTGCTCGAGAGCATCATGGCGCGGACCGGCGCCATTTCCCGCCAGGGCGCGGTGCGCGACGGCTCGTCGGTCGGCGATTCCAGCGCCGAGGCGCGCGCCCACGCCATGAGCGTGGAAGCCAATGTCGCGACCGCCGACTATCTCGGCGACCGCTACACGTTCATCGATTGCCCCGGCTCGCTCGAATTCGCCAACGAGATGCGCGACGTGCTGCCGCTCTGCGACGCGGCGATCGTCGTCTGCGAAGCCGATCCCCGCAAGATCCCGGCGCTTCAGCTCATTCTGCGCGAACTCGAGGAACTCGGCGTGCCGCGCCTGCTGTTCCTCAACAAGATCGACACGGCCACGCAGCGCGTGCACGAGACGCTCGGCGTCCTGCAGCCCGCCTCGCGCGCCCCCCTCCTTCTGCGCCAGATCCCGATCTGGCAGAACGGCATCGCCACCGGCTTCATCGATCTGGCGCTCGAACGCGCCTTCGTCTACCGCGAACATGCGCCCTCCACGATCATCGACGTCCCCGCCGGCGACCTCCCGCGCGAAAAGGAAGCGCGCTACACGATGCTCGAAAAGCTCGCGGACTATGATGACGCGCTGATGGAGGAGTTGATTTCCGACATCGAGCCGCCGCGCGACCAGGTGTTCGACGACCTCGCGCGCGATTTGCGCGACGGCCATGTCGTGCCGATGCTGATTGGCTCGGCCGAACGCGGCAACGGCGTGACGCGCCTGCTGAAGGCGCTGCGCCACGAATCCCCGAACATCGCCCAGACCCGCGCGCGCCTCGGCATTGCCGAGACGGGCCCCGCGGTCGGCCAGTCCATGCGCACGGTGCACACGGCGCATGGCGGCAAGCTGTCGATCGTTCGAGTGTTGCGCGGCTCCTTCGCCGACGGCGCGACGGTCGTCGGCGCCAATGGCGGCGAGGATCGCATCGCCTCGCTCTCGCGCATGATCGGCTCGGCCTCCACCAAGGTCGGCAAGGCGGAGGAAGGCGATACGGTCGCCTTCGGCCGCCTCGACCATATCGCGACGGGCGAGACGATCGGCGACGCCAAGGCCGGACGACCGCAGCAGATTTCGGGCCGGCAGCCGACGCCGCAACCTGTTCATGCGCTGTCGCTGGCGATCAGGGACCGCAAGGACGAAGTGAAGCTCGCCGCGGCGATGGCAAAGCTGACGGAAGAGGATTCGTCGCTCGTCTTCACGCAGGACCAGGAATCCGGCGAGATGAAACTGTCGGGCCAGGGCGAGATGCATCTGCGCGTCGCGCTCGAACGCCTGTCGGCGCGCTTCGGCGTGACGGTGGAGGCGAAGAAGAGCGGCGTCTCCTATCGCGAGACGATCCGCCATACCGCTCATGTGCGCGGCCGCCACAAGAAGCAGTCGGGCGGGCACGGGCAATTCGGCGACGTGCTGATCGACGTGCGTCCGCAGGAGCGCGGCGCGGGCTTCCTGTTCGAGGAGAAGGTGCATGGCGGTTCGGTGCCGCGGCAATATTTCTCGTCCGTGGAGGCCGGCTGCCGGGACGCCTGCGCGCACGGCCCGCTCGGCTTCCCCGTGGTCGACGTCGCGGTCACGCTTGTCGACGGCTCCTACCACACGGTCGATTCCTCCGACATGGCCTTCCGCACCGCGGCCCGCATCGGCATGCAGGAGGCGCTGGAGAAGTCGGGCCCGGTTCTGCTCGAACCGATCCTCGCCGTCTCGATCGCCGTGCCGACGGAAGCCATGTCGCGCGCCACAGCCATCGTGTCCGCCCGGCGCGGCCAGATCCTCGGCTTCGACGGCAGGCCGGGCTGGGAGGGCTGGGACGTGCTGGAAGCGCAATTGCCGGAAGCCGAGATGGGCGGCCTGATCGTCGACCTGCGCTCGGCGACCTCGGGCGTCGGCTCCTACACGGCCAGGTTCGACCATCTCGCCGAAGTCGTCGGCAAGCACGCCGACGCCATCGTCGCGGCCCGCGCGAGCGAGAAAGTCAACGGGCACTGAGGGCAATCGGAACTGGGCATTGGGCAGTCGGATCTGATCCGACTGCCGATTGCCGACTGCCCATCCTCCATTACCAACATTTAATTCCCCGACCTCTGGACGCTCTCCGGATGTAAATGTAAATTACATTCATATCGGCGGCCAACAGGGGCCCTGCCGATGGAGAGGAACATGAGCGTCTATCACGGCACTATCGATGGTTCGGCCAATTCCGGCGACCGCCGTTCGCGGCGGGTGCGCTGGCGGGGCGTCGAGCTGTTCGCGATGATCCTCGGCTTCATCGTCTTCTGGCCGGTCGGCCTCGCCATTCTCTTCCTCAAGATCTGGCAGAAGCGCGAGGGCCGTCCGGATCAGGATCTGGTCGACTTCGTTCACGAAAGGGGTTCTGAAATGCGCGGACGTTGCATGGCGAAGCGCGCCCGGTGGGGCATGGCCGAATGGGGCAAGACGGAATGGACGCCGAATTTCGGGAGCGCCCCGCGCCCGACCGGCAACAGCGCCTTCGACGACTGGCGGTCGGCCGAACTCGCCCGCCTCGAGGAAGAGCGCCAGAAGCTGGTTCAGGCCGAACGCGACTTCGCCGAGCATCTCGACAAGTTGCGCCGCGCCCGCGACCGCGAGGAATTCGAGCGCTTCATGAGCGAGCGCCGCTCCCAGCCGCCGCAGGCCCCGCAGCCGCCGCAGGC
>JBDHTL010000172.1:0-6894 GCA_039808645.1 Rhodoblastus sp. | reverse complement strand
GGAGCGGCGTCCGCCCCGGCGTCGGCCGCCAGCGCGCCCGCCTGCACCAGAACCTGCGTGATCTCGGCGATCGACTTGTCGAGCGACGTCAGCGTGAGAAAGCGCGGATCCTTCTGGAGCTGGTCCGCGACGTTCTGACGAAGCGACTTCAGTTGGCTGAGGATTTCGACTGGCATGGCATCTCCCGGCCGAACGCACGATTGCCGGCGGCCCAGCCGAAGAATGCCCGGAGACGGACGCAAATCAAGCTCAAGATTTGGCTTGTTTCTCAGGCGCGCCGGACAATCCGGGTTGCGACCGGGCTGGTCGGCGCGGGCGCGCGGAGCGGCTCGCGCAGCTCCAGCCGGCGCAGGCTCTGGGCCATGGATCGCACGATTTCCGCGGCTTTCGCCTCGTCGGCGGGATCGGCCCTGGCGAGTTCGGCCTGAAGCTTCTCGAGTTCCCGCAGGATCGACAGATACATGGAGACGCCTCGCTCGACATGCGATTCGCGCGACAATGCCCGACAAGCTTTAAGGAAACGTAGTTAACCGGCCGCGCCCCTCACGCGCGCAGCGGACCGCCGAGCGTGCGCCACATCGAGACGCCGCCCTGGAAATGGACGACGTTCTCGAAACCCGCCTGCCGCAGATGGCGCAGCGCGCTGCCCGACCGGGCGCCCGACAGGCAGATCAGCGCGATCTTCCGGTCACGCTGCAGATGCGAAGGATCAAAGCGCGACAGCGGCAGGTTTTTCGAACCCGGCACATGGCCGTTGCGATATTCGCTCGGCTCGCGCACGTCGATCAGGTCGAGCGCGCCGGCGTCGAGTTCCTTGCGCAGGTCATCGAAGCCGATCACATGCGACGGGCCCGCCGCGCGCGTGCGGCCGAAAAGTCGGGAAAAGAACATCGAACCGTTCCTATTCGGCGGCCGGCGCCGTGAACTGCGTATAGGCGTCGAGCGCGTGGCTCGCATACATGGCCGAGGGGCCCGCGCCCATGTAGATCGCCATGCCGAGAGTCTCCATAATCTCGTCGCGCGTCGCGCCCTGCTGGACGGCGGCCTTGACGTGGAAGGCGATGCAATCGTCGCAACGCACCGCCACAGAAATGCCGAGCGCGATCAGCTCTTTTGTCTTGGTGTCGAGCGCCTTCGGCGCAAGCGCCGATTGCGCGATGGACGCAAAAGCCTTCATCACCTCCGGCGCGCCGCCGCGCAGGTTCTTCAAATCCGCCGAGAGCTTCCGGGTGGTTTCGGGCCAGTTGTCGATCATCGCATCGTCCTCGTTCGATAGGGCGGCCGGCGCGCGCCGGTCGGTTGCGGCTATTATATTACAATATTCGCATGTTACAATATAAAAGCGACGGGGATACGGTGGCGCGCAGGACATTCGCCCGTCGCGCGAAGCCGGCGGCATCCGGCCGGCCGCGCCTGGAATGGCCGCTATCTGGAAAATGAATAGGCGTCCGATCCAAACGAATTAGACCGGCCACGCGCGCGCGCCTAGGAAACACGCCACAAAGAAGGGAACGGAACCATGAAAGTCTGTGTGGCCGGCGCGAGCGGCGCCTTCGGCATCAAGCATCTCGACGCGATCAGGAACATCGACGGCGTGGAAGTCACCTCCATCGTCGGCGGCCGCAGCGGCGACCTCGAGGGCTTCGCCAGGGAGCGCGGCATCAGGCACTGGACGCGCGACCTGAACGAGAGCCTCGCCCGCTCCGACGTCGACGCGGTGATCCTGTCCACGCCCACGCAGGTGCACGCCGAACAGGGGATCGCCTGCATGAAGGCCGGCAAGCACGTGCTGATCGAAATCCCGATGGCCGACAATCTCGCCGATTCCGAGGCGCTGGTGCGCGTGCAGAAGGAGACGGGCGTCGTCGGCATGGCCGGCCACGTGCGCCGCTTCAACCCGAGCCACCAGTGGATCCACAACAAGATCAAGAAGGGCGAGCTGAAGGTCCAGCAGATGGACGTGCAGACCTATTTCTTCCGCCGCACCAACACCAACGCCAAGGGCGAGGCGCGCTCCTGGACCGATCATCTGCTGTGGCACCACGCCTGTCACACGGTCGACCTCTTCCAGTACCAGACGGGCGGCGAGGCCGTTCAGGCCTTCGGCATCGAGGGGCCGCATCATCCCGACCTCGGCATCGCCATGGACATGGCGATCGGCCTGAAGGCGGCGTCGGGCGCGATCTGCACGCTGTCGCTGTCCTTCAACAACGACGGCCCGCTCGGCACCTATTTCCGCTACATCTGCGACAACGGCACCTACATCGCCCGCTACGACGATCTCTACGACGGCAAGGAGAACAAGATCGACCTCTCCGGCGTCGCCGTCTCCAACAACGGCATCGAGCTGATCGACCGCGAATTCTTCGCCGCCATCAAGGAAGGCCGCGAGCCGAACTCGTCGCTCGCCCAGTGCCTGCCGGCGATGCGCACGCTGGATCGGATCGAGAAGCAGTTCTGATGCCGCTTCCCTTCCCCCCGCTCGCGGGGAGAAGGTCCCCGAAGTCGGCAGAAACCGGCATAGCCGGTTTCGCCTGCGGATGAGGGGTCAGGCCGGAACACGACGCCCGGTCGCTTGGCCCCTCACCCTGCCCTCTCCCCGCAAGCGGGGAGAGGGTTCAAGACATACAATGCAAGGCGCATCGCAACGACGATGCGCGACATGGGAGAAACGTCATGCTCGATCGCCGCTCGTTCGGACTGTCGCTGCTCGCCTCGCTCGGCGCGGCCGCCGCGCCGCATGGCGCGCTGGCGCAAGCGCCTGCCGCCGGCGGCGCCAATCGCCTTGTCTTCCTCGGCACCAAGGGCGGCCCGCGCGTCGGCGGGACGCGCGCCAACCCCGCGAACCTGCTGCTGCTCGACGGCGTGCCTTTCCTGATCGATTGCGGCTACGGCGCGGCGCGCGGCCTCGTGACGGCCGGCGTGAAGCTGCCCGACCTGCGCTACATGTTCATCAGCCATCATCATTCCGACCACAATCTCGACTACGGCAATATCGTCGACGCCGCCTGGTCGTCCGGACTGAACGCGCAGGTGCGCGCCTTCGGTCCCAAGGGCCTGGTCGAAATGACCGACCTCTTCTGGAAGCTGAACAAACTCGACATCGAGACGCGCATCGCCGACGAGGGCAAGCCCGACCTGCGCAAGCTGCTCCTGCCGACCGACATCGAGGAAGGCGTGATCCTCGAACTGCCCAACGTGAAGGTTTCGGCGATCCGCGTGCCGCATCCGCCCATTGTCGATAATTTCGCCTACAAGTTCGAGACGAAGGTCGGAACCTTCGTCTTCTCCGGCGACACCGCCTATAGCGAGAAACTCGCCAATTTCGCGAAGGGCGCCGACGTGCTCGTGCACGAGAGCCTGTACGAACCCGGCGTCGACAAGCTCGCCGGCAGCATTCCCTTCGCGCAGACGCTGAAGGAGCATCTGCTCGCCAGCCACACCAAGACCGAGGACATCGGCCGCGTCGCGGCAATCGCGAAGCCGAAGCTGCTCGTGCTGAGCCATCTCGTGCCGGGCGACGACCCGACGATCACCGACGACATGTGGCTCGCCGGCGTGCGCAAGAACTACGACGGCAAGGCGATCGTGGCGAAGGACCAGATGAAGCTCGACCTCCCGCTGGTCTGATGTGGGGCAGTCGGCATCAGGCAGTCGTGGAAAGCCGACTGCCGAACGCCGAATGCCCGCCGCCTCTCAGAACGGCAACCCCACGTAATTTTCCGCCAGCGATCCCAGCGCCTTCTCCGACGAGAAGAGATAGGCGAGATCGGTGTCTTGCAGCTTGTCGTCGTAGGCGATGTTGTCGGGGAAGCGGTGCAGCATCATGGTCATCCACCATGAGAAGCGCTGCGCCTTCCACACGCGCGCCAGCGCCTTCTGCGAATAATTGTCGAGCCCGGTATCGTCGCCCTTCTTATAGTGGTCGACCATCGCGTGATAGAGATAGTAGATGTCCGACGCCGCGCTGTTGAGCCCGCGCGCGCCGGTCGGCGGCACGATATGCGCCGCGTCGCCCGCCAGGAACAATTGCCCGTAGCGCATCGGCTCGGCGACGAAGGAGCGCAGCGGCGCGATGCTCTTCTCGATCGACGGGCCGGTGATCATCTTCGCCGCGACCTCGGCCGGCAGGCGGCGCTTCAGCTCCGCCCAGAAGGCCTCGTCCGACCAGTCCTCGACCGTGTCGGTCAGCGGCACCTGGATGTAGTAGCGGCTCAGCGTCTGCGACCGCAGCGAGCATAGCGCGAACCCGCGCTCGTGCTTGGCGTAGATCAGCTCCGGCGACACCGGCTTGGTGCGCGAGAGAACGCCGAGCCAGCCGAATGGGTAGACGCGCTCGTATTCGCGCAGCACGTCCTTCGGAATCGACTTGCGGCTCACGCCGTGGAAGCCGTCGGCGCCGATCACGTAATCGCAATCGATGCGCACGATCTTGTCGCCGTCGCGATAGGTCACGTAGGGCGCGCCGCTCTTGAGGTCGTGCAGCGCCACGTCCTCGACATTGTGAATCACCTGGCCGTTCATCCGTTCGCGCGCCTCGTAGAGATCGCGCGTCAACTCCGTCTGGCCGTAGACGACGACGGAATCGCCGCCGGAATATTTGAACAGGTCGACGTGGTCGAGCTTGCCGTCGTGCGCGATGAAGAAGCCCTTGTGAATCTCGCCCTCGCGGTCCATGCGCTCGCCGCACTGCGCCTCGCGCATCAGCTTGGCGAAGCCGTGTTCCAGGACGCCGGCGCGGATGCGGCTGAGCACGTGCTCGCGGCTGTGCTTTTCAAGCAGCACGTTGTCGATGCCCTGCAGATGCAGGAGTTGCGACAGCAGGAGGCCCGAGGGGCCGCCGCCGATGATGCAGACTTGTGTCTTCATGGTTTCCTCGCCGTGGTTGGCTGCAATTCTTGGGCCCGGCGCGGGCGCGCCTGGGCCGTTCGACACGCGCAACATGCCCGAATGAGGCCCGCGGCAAAATGGACGAGCGGCGCAATTTTCTGTACTTTTCGGTCAGATCGGCCGGCCGGGGAATTTCGGGCATGAGCGTTGTGACAGGAAAACAGCGGCGGCCGGCGCGCCTGCGACAGAACGTCCGACCGGAAATCCCTGTATTTTCCCTCTATGGCGAAGCAGCCGCGGTTGCGCCGGAATTCATCCATGTCGAGGATATCAGGAGCCGCAGCGAGCGCTACCGCTGGGAGATTTCCGAGCATCGTCATCACGGCCTCTTCCAGTTGCTGCTGCTGTCGGAAGGCGCTGCCGACGTCACGCTCGAACGCCGGCAGCGTCACGCGCAGGCACCCTGCGCCATCGCGCTGCCATCGGGCGTGACGCACGCCTTTCGCTTCGCGGAGGGCACGAAGGGCTATGTGCTGACCATCGAGGAATCGACGCTCGCCCGCGCGCCCGGCGGCTCTGTCGCTCATCCCGCCGCGCTGCTCGAGACGGCCGCGCTGATCGATCTCTCCGCCGCGCCCGACAAGGCGCAGCGCCTCGTCGCGCTGTGCGAGCAGATCGCGCTCGAATTTCACGAAGGCGGCGCGGCGACCGGCGCCGTGCTGCAATGGCTGACCAGCGCCGCGCTGACCGTCCTGCTGCGCCTCAACGAGGATCTCGCGCAAAGAAGCGCGACAGCGGCGCGCGAAATCGCCGCCTTCCACCGGTTTCGCGCGCTGGTGGAGACGCATCTCCTCGATCATTGGCCGACGCCGCGCTACGCGCAGGCGCTCGGCATGAGCGAAAGCCGCCTCAACCGCGTTTCTCGCGCAGCAGCCGGGAAATCCGCCCTGGAAGTCGTGCAGGACCGCCTGACGCTGGAGGCGCGCCGACGACTGATCCATGTCGCCGGCCCCGTCTCCTCGCTCGCCTACGAACTCGGTTTCGAGGACCCCGCCTATTTCTGGCGCTTCTTCAAGCGGCGCACGGGCATGACGCCGCGGGAGTTCCGGAAGCGGCATGAAGGCACAGGGGCGGCCTGACCCCCTCCCCAACCCTCCCCCGCTCCGCGGGAGCGGGAGAAGTCTCGCGCCTTCATCAAATCGCTCCTTCATCAATAAGCGTCGTCACGAATGTCTGCCGTCCCCTCTCCCGCGGAGCGGGGGAGGGCGAGGGAGGGGGCCTCGCCAAACGAAAGAGCGCAGCCGCGTTTGCACGCAGCATCAAAATTGTCTCAATCTCAGCAACCAAGGCCATTGACCAAGACTGATCAGTTGAGCTGCTATTCGTATGGTCTCTCATCATTTGCGACATTTGTTCTAAGATAAGTGACTACTGTCATGTCCCTGAGATTTCAAAAGCGATTTTCTCTGTTTCCGGGAGTTCGGCTCAACCTCTCTCGCAGCGGCATGAGTGTTTCGCTCGGCGTTCCCGGAGCGACGCTCAATTTTGGTGGTCGGGCGGGCACATCGCTAACGGTCGGCATTCCGGGAAGCGGCCTGTCGTATCGGCATCACTTCGTCTCCACGCCGAACGACGCGCCGGAGGCGAGCGAGCGAGATCCCACGCCGATTCCAATGGCGACCGAACCACGCTCAGCGGCCCTTGCCGGCGAAATAAGGAGCGCAGTCGTCTCCGCACTTACGAGTCCTGATTTGGAGGGCCTGAAACGCCTCATCAATGAAGCCTCCGTACAGCGAGGTCGGCTCGAACAAGCGGTCGCTGGCGCACTCGAGACACGCAACAGTGCATGGCGTTCTCTGGAGCGCGCCCGGAAATTTCCGCTAAAAGTTTTTCTGGCGAGTCGCGTCCCTCGGCTGGACGCTAGTTTTCAGCAGGCACAAGCAGAACTAGGGCGTGTCGTCATTTGAGCCAAGCGAGGGCGCAGACCAGATGGACGCCCGCGAGGAAGTTGCGCGCGGTCTTTTCGTAGCGGGTCGCAATCGCCCGGAATTGCTTGATGATGTT
>JBDHTL010000171.1:0-6990 GCA_039808645.1 Rhodoblastus sp. | reverse complement strand
ACTGCACCGATCCGGCGCGCGGCGCGCTGGGGGCGCCCTCGCCCGAAACGGTCGGCGATATCGTCCGCGCGGTGGCCGGCGCACGGCCGGTGAGCGCGGCGGCCGGCGGGCTCGACCTCGACGGAGACCGGCTCGCGGCGGCCGTCAGGGCGCTGCGCGCGGCAGGCGCCGATATCGTGAAGGTCGGCCTTGCCGACGAAGGCGACGCCCGCGCGAAAATCGCCGCGCTCGCGCCTCTGGCGCACGAAGTTCAACTGGTCGCGGTGCTTCTGGCCGACCGGACGCCGCCGCTCGGCATGATCGCGGAACTGGCGGCGGCGGGTTTCTCGGGCGCGATGCTCGACACGGTCGACAAGACGCGCGGGCGCTTTCTCGAGACGCTGGATGCGGCCGAGGCCGCCGATTTCATCGAGACGTGTCGCACGGCAGGGCTTTCGGCGGGCGTGTCGGGATCGCTCGAGGCGCCCGACGTGCCGCGACTGGTCGCGCTCGACGCGGATTTCCTCGGCTTCCGCAGCGCGCTGTGCGGCGCCGGCGACCGGCAGGGCGGGATCGACCGCGACGCCGTCGCCGCCATCCGCGCGCTGATGGACGCCGGCCTGCACGCCGGGGAAGGGCCGCAGCAGACCGACAGGATATTCGTGCGCGACTTTCTCGTCGAAGCGCAGGTCGGCGCCTACAATTACGAGACCAGGAAGCGCCAGCGCATGCGCTTCAACGTCGAGGCCGACGTGCCGCGCGCCCGGCGCGTTGCCGACGACTTCGGCGATGTCGTCTCCTACGACGTGATCGTCGACGCGATCCGTCGCATGATCCAGTCCGGCCATGTGAAGCTGGTCGAGACCATGGCGGAGGAAATCGCCGCCGCCGCCTTGCGCGACAGGCGCGTCAAGCGCGTGCGCGTGCGCGTGGAAAAGCTCGACATCATCGAGGGCGCGGTCGGCGTGGAGATCGAGCGCGAACAATCGCTCGAGCCGCCGAAGCCGCGCGCGCCGTTCAAGGGCCTACCGAAAGGCGCCCCGTAGGCAGCATGAATTCCCGCAAGTCGTCTCGCATGTCATGCCCGCGAAAGCGGGCTTTCCGCGTCAACGGCCCGCGTCCGGTCTGATCCCCGATGATCGCTGCGCAATCGTCGGGGATGACATCTCGTCGGGCGTTTGGCGGTCAGATGACTTACGGCGCGATGCGGACCATCATCTCCTGATAGCCGTGCACGAAGGAGGAGTAGACGCGCTTGGGCGGGCTCAGCACCTCGATCTTCATGTCGCGCTTCAAAATCTCTTCCCAGAGGATCTTCAGCTGCAATTCGCCGAGGCGGTTGCCGACGCAGCGATGAATGCCGAAGCCGAATGAGAGATGCTGGCGCGGGCGCTCGCGGTCGATGATGAACTGGTCGGGATTTTCGATCGAGTCCCCGTCGCGATTGCCGGAAATGTACCACATCGCGAGCTTGTCGCCCTTCTTGATCGTCTTGCCGCCGACTTCCGTGTCTGCGAGCGCTGTGCGGCGCATGTAGGCGAGCGGCGTCTGGTAGCGGATGATCTCCGGCACGGCGGATTCGAGCAGCGCGGGATTGGCCCTGAGCTTGGCGTACTGGTCCGGGTTCTGGTTGAAGAACCAGACCGATCCCGTCATCGAATTGCGCGTCGTGTCGTTGCCGCCCACGATCAGCAGGATGACGTTGCCGAGATATTCGCGCGGATTCATGTTGCGCGTCGCCTCGCCGCTCACCAGCATCGAGATGAGGTCGCCGCCGAGCTCCTTGGCGTTCACGCGCTGGTTCCACAGCTGCATGAAGGCGCCCAGGCATTCGCCGAACACGGCTTCACGCTCCTCCTCGGAGTTGATGAGGCGGTCGGGATTGTTGAGGTCGGTCGTGGCGACGTCGGACCAGTAGGTGAGCTTGCGGCGCTGCTCGAAAGGGAAGTCGAAGAGCGTCGCCAGCATCTGGCCGGTCAGCTCGATCGAGACCTTGTCGACCCAGTCGAAGGCTTCGCCGCGCGGCAGGCTGTCGAGCGTGTTAGCGATGCGGCTGCGGATCAGGCCCTCGAACTTGGCGAGGTTGGCGGGCGAGACGATCGGCTGCACGATCTTGCGCTGCTCGTCGTGCTTGGGTTGGTCCATGGCGATGAACATCGGCAGTTCGAGATCGCCGGTGCGGTCGCGCAGCGTGATGCCGCCGAAGGTCGAGCTCGAGGAAAACGCCTTGTGGTTCACCTCGACCGAGACGATGTCCTTGTACTTGGTGATCGACCAGAACGGCCCGATCGGGCTGTCCTTGCAATAGTGCACCGGCGCGTCGCGGCGCAGCCGGTCGAAATAGTGCATCCAGACGTCCTGCTGGTAGAGCTTGGGATCGGAGACGTTGATGTCCTCGATCGGCATGCTCTGGGCGAGCTTGGCATGATCTACGGCGGCGTGCTCGTTCATGGTGTCCTCCCGGATAATCGGCGGCTTGTCCGGCTTTCCCGCGCAGGCGGGAATCCGCGGCGGCCCCTGTTTTCTTCTGGATTCCCGATCGCGCATTCCGATCTCGCGCATGCGCGGGATCGTCCCTTATTGTCCAGGTCGGGCGAGCCCGGCCTGGACTGCGCGCCGGGAATGACAATCACTCTACCCTGTGCATTTCCGCATTCTGGACTGCGAAACGCGACGCAATTACGGCGATGTCAATGCTGGCTTTCCGGCAAGTGGACGACGAGCCCATCGAGATCCGGCGTCACCTTGATCTGGCACGAGAGGCGGGAATTGTTTTTCACGCTGTCGACGAAGCCGAGCATGCTCGTCTCCTGCTCGCCGGCCGCCTCGATCCGGTTCGCCCAGGCGTCGTCGACGTAGACGTGGCAGGTCGCGCAAGCGCACTCGCCTCCGCAGTCCGCGTCGATTCCCGGCACGGCGTTAAGCACGGCGCCGCGCATAACGGATTCGCCCTCGGGCACATCGACCGCGCGGTCGGTTCCATCATGCGCAACGTAATGGATTTTGGTCATTTCCGGTCCCTGGTTCAGCTTGTTTTTCGCTTTGTCCAAAAAGTATAGGGGTAAACGGGTTTCTTGCAAAACCCGTTTACCCCTGTTTCGGAGTGCGAAACGCCGGAACCGGCGACCGGAAGCTCTTCCCTCCCTTGTGGGGAGGGAACCGAGCCGTGCGCCGCTCAGTAGCGGTAATGATCCGGCTTGTAGGGACCCTGCGCCGGCAGGCCGAGGTAGGTCGCCTGCTGCTCGGTGAGCTTGGTCAGCTTCACGCCGATCTTGGCGAGATGCAGCGCCGCCACCTTCTCGTCGAGATGCTTGGGCAGCGTGTAGACGCCGACCGGATATTCGCCCTGCTGCTTCGTCCAGAGTTCGATCTGCGCCAGCGTCTGGTTGGTGAAGGAGGCCGACATCACGAAGGAGGGATGGCCGGTGGCGTTGCCGAGGTTCACGAGGCGGCCTTCCGACAGCAGGATGATGCGCTTGCCGTCGTTGAACTCGATCTCGTCGACCTGCGGCTTGACGTTGTGCCACTTGAAGTTTTTCAGGCCCGCGACCTGGATCTCGGAATCGAAGTGCCCGATGTTGCAGACGATGGCGCGGTCCTTCATGGCGCGCATGTGGTCGACGGTGATGACGTCGACATTGCCGGTCGCCGTGCAGAAGATGTCGGCGCGGGGCGCGGCGTCTTCCATCGTCGTCACTTCGTAGCCTTCCATCGCCGCCTGCAGCGCGCAGATCGGGTCGATCTCGGTGACGATGACGCGGCAGCCGGCGTTGCGCAGCGAGGCGGCCGAGCCCTTGCCGACGTCGCCGTAGCCGGCGATGCAGGCGACCTTGCCGGCCATCATCACGTCCGTGCCACGGCGGATTCCGTCGACGAGCGATTCACGGCAGCCGTAGAGATTGTCGAACTTGGACTTGGTGACGCTGTCGTTGACGTTGATCGCCGGCCACAGGAGCTTGCCATCCTTGTGCATGACATAGAGACGATGCACGCCGGTCGTGGTCTCTTCGGTCACGCCCTTGATGCTCTCGGCGTTGCGCTTATACCAGCCGGGATTGGCCTTCAGGCGCTTCTTGATGGCGGCGAAGAGGACTTCCTCTTCCTCGTTGGTCGCCTTGTCGAGGAAGGCCGTATCGCCGTTCTCGGCGCGCAGGCCGAGGTGGATGAGCAGCGTGGCGTCGCCGCCGTCGTCCAGGATCATGTTCGGGCAGCCGCCGTCGCCCCATTCGAAGATCTTGTGGGTGTAGTCCCAATAGTCCTCGAGGCTCTCGCCCTTGATGGCGAAGACCGGCGTGCCGGCGGCCGCGATGGCGGCGGCGGCGTGATCCTGCGTCGAGTAGATGTTGCAGGAGGCCCAGCGCACGTCCGCGCCCAGCGCCTTCAGCGTCTCGATCAGCACGCCCGTCTGGATGGTCATGTGCAGCGAGCCGGCGATGCGGGCCCCCTTGAGCGGCTGCGACGGGCCGTATTCGGCGCGGGTCGCCATCAGGCCCGGCATTTCCGTCTCGGCGATGTTCAGCTCCTTGCGGCCCCAGTCGGCAAGGCCGATGTCGGCGACGACGTAGTCATTGAAATGCTTGGTCATTGGTCGGTTCCTGGCTCTGCTGTTCCGGTCGGCTGGGCGGTCCTATAGCAGGGTGCGAGAAATGACGCAATAAACATATAAATATCTCTTTATATCGCGGCCTGCCCATCGGCTCCGGGGGCGGAGCGCGTCGCCGTCCCGGCCCACGCGCGCCGCAATTGCGCATCGCCTTCGTCCGACCCCCCCTGCGGCCGCCGCTACGGCGCGAACACGAAGCCGTCGAACAGCTTGCGCGCCGTCAGCACGACAGCCGCCGTCGCGTCGGGTCCCGACCCTTTCACGCGGATGGTCGAGGCGCCCGTCGGGTGCTCGATGTCGAGCGTCTTCGGATCGCCGGCCGGAATATTGGCGAGCGAGGCCGCGGGCGATTCCACGATCATGCAGGCCGACGCCACGCTGACCGCGCCGAGCACGCCGATCGAGGCGTGGCAGCGGTGCGGGATGAAGGTGCGCGTCGAGATGGCGCCGCCCGCGCGCGGCGCGCTCGCCAGCGTCATCTTCGGCACGGAGGCGTCCTTCACGTCGCCGAGGTTCATCATCGGTCCCGCCTTCAGGCGAATGGATTCGAGCTTCTTCTTCAATTCCACATGCGCGTCCAGTTCGTCGCGCGTCTCCGTGCCGGCAATCCCGAGATCGCTGGCGCGCATCACCACCACGGGCATGCCGTTGTCGATCAGTGTGCATTCCACGCCGTCGATCACGTCTAAGGCGTTCCCCGTCGGCAGCAGCGCGCCGCAGGAGGAGCCGGCCGTGTCGCGGAACTCGATCGGGATCGGGCTCGCCGTTCCCGGCACGCCATCTATGGCGCGGTCGCCGGCATAGGTCGGCATGCCGCCGCCGGGCGTGCGCACATTGGCGACCGCGATCTGCCCGGTGTTCTCCATGTAGATGACGACCTGCGTCTCTTCGCCCGCGGGCTTCACCAGCCCGCGCTCGATGGCGAACGGGCCGACGCCGACGAGGATGTTCCCGCAATTCTGCGCGTCGGTCACGATCGGCTTGTCGACGAAGGCCTGCAGGAAGAGATAATCGACATCGACGCCCGGCCGCGCCGACGCCTTCACCACGGCGATCTTCGAGGTCAGCGGATCGGCGCCGCCCATGCCGTCGATCTGGCGCTTGTCGGGCGAGCCCATCATGCCCAGCAGAAACTTATCGCGCGCAACCATGTCGGTCGGCAGGTCCTCGGCGAGAAAATACCCGCCCTTGGATGTGCCGCCGCGCATCCACATGCAGCGCACGCCCTCAGACATACTTCAGGCCCTTCGCGGCGAGCGCCTCGCGCATCTTGTAAAGATCGAGGCCGAGAACGCCCGCGTTCAGCTTCTCGCGCTTCTCGCCCTCGTTGGCGATGCGCGCCTGCGCCTTCTTCAGCACGTCGGCGGCTTCCTCGCGCCTGACCACGCATACGCCGTCGTCGTCGGCCACCATCACGTCGCCGGGATGGACGATGGCGCCGGCGCAGACGACCGGAATGTTCACGTCGCCGAGCGTCTCCTTGACGGTTCCCTGCGCGCAAATGGCCTTGGACCAGACCGGGAATTTCATCTCCGTGAGATCGGTCACGTCGCGCACGCCCGCGTCGATGATGAGGCCGACGCCGCCGCGCGCCATCACCGAGCCCGCGAGCAGGTCGCCGAAATAGCCGGCGTCCGACGGCGAGAAGGGCGAGACGACCATCACGTCGCCCTTTTGCATCTGCTCGACCGCCACGTGGATCATCCAGTTGTCGGCCGGCGGCACGGAGACGGTGACGGCGGAAGCCGCGATCTTCGCGCCGCGCCAGATCGGTCGCATGTAGGAGGCGAGCAGGCCTGTGCGGCCCTGCGCCTCGTGCACCGTGGCGACGCCGCATTCGGCGAGGCCGGCGACGACCGCGGGGTCGGCGCGTTCGATCTTGGTGCGGACGATGGGCATGGAGC
This sequence comes from Rhodoblastus sp., assembly GCA_039808645.1. Lineage (GTDB taxonomy): Bacteria > Pseudomonadota > Alphaproteobacteria > Rhizobiales > Beijerinckiaceae > JAJXWB01. Next base: position 504 of record JBDHTL010000171.1, on the reverse strand, counting down.
TGTTTCCTTCCGTGTCCTGCAACGGTCGGCGCGTCTCCCCTCCCCCGTGTGGAAAGGGGCGCCTCCCCGCAAGCTGGGGAGGGAACAGAGCGCCGCCGCAGCAGGGCTATCGACAATCGCCCGCCATTATCCGGCGCCCCTCCGGCCCTTCCATTTCAAACTCTCCGCAAGAACATAAGTTCTGGCTATAGTGAGCGCGGGAGGATCACGCAGGCATGGCCGAGAGCGACAAGGCGGACATACCCAATCTCAGGCATTTGCGCGCGGTGTGCATGGTGGCGGAAACGCGCAGCGTCAGCCGCGCCGCCGAGCGTATCCACCTGTCGCAACCCGCGATCACGCAGGCGATCGACAAGCTGGAGGCGCGCCTCGGCGCGGCCCTGTTCGAGCACGGGCCGGAGGGCATGGCGGCGACGCAGGCCGGCAGGCTGTTCTGCGCGCGCGCGGCGACCGCGCTCGAATTCCTGCGCGCCGGCGCCCGCGAGGTCGCGCGCGCCGCCGGCC
>JBDHTL010000170.1:0-6992 GCA_039808645.1 Rhodoblastus sp. | reverse complement strand
ATCTTGATGACGCGGCGCGCGGCCGGCGCAGCGCGGAAGTCGTGATAGAAGGCGACGACGCCATGCACTTCTGCGTGCGACAGGTTCAGCACGTCGGCGATCGCCGGAATCGCCGCGGGGTCGACATAGCCGAACGCGTCCTGAAGCGCGTGCAGCATGGGCAGCGTCGCGCCGTCAAGCCCCGCGAGCGGCCGCAGGATTTCGCGCGCGACAGCCTCGTCCCAGGCGCGTTTCGACATGCTCCTCCCTCATTGCATCGACCGCCGGCTTCGCGCGACGCGTCGTTGCGGACACATATAGCAGGACGGCGGGGGTTTCGCGACGCGGAATCGTGGATGCCGGCGGACAGAGCCGCCATGCGCGCCGAAGCGGTTTCGCGGCGCGCGCGCTTGCGCAAGAATGGCCGCGACCAAGACCGGCGAGGGGAGATGGACGAATGAGCGGAGCGCAAGCAGGACCGCTGAAGGGGCGCGTCGCTCTGGTGACGGGCGGCTCGCGCGGCATTGGCCGGGCCATCGCGATGGCGCTGGCGGAGGACGGCGCCGACGTCGCGATCGGCTTTCGCCGCGACGAGGAGTCCGCGAACGAATCGGTGAAGGCGCTGGAAGGGTTGGGCGTGCGCGCGAAGGCCTATTCCGCTTCGATGGAGGATCACGCGCAGGTCGTCGCCATGGCCGACCGCGCCATTGCGGATTTCGGCTTCGTCGACATTCTCGTCAACAATGCCGGCATCGCCTCGCGCGGGCGCTCCGTGCTGGATACCGAACCGGAAGAGGTCGCGCGCCTGCTGACCGTCCACGCCATGGCGCCGCACTGGCTCAGCCGGCGCATCATCCCCTCCATGCGCACGCGGCCGCGCGGCGATATCGTGATGATCTCCAGCGTGGCGACGCTGAAAATGGCGGCGAACGGCGCTCCCTACAATATGGCGAAAGCGGCGATGGAGGCGCTTGCGCTCACCCTGTCCAACGAAGAGCGGCAGCATGGCGTCCACGTCAACATCGTGGCGCCCGGCCTCGTCGAGACGGACATGGGAACGCGGCTCGTGAAGGGCGCGGCCGGGATCGACGACATTCACGCGCTCGACAAGCACATGCCGTATGGCCGCGTCTGCCAGCCGCAGGACATAGCCAACGCCGTGCGTTTTCTGGTTTCGCCCTACGCGAGCTACATCAGCAGCGAGAAGATCAATGTGCATGGCGGCGGCCAGCGCATTCCGGGCCTCTGAGCGCAGCGGGAGAAAGACATGGAGCCGAGCGTCACGCGCGAGGACAGGAACGGCGCGGCCATTCTCACCCTCAACCGGCCGGACAAGCTCAATGCGCTGACCGTCGAAATGTTCACGCTGCTGCGCGGACATATCGACGCCATTGCCCAGCAGACGGAAAGCGTCGGCCTCGTGCTGCTGCGCGGCGCGGGCAAGTGCTTCTGCGCCGGCAACGATCTCGCCGGCATTGCCGCCGGCGCCAAGCCGCCGAAGCCCTGGTTCCAGGGCGAGACGATCGAGAAGCTCGCCAATTTGCCGCAACCCGTTATCACGGCGGTGCATGGCCATTGCTACACCGGCGGGCTTGAGCTTGCGCTCGCAGGCGACATCATCGCGGCCTCGGCCAACGCCAGGTTCGGCGATACGCACGGCAAATGGGCGCTGACACCGGTCTGGGGCATGAGCCAGCGCCTGCCGCGCCGCGTCGGCGCGGCCAAGGCGAAGGAAATGATGTTCACCAGCCGCACTTATTCTGGCGCGCAGGCGGAAGCGATGGGGCTCGCCAATTTCTGCTTCGCCGACGACGCATTCGAGTCCGAAGTCGAAAAGCTGACGAAGGAAATCCTGGCGAACTCGTGGTTCAGCCATCGCGCCAACAAGAAGCTGATTCTCGACACGGAGGGCCTGTCGCTGGAAGCCGGACTCGCGCATGAAATCTACAAGAGCGAGGGACGCGGACCGGATTCGCAGGCGCGGATCGCAGCCTTCATGAACAAGAGCAAGGCGTAGGGGACAGGCAATGACGCAGAAGCGTTGGGTGAACCGACCCGAAGGCTCGAACTGGGGACGATTCGGCGACGACGACCAGCGCGGCAAGATGAACCTGCTCACGCCCGAACGACGCGTCGCGGCGGCGCGCGAGGTCAAGGAAGGCGTCGCCTTCACGCTCAGCCTGCCGCTCGACTATCCCGGCGGCAACGCCATCTTCGCCCATCGCAAGCCGCCGCAGCTTCAGTACGAGAGGCGCGGGGGAGCGGCCTACAATTTCAATTTCAAACTCTCCCACATCTGCGCGGAATATTGCGACATCGTCTGCGACGACGCTGTGCTGCTCTACCTGCAATATTCGACGCAGTGGGACGGCCTGAGCCATGTCGGACAGATGTTCGACGCCGACGGCGACGGCGTGCCGGAAAAGGTCTACTACAACGGCTGGCGCGGCGGCGTGGATCTGATCGGCCCCGAGGACGCTAGGGACGGGTTCGGCGCGCACAAGCTCGGCGTCGAGAATTTCGCGACCGCCGGCGTGCAGGGGCGCGGCGTGCTGGTCGACCTTCACCGCATCTACGGGCGCAAGAAGGCCTTCGTCGGCTACGACGATCTGATGCGTGCGCTGGACGCGCAGAAGGCCGGCGTCGAAGCCGGCGATTTCCTTTGTCTCTACACCGGCTACGGCGACCTCGTCATGGAGATGAACAGGCAACCCGACGTCGCCGTGCTGCATTCCTCCTGCGCCGCGCTCGACGGGCGCGACACGCGTTTGCTGCAATGGATCAGCGACGTCGATCTCGTTGCGATCTGTTCCGACAGTCTCGCGGTCGAGGTCTTTCCGCCGCGTCCGGCCGAGGGCGATTCCTTTCCCATGCTGCCCCTGCACAACCATTGCCTGTTCAAGCAGGGCGTGCATCTCGGCGAGCTCTGGTATTTCACCGAACTCGCGCAATGGCTGGCCGCGCACGACCGCTGGCGCTTCCAGTTGACCGCGCCGCCCCTGCGTCTTCCGGGCGCGGTGGGTTCGCCAGCGACGCCTGTGGCCGTCGTGTGATGGAATGAGCAGGACGATATTGATCGCCGGCGCGTCCGGCGTCGTTGGGCAGGCGGCGGTCGAGCATTTCGCCAGGACGCCGGGCTGGACGACCATCGCTCTGTCGCGCCGCGCGCCGCTCGTGCGGGCGTCCCGCGCATGGCGGCATGTCGCGCTGGACCTGACCGACGCCGCCGCATGCCGCGCAGCCGTCGCCGCCATGCCGCGCATCACGCATGTCGTCTACGCCGCGCTCTACGAGAAGCCCGGACTGGTCGCCGGCTGGCGCGATCCCGAGCAGATGGCGACCAACCTCGCCATGCTGCGCAATCTCGCCGAACCGCTGGTCGAACTCGGCGCGCTCGAACATGTCTCGCTGCTGCAGGGAACGAAGGCCTACGGCGTGCACTTGCATCGCATCGCCGTGCCCGCGCGCGAGCGCTGGCCGCGCGACGAGCATGCGAATTTCTACTGGCTGCAGGAAGATTTCTTGCGCGACGCCGCTGTGCGCGGAGAATTCGCGTTCACGATCTTCCGGCCGCAGATCATCTTCGGCGACGCGATCGGCGCGGCGATGAACATCATGACGGCGCTGGGCGTCTATGCCGCGATCCGGCGCGAGGAAGGACTTCCCTTTTCCTATCCGGGCGGCTCGGACTATCTGCTCGAGGCCGTCGACGCGCGGCTGCTGGCGCGCGCCTTCACGTGGGCCGCGGACTCGGCCTCGGCGCGCAACGAGACGTTCAATCTCACGAACGGCGACGTCTTCGTCTGGCGCAACGTCTGGCCGGCGATTGCGCGCGCGCTGACGATTCCCGCAGGCGCGCCCGAGCCGCTGCGGCTGGCCGATTATCTGGGGGCGCGCGCCGGCATCTGGCGCTCGATCGCCAGGCGTAACGGGCTCGTGGAGCCCGACCTCGAGAAGCTGGTCGGCCGCTCGGCGGAATACGCCGATTATTGCATGGCCTCGCTCACCGATCGCGCCGCGCCGCCGGCGCTCGTCAGCACGATCAAGATCAGGCGTGCGGGATTTGCCGATTGCATCGACACCGAAGACATGTTCCGCGACCTGTTCGCGACGATGATCGAGAAGCGGATTCTGCCCTCGCCGCGCAGCTTCGCCTGATCGCGCTACGCGGCGGGTCTGCGCGCGAATTTCTCGCGCAGCGACGGCCAGACGCCCGCCGGCATCATCAGGATGACGCCGACCACGACGAGGCCGTAGACGAAATAGTGGAAGCCGGGCAGGAAGCCGCCGAAATGGCCGCGCAGGATTTCGCCGAGCGGCGCGAGCAGGAATGCGCCGACCGCCGGACCCAGCGCGCTGCCGAGGCCTCCGACCGTGGCGAACAGCACGATCTCGATGGTCAGCACCGGCGAGACGAGCAGGTAGGGATCGACGAAGGCGAGATAGCGCGCGTAGATCGTGCCGACAATCGACGTCAGTACGGCCGAGATCGTCATGGCCCAGGTCTTGTTGCGCAGGAGGCCGACGCCGATCGCCTGCGCGGCGTTCTCGTTGTCGCGGATGGAGCGCAGATTATAGCCGAGCGGCGACGACAGGATCGCGAAATTCACGAGAACGCAGAGCGCCGCCATCGCCAGCATGATCCAGTAGACGCCGTTGATGCCGCCGAACTGGAAGGCGAGCAGATTGCCCTGATCCTTCGGCAGGAACAGACCGGAGGCGCCGCCGAGAAACTCGGTGTTGGTGACGTAGATCTCCGCCATTTCCGCGAAGGCCATCGTGATCAGCGCGAATGAGAGATGACCGAGGCGAAAGCGGTAGTCGATGAAAGAGATGGCGGCCCCCATCGCCGCCGAGAAAGCCGCGGCGACGATCATGCCGAGCCACATGTTGATCCCGAGCTTGACCAGGAGCGCGCTCGCAAGCATCGCGCCCGCGCCGACGAACAGCGAATGGGCGAGGGAAATCTGGCCGGCGATGCCGCCGACGATGTTCCATGACGAGGCGAGCGCCGCATAGACGAGCGTGATCGTCAGGATATGCAGGTAATAGTTCGGCAGAAGGAACGGCATGGTCGCGGCGAGCGCGAGCAGGACCCACGGGATCGGCGAACGCAGGGCGGGCCAGAAGTCCGGGCGCATGTCAGCTCCTCCACACCAGGCCCTGCGGACGGAACAGCATGATGGCCACGAAGATGAGATAGGGCAGCAATTGCCCGAGCGTGTGCGTCATGTAGATCGTGCCGATCGCTTCCGCGACGCCGATGACGACGCCGCCGAGCATGATGGCGACGAAATTCGTCATGCCGCCGAGCACGAAGACAAGCAGGGTGATGACGGTGAAACGCAGCCCCTGCGTCGGCTGGATCGGCAGGCCGGGCAGCAGCAGCGCCGCGGCGATGGCGAGAATGCCGACGCCGATGGCGAAGGTCATCACCTGCACGCGGCCGACGTCGACGCCCATGAGGGCCGCGGCGCGCGGCTCCTGCTGCACGGCGCGGATGGCGCGGCCGATGTCGGTCGATTGCAGCATCACGTAGAGCAGGATGGCGAGCGCGAACGAGACGATGCAGGCGACCAGATGCGCGCCGCGGATAACGACGTCGCCGACGAGAAACAGTTTCGATTCGATCATCGAGGGCGCGCGCGTCGGCTGGCCGCCAAAGGCCATCATCAGCCCGTTCTGGATCAGCAGCGCGACGCCGAGCGTCAACTGGATGACCATCAGCAATTGCCGGCCGGCGATCGGCTTGATGAGGAAGCGATAGACCACGGCGCCGAGCGCGATCATGACCGGCGCGGTGATGACGACGGACACATAGGGATCGAGCGCGAAGGCGGTGAAGAGCGCAAAGCACAGATACATGCCGAGCGAAACGAAATCGCCATGCGCGAAATTGACGATGCCGCTGACGCCGTAGACGAGGCCCATGCCGAGCGCGAGCAGGCCGTAGGCGCTGCCGACGAAGAAACCCTGCACCAGCGCCTGGAGAAGTTCGTCCATCTCACATCCCCAGATAGGCGGCGCGCGTGCGCGGATCGTCGGCGACCGTCGCGGACGGCCCTTCGACCGCGACCACGCCGCGTTCGAGCACGTAGCAGCGGTCGGCGTGGCGTACGGTCAGAGACAGGTTCTGCTCGACCAGCAGGATGGTCATGCCTTCGGCATGCAGCTTGTCGATGATTTCAAAGATGAACTGCACGAAGAGCGGCGAAAGGCCGAGCGAGGGCTCGTCCAGCATCAGCACCCGCGCGCCGGCCATCAGGCCCCGGCCGATCGCGACCATCTGCTGCTCGCCGCCGCTCAACGTGCCGGCCAATTGCCCCAGACGTTCGCCGAGACGGGGGAAGAGGGAGACGACATGATCCATGTTCGCCGGCCGCGCCGGCCGCGCCTTGCGATTGTAGCCGCCGAGCAGGAGGTTCTCGCGCACGGTCATCTGGGGGAAGACGAGACGGCCTTCCGGCACCTGCACAAGGCCGAGTTCGACGCGACGCTGGGCGCCGACGTTCGAAATGTCCTCGCCGTCGAGGATCAGGCGGCCCGACATGATCGGGACCGTTCCGGAAATCACGTTGATCAAGGTCGACTTGCCGGCATTGTTGGCGCCGAGCAGGCCGACGAGTTCGCCGCGCCCGACGGCGATCGACACGTCGCGGAGCGCCGGAACGCCGTCGTAGCCGGCAGTGATTCCCTGCATCTCAAGCATCGATGTGATCCCCGAAATAGGCGTCCTTCACGGCCTTGTCCTCGAGAATCTGCTGCGGCGTTCCTTCCGCGATCTTGGCGCCGAAATTGAGCACGATCATGCGGTGCGCCGCGCGCATGATGACGGGCATGACGTGTTCGATCATGACGATGGTCACGCCCTGCGCATTGAGTTCGCGGACGACGGCGAGCGGCGCTTCCGTTTCCGCCAGCGTCAGGCCCGCCATGACCTCGTCGAGGAGAATCAGGCGCGGATCGGTCGCCACGCATTTGGCGACTTCCAAGAGCTTCTTGTCCTGCAGCGA
>JBDHTL010000169.1:0-7121 GCA_039808645.1 Rhodoblastus sp. | reverse complement strand
GCGCGCTGTCGGCGTAATCGAAGACCCGCATGTCTTCGGAGGAGATCACGCCTTCCTCGATCATCCGATCGAAATTGATCACGGCGCGCCAATAGGCTTCATCGAACAGGATAATCGGAATGTCGCGCCCCTTGCCGGTCTGGCGCAGCGTCATCACCTCGAACAATTCGTCGAACGTGCCGAAGCCGCCGGGAAAGGCGACGAGCGCATTGGCGCGCATGGCCAGATGCATCTTGCGCATCGCGAAATAATGGAATCGGAAGGTGAGGTCCGGCGTCGTCCAGGGATTGGGCTCCTGCTCATGCGGCAGGGTGATGTTGAAGCCGATGGTCGGCGCGCCGACGTCGTAGGCGCCGCGATTGGCGGCCTCCATCAGGCCGGGGCCGCCGCCCGTCGCGATCACGTTCTCGCGTCCGCCGTCGTGGTCGGCTTTTTTCGCGCCGCCCTCTTCCGACGCGATGCGGCCGAATTCGCGCGCCGCCGCATACCAGGCCGCCTGATGCGGCGGCCCGTCCTCGCGCGCCCGCGCCGAGCCGAAGCAGACGACGGTGGAATTGACCTTCCAGGCGCGCAGCGCCTCCTCGGCCTTTTCGTACTCGATCTGGAAGCGCAGCCCGCGCTGGGCGTCGCTGAGGAGAAAATCCTGGTCGAGCGCCGGAATGCGGTAGGCGGGCGAGGCCTTCTGGGCGGCGTTCGAGGGGCGGTCGGATGAGGTCATGGTTTCGGCGGCCTGTCGTTCGGTCTAGTCTCTCGTCCGTCAGCGTCCGGACCCGACATGTCGATCGAACTGTATTTTGCTTTCGTCGCCGCCGCGACCGCGTTGATCCTGGCGCCAGGACCGAATGTCGCGCTGGTCGTCGCCAACAGCCTCGCGCATGGCGTGCGGTACGGGCTCGCGACCGTCGCCGGAACGAGCGCGGCCATGATCCTCCAGCTCGCGGTCGTCGTCCTCGGCGCCAGCGCGATCCTGACGCTGCTCGCCGACTGGTTTTCGGTCCTGCGCTGGCTCGGCGTCGCCTATCTCGTCTGGCTCGGCCTGCGCGCCTGGCGCGCGGCGCCGGCCGGTCTCGGCGCGACAGCCGAAAGGAAATCGGCGCGAGGCACTTTCCTGCGCGGATTCTTCGTTTCGCTCGCCAACCCCAAGACGCTGCTGTTCTTCGGCGCGTTTCTTCCGCAATTCGTGACGCCTGGACCGGACGCGCGCGCGCAGCTCGCCCTGCTGGCGGCCACGTTCATGCTGCTTGCCGTTGCGTTCGACAGCCTCTGGGCCGTCTTCGCCGCGCGATTCTCGCGCGCGCCGGGCCTGAACGCGCCGCTGCGCAACCGCCTTGTCGGCGGCGTGCTGATGACGGCCGGCCTCGGCCTCGCGCTGGCGCGCCGGCCATGACGTTGCGGCAGGCCGCCGGCGATCTGAGCGTCGCCACGCGCGGCAAGGGCCTGGTCGAGATCACCGGCGAAATCGCCGGCTGGCTCGACGCCCAGACGGCGCGGAAGGGACTCCTGACCGTCTTCTGCCGACACACGTCGGCCTCTCTGGTCATCCAGGAGAACGCCGATCCGAGCGTGCAGCGCGACCTGGCGCGCGCCTTCGCCCGGCTCGCGCCCGAATCGGCCGACTACGAGCACGACACGGAAGGTCCCGACGACATGCCCGCGCACATCCGGGCCGCGCTCACCCAGACCTCCCTGTCGATCCCGGTCGCCGAGGGACGGATGGCGCTCGGGACGTGGCAGGGCGTTTACCTTTTCGAGCACCGACGGGCGCCGCATACTCGCGAAATCGCGCTTCACTATATCGGCGTCTAAATATTGAACGAGCCGGCGACGCGTGTTTGATGGGCCGAGGGGAGCCGTCGTCCATGATGAAATTGCGCTACGCCAAGACCTCGCCATTCGTGCGCAAGGTTCTGGTCTTCGCCGACGAGGTCGGCATGGCCGACCGCATCGAACTCGCGCCGACCGACGTTTGGAGGGCGGACAGCGACATCGCCAGGGACAATCCGCTTGGCAAGGTGCCCGCGCTCGTCACGCGCGAGGGCACGTTCGTCGGCTCGTTCGCCTGCTGCGACTACCTCGACCGCCGCAACGGCGCACCCAGGCTCATTCCCGACGAGACGAAGGCGCGCTGGCGGGTGATGCAGGTGCACGGCCTGGCCGACGGGCTGATCGAGGCGGCGGTCGCCTATGTGATCGAAAACATCCGGCGTCCGCAGGAATATGTCTATCCGGCCTATCTGGACCGGCAGGTCGGCAAGATGCTCGGCGCTCTCGACGCGCTGGAGGCGCGCGGCGCCGATCTCGCGGCCGTCGATCTCAGCTCGATCACCACGGCCTGCGCGCTCGGCTATCTCGACTTCCGCTTTCCCGACTCGCTCGACTGGCGCGCACGCGCCCCGGGACTGGCGAAATGGTACGCGGATTTCGCCAAGCGCCCGTCGATGCAGAAGACGCGGCCGGACATCTGAACCAAGCGGCCGTCAGGCGATACGCGCCTTCACTTCGTTCAGGTTCGAAACGACAGCCAGGCACATGGCGCGCATTTCGTCTGTCGCCGGCAGAATGTCGGGCGCCATGATCGTCATCATGCCGGCGGCGACGGCCGCGCGGACGCCGTTGTGGGAATCCTCCAGCGCAAGGCAGGCGCCGGGGGCGACGCCCAGTCGCGCGGCGGCCGCGAGATAGGCGTCGGGCGCAGGCTTGGCCTTCTCGTAGTCGCCCTTGGCGATAACCGCGCGGAAGCGCGGCAGGAGCCCGAACTTCCCGCAGAAGCGCTCGACCGAGGCGCGGGTCGCCGAGGTGGCGATGGCGCAGGCGATGTCGCGATCGCGCAGATGATCGAGCAGCGCGAGCGCGCCGGGCATGGGTTCTACCGCCGCCATCCGCACATCGGCGAAGCGGCGGTAGGACGTCCAGAAACCCTCGGGCAGGTCGTCGCGGACATGCGCCTCGAGCGCGCTGCGCGCCGCGGGCGTCGCGCCGCCGATCAGCGCGGCGAACAAGTCCGTCCTGAGCGAGACGCCGAGGTCGCGCGCGCAATCGTCGAGCGCCTGCATGCGCAGGGATTCCGTATTGAACAGCAGGCCGTCCATGTCGAAGACGACCCCCTGCGGACGAAGCTCGAAAACCACGCGCGGCGCCGCCGGTCGGAATCAGTGCAGGATCTGGCTGAGGAACAAGCGGGTGCGCTCGTGCTGCGGATTGGAGAAGAAGGCGTCGGGCGTGTTCATCTCCACGATCTCGCCGCGGTCCATGAAGATCACGCGATCGGCGACCTGGCGCGCGAAACCCATTTCGTGCGTGACGCAGAGCATGGTCATGCCCTCCTCCGCGAGCGAGACCATGGTGTCGAGAACTTCCTTGACCATTTCCGGATCGAGCGCGGATGTGGGCTCGTCGAACAGCATGATCTTCGGGTTCATGCAGAGCGAGCGCGCGATGGCGACGCGCTGCTGCTGGCCGCCCGACAATTGGCCCGGATATTTGTTCGCCTGTTCGGGAATGCGCACCCGCTCAAGATATTTCATCGCGACCGCCTCGGCCTCGGCCTTGGGCATCTTGCGCACCCAGATCGGCGCGAGCGTGCAGTTCTCGAGAATGGTGAGATGCGGAAAGAGGTTGAAGTGCTGGAAGACCATGCCGACCTCGCGCCGCACCTCGTCGATGCGCTTGAGGTCGTTGGTCAGTTCCACGCCGTCGACGACGATCTGGCCCTGCTGATGCTCCTCCAGCCGGTTGATGCAGCGGATCATGGTGGACTTGCCCGAGCCAGATGGCCCGCAGACGACGATTTTCTCGCCGCGCGAAACGTCGAGATTGATGTTCCGCAGCACGTGAAACGCCCCGTACCACTTGTTGACGCCGATCAGCCGGATCGCCGGGCCGGTCGATGCAGCGGCCTGTTCTCGCGCGGGTTTCGTCACCTGAGCCTCCGGTCGCCCGTCGGCGGGCGCGGCCCGAGAATGTCACGACGCCGGTCGCCGGGCTAGTTCCCGGCGCGCGCGCCGGCATCAGACGCGGCGCGCCGATCACAATCCTTTGAAGGGGGCGCGACAATCCCCTGCGCGGCCGGCGCCGTACAGCCGACGAGGGCGACGCGGGCGCTTCGGCGACGCCGCGGGCTTTCCGGGAAACCTCGTGAGATCAAGCGGCTGGGCGTCCTGGGCGGCGCCGGCCGAGCCGTGGCGCGCTCCGTCGCAGGAAGGCGCTCGCATGATTATGCGCACTCACGAAACAATCAGTTGCAAGTGAGGAGGATTATCTCGGCGAAGGCCAGGCATAGATTGCCCTCATCCGCTGATTGACGCAGCGCAGCAAACAGGAGAAAGACCATGAAAACCATCAAGATCGCGCTTCTCGCCACCGCTCTCGCGTTCGGCGGCGCAGCAATCGCCTCCGCCAACGCTCCGGAAGGCAATGGCCGCTTTACCACGGCCTCGGCTTCGCAGCCCGAAGGCTCGGGCGCGGTGGTCACCGCCTCCTATCGTCAGCCCGAAGGCAACAGCTCGGTGCAGACCGTTTCCTACCGCGCGCCGGAAGGCAACGGCGCGGTGCAGTCGGCGTCCTATCGCCAGCCGGAAGGTTCGGGCGAGGCTGTCACCGCCTCGTACCGTCAACCCGAAGGTTCGGGCGAGGCCGTGACCGCCTCCTACCGCCAGCCGGAAGGCGCGGCCGGCTTCCAGACGGCGAGCTTCAAGGCGCCCGAAGGCAATTTCGTTCCGACCTTCGCGTAACAGGCGTTCCGGTTCCGTGTATCGAGGGGTGGAGCCGATGGCTCCGCCCCTTGGCTTTTTCCGCATCGGTCATGGCCCGGCGCCGCGCGCGCTCCCGCCATTCGCGCGCACGGCGCGCACGCGGTCGCTCAGGAAATCGATGAAAACGCGCACCTTGGAATCCATGGTCGCGCGACGGCGATAGAACAGCGACAGTTCCATCTGGTCGGCGATGCGCCAATCTTCCAGCACGATTTCCAGCAGGCCCGCCTCGATCGAGGGGCGGGCCAGCGTGTCGAGCAGAAGCGCGATCCCTTCGCCACGCAACGCGAAATCGAGCGGCACGATCGGATCGGTCGCCGCGACCGCGAAGCGGAACGACAGATCTTCGCGCCTTTCGCCACGCACGAAGGACCAGACCGGCGGCACCGGCGATGGACCGGAAATGCCGCCGGTCGCCAGCAGGCCCGCCATCGGCGTCGACAGCAGGTCCGACGGCTTGGAGGGTCGTCCGACCTTCTCGAGCGCGGCGGCCGTCGCGACGAGGCGGTATTCCGACACGAACAGCGTCCGCTTCACATAGCTCGAGTCCGGCTGGCTTCCGGCGCGAATGGCCAGGTCGCAATTGTTCTCGACCAGATCGATCGGCTGATTGGTGACGACGAATTCGATTCGCACGTCCGGATATTTTCCGCGAAACGCCGGCACATGCGGCAGCAGCGCGGTATAGAGCAGCGCATAGGGCACGACGATACGCAGGACGCCCGCAGGCGTTTCGTGACGCACGAGGGCGAGCGACTCGGCCTCCTCAATCGCCGCAAAGCCGCGCGCGGCCGCATCGTAGACCTCGCGCCCGACCTCCGTAACTGAAAGGCGGCGGGTCGTTCGGTTGAGCAGCGTTATGCCGAGCCGCGTCTCGAGTTCCTGCACCTTGCGGCTCACGGTGCCCGGCGGCAGGCCGAGCTGGCGCGCCGCGCCGATGAAGCTCTGGCGATCCACGACCGTCACGAACACCAGCAGGTCGTCGAATTTCTTCACCGGGCGGTCACAGGACGCCGGCGGCGCGCAGGCCGGCGATTTCCTGCGCGTCGTAGCCGAGTTCGCGCAGCACGTCGGCCGTGTGCGCGCCGTGCGGCGGCGTCGGCGTTTCGATCCGGCCGGGCGTGCGCGACAGTTCGACGGGCTGGCCGACCAGGGTCGTATCGCCCAGCTTGGGGTGCGTCACGCTCTGCGCGATGCCGAGCGCCATCACCTGGGGATCGGCGAAGACCTGGTCGATCGTGTAGATCGGACCGCAGGGCACGCCGACGGCGTTGAGGCGCTCGATCCATTCCTGCGCAGGTCTCGCTCCGGTCGTCTCGGCGATGATCTCGTAAAGCGCGGCGCGATTGCGCGAGCGGCGCGCGCCGTCGGCGAAACGAGCGTCGTCGACGATGCGCTGCAGGCCCAGTTCCTCGCAGAGCTTGCGCCACATGTCCTCGCCCGAGGCCGCGATGTTGACGAGGCCGTCCGCGGCCGGAAACACGCCCATGGGATAGACGGTCGGATGATCGTTGCCGGCCTGCGGAGGCACGACCTTGTCCATCAGCCAGCGCGTCGCCTGGAAATCGAGCAAGGCGATCTGCGCCTGCAGCAGCGAGGTCCTGATCCACTGTCCCTCGCCCGACACTTCGCGCTCGAGCAGGGCCGTCATGATTCCGAGCGCGCAATACAGGCCCGCCGCCATGTCCGCGACCGCGATCCCGGCGCGCACGGGCCCCTGCCCCGGCAAGCCGGTGATCGACATGAGTCCGCCCATGCCCTGCGCGATCTGGTCGAAGCCCGGGCGCATCCGGTAGGGCCCTTCCTGGCCGTAGCCGGAAATGCTGGCGTAGACGATGCGGGGATTGATCGCGCGCATCGCTTCGTAGTCGATGCCCAGGCGCGACTTCACGTCGGGACGGAAATTCTCCACGACGACATCGGCGGTTTCGACGAGGCGGCGAAAGACCGCCAGGCCCTGCGGATGCTTCAGGTCGAGCGCGATGCTGCGCTTGTTGCGATGGAGATTCTGGAAATCCGAACTGTGGCGCGGACCGTCCACGGCGCTCTGTTCGGTCGGCTCCACCTTGATGACATCCGCGCCGAAATCTGCGAGCTGGCGCACGGCGGTCGGCCCCGAACGCACCCGCGTGAGATCGATCACGCGAAATCGGCCGAGCGCGCCCCGCTTCATCCTGTTCCTCCAGCTTCGGCGGGAAGGATGCGCCCGGTCGCGACGCGGATCAACCGGCGCTGCGGATCAGCCCACAACCGTCAGCGCAGCGCCTTGGGCAGACGGCGCTTCCAGCGCTCGCCGCGCGGCAGTTCGCTGACCGCCGCACGGCGCGCGACAGCGCGCTCGCCGGCGCCGACGGGAGCGCCGGGCGCTGG
>JBDHTL010000168.1:0-7183 GCA_039808645.1 Rhodoblastus sp. | reverse complement strand
TCGTAGATGACGCCGCGAAACGGGTAGCGGCGGTGCTTGACCACCTGGCCGATCCCGAATTTCGCTATCCGCTCGCTGCCCATGATGCGCAGGCCCTGGCCGTGTGAACGCTGCCCTTGGCGTTTGAGCTAGTGCTGGTCCATAGCCGTGTCAAATCTGAGGCGTTGACGACGAGCCTTCAGGCTCGCAAACCCGGCGACGCAGGAGCGAACCCGGGTTCGCGGTCCAAGGCCTCAGAACCCGTAGAGCGCCTTGTATTCCGCATCCTTGGCGGCGACTTGCTTGGCAAGGTCGACGATGACCTTGGCCTGCTTCCAGGTGGCGTCGTCCTGCATCTTGCCGTCGATCATCACCACGCCCGAACCGTCGGGCATGGCCTCCAGAATGCGCTTGGCGAAGGCGACTTCCTTGGCGTCCGGCGAGAACACGCGCTTGGCGATCGCCACCTGCGAGGGGTGCAGCGACCAGGCGCCGGCGCAGCCCATCAGGAAGGCGTTGCGGAACTGCACTTCGCAGGCCGCCTCGTCGGCGATATCGCCGAACGGGCCGTAGAAACTCTTGATGCCGGCCGACTGGCAGGCGTCGACCATCTTGGCGATCGTGTAGTGCCAGAGGTCCTGCTGCACCGTCGCGCGCGGCGCGCCGTCGGCGGTCGGGTCGGAAATCACCTTGTATTCGGGATGGCCGCCGCCGACGCGCGTCGTCTTCATCGCGCGCGAGGCCGCAAGATCGGCCGGGCCGAGGCTCATGCCGTGCATGCGCGGCGAGGCCAGCGCGATCTGCTCGACATTCTTCACGCCTTCCGCCGTCTCGAGAATGGCGTGGATGAGGATCGGCTTCTTGACGCTGTGGCGCGCTTCCAGCTGCGCGAGCAACTGGTCGAGATAATGGATGTCCCAGGGGCCCTCGACCTTCGGCAGCATGATCACGTCAAGCTTGTCGCCGATCGCCGCGACGATTTCGCTGATGTCGTCCAGCGCCCAAGGTGAGTTAAGGCAATTGACGCGCGTCCACAGGCCGGTGTCGCCGAAATCGAACTTCTGGCCCATCTCGATGAAGCCCTTGCGCGCCGCTTCCTTGGCGTCGGCAGGGATCGCGTCTTCGAGATTGCCCAGGATCACATCGACCGTCTTGGCCATGTCGCCGGCCTTGGCGCGCACCTTTTCGAGATGCGCCGGCACGAAATGGATCATGCGCTCCACGCGCACGGGCAGGTCGCGATAGGGCTGCGGCGCCCCGATGGCGAGCGGCTCGTAGAACTTGCGCGGGGTCTTCATCTGGGGCTCCATTGTTGCGCCGCGAAATTAGCCGAAAACGCCCGCAAGGCAACAGGCGACAAGCCTATTTCGGGAACCGCACGGTCACGACGCCGATCTCCCCGAGATCGCCGGTCACGACGTCGCCGGGCTCGATTTCCAGCGGAATGACGCAGGTGCCCGTGGTCACCGTCTGGCCGGCGGCGAGCGTCACGCCGATGCCCGACAATTCGTTGGCGAGCCAGGCGAGCGCGACGCGGGGATCGCCGAGGCAGTTCGCGCCGACGCCGTCGCGCTCGTAACGGCCCTCCACGACGCCACGCACGGGATGGGCGGCAAGGTCGATCGAACGCCAGTCGGCCGTCGTCGCGTGGCCGCAGACGAACCAATGCGCGCAGGCGTTGTCGGCGATCAGCTGCGGCCCGCCGGCCGCGACGAAATCGACGTAGCGGGAATCGGGAATTTCGATGCCGACATGCAGCGAGCCGACGGCGGCAAGAACCTCCTCGACCGAATAGACTTTCTCTCGCGGCGCGAGATCGCGCGAAAAACGGAAGGCGAATTCGACCTCCGCCACCTTCATGCGATTGGCGCCTGATGGCACAGTCGCGCCGGGCTTCAGCACGCGCTCGGCGAAGATGCGGCCGGCGAGCGGCCCGTCGACGCCGATATGCGCCTGGCCCGCCTTGCTGGTCGCAGCGATCTTCCAGCCCCACAGCGGCGCGGCGAAGCGTTTTTCGAGCAGCGCCTGCACAGCGTAGCCCTCTGCGCGCGTCTGCGGGCGGATGGCCTCGGGCAGGGCGTCGATGACCTCGCCCTTCATCCAGGTGTCGTAGAGCAGGTCGCTCGCCTGACGTCGTGAAGCCTCGTCCATCAGCGTGTCACGTCCAGCCCGCGCATCGTTCCCTCCGCGCGCCAGCCTTCGAGCAGGCGCACGAAGGCGTTCGGGCCTTTCAGATAGGAGCCGTTCTTGGCGGTGACCGCGTTCGGCGAGCCCTCGTTGTTGTAATAGCCGGGCGTGCACTCTTTCAGGAACGGCGCGCGAAACTCGCTCATGCGCACGATGCCCTTCACCCAGTTCGCCTCGGCCTCGGCCTCCGGTTCGAGCGTGCGCAGATCGTTCGCCAACGCCTCGCTCGCGACGAAGGCTATGTGCTTGGCGGTCTCGGCCAGCATGTGCTGGAAGTTCGCGCTATAGCCGCCCTGCGCCGTCTGGATCAGGAACATGTTCGGGAATCCGCGTGAAAACATGCCGTGCAGCGTTTCGGCGCCGCCCTCGAATTTCTTCGTCAGCGTCAGCCCGTCGCGACCTGTGATCGTCATGCCGAGGCGGCGCGAATAATCCGTGCCGACCTCGAAGCCCGTCGAATAGATCAGGCAGTCGAGCCTGTATTCGCGCCCTGCGACGACCACGCCGCTTTCGGTGATGCGCTCGACGCCCTTGCCGGCGGTGTCGACGAGATGGACGTTCGGCCGGTTGAAAGTCTGCAGGTATTGATCGTGGAAGCAGGGCCGCTTGCAGAACTGGTCGTACCAAGGCTTCAGCGCGTCGGCGGTGGCCTTGTCCTGCACGATCTGGTCGACGCGCGCGCGCACCCGCTCCATCTTCTGGTAATCGGCGATCTGCATCAGCGCCTGCGGGTCCTCGACCTTCTCGCCCGCGCGTTCCTTGCGGCGCGCCAGCAGGAGGATGTTGCCGATCAGGTCGGTCCAGCCGTCGGCGACCATGTCCTCGTCGAATTCCTCGCCGGAGACGACGGCCGAGAAATTGTCGATGCGCGCCTTCTGCCAGCCGGGCTTGAGGCTCGCCGCCCATTCGGCGTCGGTCGGCCGGTCGTTGCGTACGTCGACGGAGGACGGCGTGCGCTGGAAGACGTAGAGTTCCTTCGCGCTCGCGCCCAGATGCGGCACGCATTGCACCGCGGTCGCCCCGGTGCCGATGATGCCGACGACCTTGTCGGCGAGCCCCGTCATGTTTCCCGAGGAGTCGCCGCCCGTATAGGCATAGTCCCAGCGGCTGGTGTGGAAGCTGTGGCCCTTGAAACCGTCGACGCCGGGAATGCCCGGCAGCTTCGGCCGGTGCAAGAGCCCGCCCGCGACGACAATGAAGCGTGCGCGAAGAATGTCGTCGCGATTGGTGGTGACGATCCAGCGCGCCGACGCCTCGTCCCAGCGCGCGTCCTTGGCTTCGGTCTGGAACAGCGCTTTTTCGTAGAGCCCGAAATGCCGGCCGATGCGGCGCGAATGCTCGAACAGTTCCGGCGCGCGCGCATATTTCGCGACCGGCATGTAGCCGGTCTCCTCGAGCAGCGGCATGTAAATGTAGCTTTCCGTATCGCAGGCCGCGCCCGGATAGCGGTTCCAGTACCAGGTGCCGCCGAAATCGGCCCCCTTCTCGACGATGAGGAAATCGTCGACGCCTTTCTCACGCAGGCGTGCGCCGGTGAGAAGGCCCGAAAAGCCGCCGCCGAACACGACGATGTCTGTCTCCCGCTCGATCGACGCGCGTGAAAAATCCGTCGGCGCGAAGGGATCTTGCAGATAGCGCGCGTAATCGCCTGATATTTCCACATATTGCGCATTGCCGTCGGCGCGCAGGCGCCGGTCGCGCTCCGTCCGGTATCTCGTGCGCAGGGCCTCCGGATCGAAACCGAGTTCGGTCGTCTTGTCCGCGAGAATTGCCATCAGCGTTTCCGTCTGGATTATTGTTGTCGGATAGTCCGGTCCGACAATCTAACCGCATCGAAAGCGGCGGGGAAAGACCGGGGCGACGGGAGGGCGGCATGAGCAAGGCGCAGGGGTTCGCGCGCAATACGCGGGTCGA
Source organism: Rhodoblastus sp. (assembly GCA_039808645.1). Classification (GTDB taxonomy): domain Bacteria; phylum Pseudomonadota; class Alphaproteobacteria; order Rhizobiales; family Beijerinckiaceae; genus JAJXWB01. The sequence continues at coordinate 3,103 of JBDHTL010000168.1, read as the reverse complement.
TCATGTCGGCAGTCTGTTGCGGCCGGAGGAGTTGAAGGCCGCCTTCCTGCGCCGCGCGCGCGGCCAGATCGACGACGCCGCGCTCGTTGGCGCGCAGGACGAGGCGATCCGCGCCGTGGTGGCCGAGCAGGAGGCGCATGGCCTGCCCATCGTCACCGACGGCGAGTATCGCCGCCTCAACTGGCAGGTGAGTTTTTCACGCGTCTCCGGCTGGGATCTATGGGAAGGCGCGTGGCGCAATTTCCTGCAATTTCCCGACAATGTCGGCGCCGGCGAACAGCCGTTACGGCGCGGCGCCGACGCGGTGGAATCGTTCAAGGTTCCCGCCACGGGCAAGATCGCGCTGCAGGAGAGCTTTCCGCTGCGCGAATACGAATTTCTGCACAAGGTCGCGACGCGGCCGGTGAAGATGACCCTCATGGGCCCGGATCGCGTGCGCCAGATGTGCGACATCGGCAAATCCGCGCCGCATTACGCCGACAGTGCGTCTTTCCTCGCCGATGTCGTCGCCATCCAGCGCCGCATGGTCGAGGAACTCGTCGCCGCGGGGTGCGACTACGTGCAGATCGACGAGCCGAGCTTCACCGGCTACGTCGATCCGGCGACCCTCCAGCGCATGGAAGCGCGCGGCGAGGACCCGCTGAAGAGCCTGAAAGCCGCAATTGACGCGGATAATGCGGTGATCGCGGGATTGCAGGGCAGGGCGGTCTTCGGCCTGCACATCTGCCGCGGCAATCGCGCGAGCATGTGGCATCGCGAGGGCCATTACGACGCGATTGCCGAAGCCGTGTTCGGCGGCCTGACCTATGATCGCCTGCTGCTGGAATACGACAGCGAACGCGCCGGCTCCTTCGATCCGCTGCGCTTCGTGCGCAAGGGAACGATCGTCGTGCTCGGCCTCGTCACCACCAAGAGCGGCGAGATGGAAACGGTCGACGGCCTGCGCCGGCGCATCGAGGACGCCGCGCGCTTCTGCCCGCTCGACCAGCTCGCGCTCTCGCCGCAATGCGGCTTCGCCTCGGGCATCGGCGGCAATGCGTTGAGCATGGACGCGCAATGGCGCAAGCTCGACGTGATGATGGAAACGGCGCGCAGGGTTTGGGGTTGAGGCGCGTAAGCCGAAGCCCCGCTCACAAACGAAACGGGTCCCGGCGCCCAAGCGTCACGGGACCCTATGTTTCGCCATGTTGCGAAAATGTCTGGCATGACCAGTCAGGTTTCGAGACAGCGTTCGCGCGGCCATTGCGGCGCCGTCTCGCTATGTCCAGATTGTATTGTGCAGCGTGCAGGGGCCGATATCCATTCCCGCACACCCTGCCTAGGACCCCTGTATTGCAAGGGATCAAGCATCCTTGCCCGGTGGAGTCATCTCCTGCTCTTCGCTGTTGAACGGGAACGTGCCGTTCCCACTCGACTGCGCGGCCGCGGCTCTCTCGAAAGCCCGCCGTTACCGCTGTCTCCCGAGGCGCTCGCACTCGCAAGAACAACGATTGCATTGGGGACATGCTCCGCCTCATGTCGATTTCTGTCAAGACGAAAGCGATTGCAGTCGCGCAATCGATTCGCTTTGTTGCGACGGAGTCACAGTGACCGTTCGCGCACGAACGACGATCGTGTTGCAACGGCGCCGCCCGGGATGCGCGCATGAGAACCGAACTTCTTTCGACAGCCGAGATGGCGGAGGCCGACCGCCTTACGATTGCGTCGGGCGTGAAGGGCGTCGCGCTGATGGAGGCGGCGGGCCGCGCCGTGGCGGATCGCGCCGCTCATCTCATCCGCCGCCGCGGCGGGCGCAGGATCGAAGTACTCTGTGGTCCCGGCAACAATGGCGGCGACGGCTACGTCGCGGCGCATGCGCTGCTCGAAATGGGCTTCGACGCAGAGGTGCGCGCGCTCGGCGATCCCCGCGCGTTGAAGGGGGACGCGGCCTGGGCCTATGACCTGTGGAACCGCGACGCATCGCCCATCGACATGTTCGACATCGAGCAGGCCGATCTCGTGATCGACGCGCTGTTCGGCGCGGGCCTCGCGCGCGATCTCGACGGCGCCGCCCGCGAACTCGTCGCGCGGGTCAACGCCTGGCGCAGGGCGGGCGGTGGCTGCGTGCTGGCGGTCGACGTTCCTTCCGGCCTCGATGGCGCGACCGGCGCCGTGCACGGCGCGGCGATCGAGGCCGACGAGACCGTGACGTTCTTCCGGCTGAAGCCCGCCCACCTGCTGCTGCCCGGCCGCGCGCTCTGCGGCGTCGTAACCTGCGCGGATATCGGGATCAGGCCGGACGTGCTGCTCGAAATCGCACCGAAATCCTTTCACAACATTCCGGCGCTGTGGCGCGCGGCGCTGCCGATGCCGCGCATCGACTCGCACAAATACGCCCGCGGCCACGCGGTCGTCGTTTCCGGCGGCCTGTCCACGACAGGCGCCGCGCGGCTTGCGGCGCGCGGCGCCCTGCGCGCGGGCGCGGGCCTCGTCACGCTCGCCTCGCCGTCGGACGCCCTGATCGTCAACGCCGCGGCGACGACCGCGATCATGGTCCGCCGCAGCGACGGCGCGAGGGGGCTCGCCGAACTTCTCGCCGATGTCCGCAAGAACGCCGTCGCGCTCGGGCCGGGCCTCGGCGTCGGGGAACAGACCTGCGCGCTGGTCGAGACGGCGCTTTCCGCCGCCGCGCCCCGCGCCCATGTGCTCGACGCCGATGCGCTGACCTCCTTCGCCGGCGCGCCGGATCGGCTGTTCGCCGCCATCCGCGCCGCTGGCGGCCCGGTCGTGCTCACGCCGCACGCGGGCGAATTCGCGCGCCTGTTCGGCCGCGCCGAATCGGACAAGCTGTCGCGCGCGAGAAAGGCGGCCGAAATCTCCGGCGCGACGATCGTTTTCAAGGGGCCGGACACCGTCGTCGCCCATCCCGACGGTCGCGCCTCCATCGCCGCCAACGCCCCGCCGTGGCTCGCGACCGCCGGCTCCGGCGACGTGCTGGCGGGCGTGATCTGCGGCCTGCTGGCGCAGGCCATGCCCGCCTTCGAGGCCGCCAGCGCCGGCGTGTGGATGCACGGCGAGGCGGGCGCGCTGTTCGGACCGGGCCTGATCGCCGAGGACCTGCCCG
>JBDHTL010000167.1:0-7218 GCA_039808645.1 Rhodoblastus sp. | reverse complement strand
GGAGAGGGAGCAGATTGCGCGCTTCATCCCGGTTGTGGATTGCGAATGACTGCCGTCCCCTCTCCCGCGCAGCGGGGGAGGGTTGGGGAGGGGGCGGCGCCGCGCCCATGACCTTCCCCGACATCACCGCCGACCTTCGCGCAACAATGCCCGACCTGCGCGGGCGCCTTGCCGCCAACGAACAGCTCGCGCCCTTCACATGGTTCCGCGTCGGCGGGCCGGCGCAAGTCCTTTTTCAGCCGGCCGACGAGGAAGACCTCTCCTATTTCCTGTCGCGGCTCGCGTTCGACGTTCCCGTTCTCGTCGTCGGCCTCGGCTCCAATCTCATCGTGCGCGACGGCGGCGTGCCGGGCGTCGTCGTCCGGCTCGGCGGCAAGGCGTTCGCCGACATCGTGGTCGAAGAGGGCCATCGCCTGCGCGTCGGCGCGGCCGCGCCCGATCGCTTCGTCGCCAAGCGCGCGGCGGAGCTCGGCGTCGCGGGTCTCGAATTCCTGTCGGGCATTCCCGGCGCCATCGGCGGCGCTCTGCGCATGAACGCCGGTGCGCATGGCGGCGAGACCAGGGACGTGCTGATCGAAGCGCGCGGCGTGGAGCGCAACGGCGAGATCATCGAGATCAGCAACGCCGGCATGGGCTTTTCCTATCGCCATTCCGGCGCTCCGCGCGACGTGATCTTCACGCAGGCGCTCTTGCAGGGCAGGGCGGGCGAGAAGTTCGAGATACTGGCCGAGATGGACCGCATCACCGAGGCGCGCGAAAAATCGCAGCCGATCCGCGAGAAGACGGGCGGTTCGACCTTCAAGAATCCGCCCGGCGGCAAGGCGTGGCAGCTCGTCGACAAGGCGGGATGCCGTGGGCTGATCGTCGGCGGCGCGCAGGTCAGCGAGATGCATTGCAACTTTCTCATCAATCGCGGCGATGCGACGGCGAGCGACATCGAGAGGCTCGGCGAAGAGGTCAGGCGCCGCGTGCGGGAAACGAGCGGCGTCGAACTCGAATGGGAGATCAAGCGCGTGGGCGTGGCGGCCTGATGAACCGCGAGCCTTCAGGCTCGCCGGTAATTGCCGGCATCAGTGACAAGGGCGAGCCTGAAGGCTCGCGGTCCGGCGTTCCGGCCTTTCTCAATTCCTGGGCGCTCTCCGCCGTCATCGTCGCGCTCGCCGTCGCGCAGCAGGCGTCCGGCCATCTCAACGGCGACAATTCCTGGTTCATCGCCTTCGCGGAAAAGGTCGCGGGCGGCGCCAAGGCCTATGTCGACATTTCCGATCCCAATCCGCCGGCGGGATTCCTGGTCTACATGCCCGCCGTGCTGCTTGCGCGCGTCACGGGACTTTCCGCGGAATTCTGGACGGTCGTCGAAACCTTTGCGCTGACCTTCATGTCGCTCGCGCTCAGCGGCGCGATCCTGTCGCGCGCCGGATTGCTGGCGCGCGACGAGCAGGGCGCCGCGCGCAATGCGGCCCTGTGGGTTCTGCTGTTCGCCGTCGGCTTCGCCTTCGCGGAGCGCGAACATTTCGCGCTGATCGCGTTTCTGCCGTTCGCGGCGGCGATGGTGGCGCAGGGAAAACTCTCCTCCCAACAAGGGCGGAGGGAATCTGGCGCGCCGCAACTGGCAGCAAGTCGCTTGTTTCTTCAAATTCTCGCCGGCGTCTGCGGCGGCGTCGCGCTCTGCTTCAAGCCTTATTTCGCATTGCCACTCGGCGCCGTCGTGCTGTTCGCCTGCGCGCGCCGCCGCTCGGTTGCGCCGCTGTTGGCGCCCGAGAATTTCGCCGCCGCCGCGACGGCCGTCGCCTATGGCCTCTTCGTCTGGCTGCGCTATCCCGATTACGTCTGGAGCATGGCGACCGTCGCGATGGAGGTCTACGCGCCGGCGCGCTACGGTTTTCTCGACGTCATGGCGTCGCCGCCGTTCGTCTTTTCCGCCGTCCTGCTGTTGGCGGCGGCCGTCGGGCTGCGTCTGCTCGGGTTCGAGCCGCGCGCGGCGCTGCTGGCGGTGGCGTCTGCCGCGTTCTTCGCAACCTACGCGCTGCAGGCGAAAAACTGGTTCAACCACGCCTATCCCGGCGAGGCGCTGGGCATTCTTGCGCTGGTCGCGCTGGCGCTGGGAGGTCTTCGCGCGAGACCTGCGGAGGCCGGGCGCTTCGCCCGGATCGCCCTGCTGCCCGCGCTCGTCGTCGCGCCCTTTCTTTGCGCCGTGCAGCTCAACCTGCCGGCCGCCGAGGAATATCCGGGGCTGACGGCGGCCGTAAGAGCGAATGCGCCGGCGCATCCACGGATCGCCGCGCTCGCCCACCAGCTCGACGTCGGCCATCCGCTGACCCGGCGGCTCGGCGGCGTCTGGATCGCACGCCGCAACGCGCTGTGGGTCGACAATTGCGTGCGCCAGATATTGTCGACGAAAAAGGTCGACGACGAGTCTCGCGCGAGATTGCTCGAATATGCCGCCGACGAGCGGCGCGAATTCGCCGAGGACATGGCGAAGGGCCGGCCGGACGTTCTGCTGATCGAGAGCGCGCCGCTGCGGGAATGGGCGCTGACGAAGGCGGAATTCTCCGGCCTGCTGGACGGCTTTGCGAAGAAGGCGCAGGTGGGGGATATCGAAGTGTGGGCGCGAGTCGGGGGTAAGAGCTAGCGCCTTTGTGCAAAATGGCCAATGCGCGTTTCAGCAATCCGCGCCCCGAGGAGCCCGCGAAGCGGGCGTCTCGAAGGGTGGCCGATGCTAAAGCAGAGGCTTCGCCATCCTTTGAGACGCGGCCTTCGGCCGCTCCTCGGGATGAGGATTCGGGAACCAGGGAAGCGGATCAATGACCAATCACGTCGCGGTGCTGATGGGCGGATGGGCGTCGGAGCGGCCGGTGTCGCTGCGCTCGGGCGAGGCCTGCGCCAGGGCGCTCGAAAGCGTCGGCTATCGCGTCAGCCGGGTCGATGTCGGGCGCGACATAGCCGCGCATCTCGCCGCCCTGAAGCCGGACGTCGCCTTCAACGCGCTGCACGGGCCGGGCGGGGAGGACGGCGTGATCCAGGGCGTGCTGGAGACGCTGCGCATCCCCTATACCCATTCCGGCGTGCTGGCCTCGGCGCTCGCCATGCAGAAAGACCTCGCCAAGACGATCATGGCCGCCGCCGGCGTCCCGGTGCCGGCCGGCAGGGTCGTCAACCGGTTCGAGGCGGCCAGGGCGCACGTCCTGCCGGCGCCCTATGTGCTCAAGCCCGTCGCGGAGGGGTCCTCGTTCGGCGTCTTCATCATCAAGGAGGGGCGCTCGCACCCGCCGCAGGAGCTGACCTCGCCCGACTGGACCTATGGCGACATGATGCTGGCGGAGAAATTCGTGGACGGGCGGGAGCTCACCTGCGCGGTCATGGGCGAGCGGGCGCTGGGGGTCACGGAGATCAAACCCGTTTCCGAAGCGTTCTACGGATACGACGCAAAGTACGCAAAAGGCGGGTCTATTCACGTCCTTCCCGCACAAATTAAAGAAAATATTTACCAAAGGATTCAAGAGTTGGCAGTTGTGGCGCACAGGGCGCTCGGCTGTCGCGGCGTGAGCCGGACGGACTTTCGGTACGACGACCGCCCCGGAGGTACGGGCGAACTCGTCGTGCTGGAGGTCAACACCCAGCCGGGCATGACGGAAACGTCGCTCGTGCCCGAGTTGGCCGCCCATGAGGGCATGTCGTTCGGCGAGCTGGTAAGATGGATGGTGGAAGACGCGTCCTGCGATCGTTGACGGAGCTCATCGGCTCTCCGTTCGCGTTCGCGTTTGCGCGCCCGCAACTCGCCGCCGGCGCCGTCTCCCGTCCCGTTCCGCGCCCCCGGGCGCGGCTCCCGCGCCGCAGCGGCCTTGCGCGCCTGAGCGCGGCGGCCGTCCATCCGCTGGCGACGGGCGCGCTCGTCTTCGGCTTTCTGGGCGGCGCCTTCGCCTATTCCGCCGTGCGCGGCGGCGCCTACGAGAATTTCATCCAGACGGTCGGTACGCCCGGCGACCTGCTCGCCCGCGCGATCGGCATGGGCGTAGACACGGTCACGATCTCCGGCATCAGCGAACTGACGGAGAAGGAAATCCTGGCCTATGCCGGCGTGAAGGCGCGCAATTCGCTGCCCTATCTCGACGCCGAGGGCATGCGGACCCGCCTGCGCTCCGTGCCGATGGTGCGCGACGCGGAAGTGCGCAAGCTCTATCCGAGCCGGCTCGCGATCACCGTGGTCGAGCGCCAGCCCTACGCGCTCTGGCAGAAGGACGGCAAGATATCCATCGTCTCGGCGGACGGCGTGCCGATCGACACGCTGCACGACGACCGGTACGCCAGCCTGCCGCTGATCGTGGGCGAGGGCGCCAACGAGCGCCTCGACCAGTATCGCAGGATCGTCGAGGCGGCCGGCGACCTGAGCGCGCGCATCAAGGCCGGCGCGCTCGTCTCGAAACGCCGCTGGTCGCTGTACACGACGGACAATGTCGAAGTGCGGCTGCCGGAACTCGCGCCGGAGGCGGCCGTGCAGCGGCTCGCGCGCCTGCAGCGCGACTATCGCATCCTCGACAAGGACATCGTCGCGCTCGACCTGCGCGCGCCGGACCGCGTCGAGGTCCAGTTGAGCAACGAGGCCGCGAGCGCGCGCCTCGAGAGTCTCTCCCGCAAGACCAAGGGGAAGGTCTGATGGGCGTGTCCGTCAATCTGCCGCGTATGCGTCCGCTATCCGCCCGCAAGAGCGCGATCCTGTCCGTGCTCGATGTCGGCACGTCGAAGATCGTCTGCCTGATCGCGCGGCTCGATCCGATCGAGTCCGGCCAGTCTTCGCGCAGCCGTACGCATGGTTGTCGCATTCTCGGCATCGGCCATCAGCGCTCGCGCGGCATGAAGGCCGGCCAGGTCGTCGACATGGAGGAGGCCGAAACCGCCGTTCGCCTCGCCGTCGACGCGGCCGAGCGCATGGCCGGCGTGCAGCTCGACAGCGTCATCGTCTGCGCGTCCGGCGGCCGCATTTCCTCGCAGCATTTCCAGGCGAAGGTCGCGGTCGGCGACCGCTCCGTCGGCGAGCCCGACATCCATCGCGTGCTGGAGGCCACCTGCGCCCGCAGCGCGCGCGACGGCCGCGCCGTCCTGCATTCGCTGCCGACCAGTTTCTCGGTCGACGGCGCGGAGAACATCCGCGACCCCAAGGGCATGATCGGCGAGGAACTCGCCGCCCACCTGCATGTCGTCTCGACCGACGCGGCGGCCGTGCGCAACCTCGGCCTCGCCGTCGAGCGCTGCCATCTCACCGTCGAGGCCTTCGTCGCCTCGCCCTACGCGTCCGCGCTGGCGACGCTCGGCGACGACGAGGCCGAGATCGGCGCGACCGTCATCGACTTCGGCGGCGGATCGACCTCGGTCGCGGTCTTCTCCGGCGGCGCGCTGATCCACATGGATTGCGTGGCGGTCGGCGGCAACCATGTCACGCTCGACGTGGCGCGCGGCCTCAACGTGCGCCTCAACGGCGCCGAACGCCTCAAGACGCTCTACGGCAGCGCGATCCTCGCGCCGACCGACGAACGCGAGACCATCGCCATCGAACATGTCGGCGACGACGCCGGCCAGACGACGCACCTGCCGCGCTCACAGCTCGTGCGCATCATCCGTCCCCGCGTGGAGGAGATCGTCGAACTCGTGCGCGACCGGCTGCGCCAGCAGGGCCGGCCGCTGCATGCCGGCTCGCGCATCGTGCTCACCGGCGGCGCGAGTCAGCTCACCGGCCTGCCCGAGACGGTGCGCCGCATCGTCGGCGGCCAGGTGCGGATCGGACGGCCGGTCGGCGTCCAGGGCCTGCCGGAATCCGGCAAGAGCCCGGCCTTCGCGGCCTCGGTCGGCCTGCTGGTCTATCCGCAGGTGGCGGGACAGGAACATTTCGAACCGAGCCGCGAGCGTTTGGCGGCGGCGGTGGGGGCCGACGGCTATTTCGCCCGCGTCGGGCGGTGGCTGAAGGAAAGTTTTTGAGTGAAGGCCCGGCGGGTAAGCGGCGGCGGAACCCGACGGGTCAAGTGAAACCGGGGCGCGTGTGTGCGGTCCATTGGAAAAAGAGGCTGAGGCGATGACGATCAATCTGAAGGGACCCGAGCTGCGCGAGCTCAAGCCCAGAATCATGGTGTGCGGCGTGGGCGGCGGCGGCTGCAACGCGGTCAACAACATGATCACGTCGGGCCTGAGCGGCGTCGATTTCATCGTCGCCAACACCGACGCGCAGGCCCTGATGTCGTCCAAGGCCGATCGCATCATCCAGATGGGCCTGCAGGTGACCGAAGGCCTCGGCGCCGGCGCCCAGCCGGAAGTCGGCCGCGCGGCCGCCGAGGAGGCGATCGAGGAAATCCGCGACCACCTGAGCGGCGCGCACATGTGCTTCGTCACCGCCGGCATGGGCGGCGGCACCGGCACTGGCGCCGCGCCCGTCATCGCGCGCACGGCCCGCGATCTGGGCATCCTCACCGTCGGCGTCGTCACCAAGCCGTTCCAGTTCGAAGGATCGCGCCGGATGAAGACGGCCGAATCCGGCATCGGCGAGCTGATGAAGCATGTCGACACGCTGATCGTCATTCCCAACCAGAACCTGTTCCGCATCGCCACCGAGCGCACGACCTTCGCCGACGCCTTCGCCATGGCCGACCAGGTGCTCTATTCCGGCGTCGCCTCGATCACCGACCTCATGGTCAAGCAGGGTCTCGTCAATCTCGACTTCGCCGACGTGCGCTCGATCATGCGCGAGATGGGCAAGGCGATGATGGGCACGGGCGAGGCCTCGGGCGACCAGCGCGCGATCCACGCCGCGGAAGCCGCGATCGCCAACCCGCTGCTGGACGAAGTCTCGATGAAGGGCGCCAAGGGCCTGCTCATCTCGATCACCGGCGGCGCCGACATGACGCTGTACGAGGTCGACGAGGCGGCCAGCCGCATCCGCCAGGAAGTGGACGAGGACGCCAACATCATCCTCGGCGCGACTTTCGACGAATCCCTGGCTGGCGTGATCCGCGTCTCGGTCGTGGCGACCGGCATCGACAAGCCGGCGATCTCCGCCGAGATCGAGGACGCCCAGTCGAAGATCGCGGAAGCCGCCGAACGCCTGCGTCAGCAGGCGCTGGCGCGCGCCGTCGCCGCGCCCGCCCCGCAGCGTGAGCCCGAGCCGGTCGCGATCCATCAGCCCGCGCCGGCCGACCATGCGGCCGCCTATACGCAGGCGCAGCAGGCCGCGCT
>JBDHTL010000166.1:0-7234 GCA_039808645.1 Rhodoblastus sp. | reverse complement strand
AGAATTTCGGCTTCTACAGCGCCGGCGAATACGACGTCGCGCCGCTGCTTGCGCGCCATGCCGACAAGAGGTTTCTCGAACTCGGCCGCTCCTGCGTGCTGGGCCCCTATAGAAGCCGGCGCGTGCTCGATCTCCTGTGGCGCGGCATTGGCCTCTATCTCGCGCACTACGAGATCGACGTCATGTTCGGCTGCGCGAGTTTCGAGGGCGCCGATCCCGCGCTGCATGCGCGGGCGCTGGGCTTCCTCAACGCCTGCGCGTCCAGCCGGCCAGACTGGCGCGCCAGCGCGCTGGCCGACCGTCACGTCGCCATGCCTGCGCCGCCGGCGGAAGCCATCGACCGTCGCGCGGCGCTGATCGACCTGCCGCCGCTGGTGAAAGGCTATTTGCGCTGCGGCGCGACGATCGGCGACGGCGCGGTGATCGACGCGCAATTCGGCACGACGGACGTGTTCATGGTGATGCCGGTCGCCGACATCGACCCGCGCGTGTTCGGGCGGTTCGGCGCGGGGAAGCCTCCCAGCAGAATAGCGGCTGCCTGACCCCCTCCATCTCCCTCCCCCGCTTCGCGGGAGAGGAGACGGCAAACATTCGCGATCTTGCAATTTCATGAAGCCGCATGTCCGCTCCCTCTCCCGCGGAGCGGGGGAGGGCCGGGGAGGGGGCCGCGCCGCTTCGTCACTCTTGCCAACGCGTCACACCTTTCCGATCCTCCCTGCAAGGCAGCCAAGCCTGCGCAGTCTGCGTAAACTCGCCTGTCATGGAGGAGCCATGTCCAAAGTTCTCTACGAAAAGGACGGCCGCATCGGCCGCATCACGCTCAACCGTCCCGATGTGATGAACGCCATCGACGACGAGATTCCGCGCGAACTGGCCGACGCCGTCGAACGCGCCAACGGCGATCGCGGGGTGCATGTCATCGTGCTGTCGGGCAACGGGCCCGCCTTTTGCGCAGGCTACGATCTCACCTATTACGCGCAGTCGACCGACCGCACGAAGGTCACGCAGGACCTGCCTTGGGACCCCATGCAGGACTATGCTTTCATGATGCGCAACACCGAGCTCTTCATGAGCCTGTGGCGCTCTTATCGTCCGGTTGTCTGCAAGGTGCACGGCTATGCGGTCGCCGGCGGCTCCGACATCGCGCTGTGCAGCGATCTCGTGGTCATGGAGGACAAGGCGCAGATCGGCTACATGCCGGCGCGCGTCTGGGGCTGCCCGACAACCGCCATGTGGATCTACCGGCTCGGGCCCGAGCAGGCCAAGCGGATGCTGTTCACCGGCGACAAGATCGACGGGACGGAAGCCGCCCGAATCGGGCTCGTCCACAAGGCCGTGCCGCGCGAGAATCTGGATGCGGAAGTCGAGGCGCTGGCCGAACGCATGGCCGGCGTGCCGATCAACCAGCTGATGATGCAGAAGCTGATGATCAATCAGGCGATCGAGGCGATGGGCCTGAAGCAGACGCAGATGTTCGCGACGATCTTCGACGGCATCACGCGCCATTCGCCCGAAGGCTATGCCTTCAAGCGGCGCGCGGAGGAGGTCGGCTGGAAGGAGGCCGTGCGCAACCGCGATCAGGGCACGTGGGACTGGACGGAGAACCGGCCGATCAATCCCGGCGGGTGAGGCGTCTTGCCGAAGTCCCGATCGCCTGCTTTCGGCAGGCGTCGGGATCGACGCTTCAGGCGCGCGCCGCCTGCGGATTGGCCGCCGCCGCGCGCTGCGCGCCGAAGCGCTTGATCGCGTAAGCCGCGCCGAGGCCGAGCGCGATCGCGATCAGCGCCACCAGCGGCCTGTACCAGAACCACGCGATCGCGATGATCAGCGGCGCGACTACCGCTGTCAGCAGCGCGGCGGCGACGCCGGCGCCGAAGCCGATGATATTGCCGATCAGCGGCACGACGTCGGCGACGACTTCCAGCGGCTTCAGTATCAGAACGAAGGCGACCAGGAGCAGGATCGCGCCGACGAGCCGCAGGATCCAGGTGAGGACGCGGTTTTCGTCGACCGCTTCCTTGAACATCTGGTCGGACGATTTCAGGCCGCTCTCGGCCATCAGCAGCTTGTCGCCGGCATGCGTCTGGTAGGGCGCAAAGCCGTCGGCCGCCTGCCGCCCGATGACGCTGGTCGGCCCCTCGGGAACCGCGGCGAAGGTCACGCGCAGGTCGCCGATACGCGGCTGCGCCGGATTGGCGCCGATGTAGAAGCCGCCTTCGTAGGCCTGCGCCTGCCCACCGAGGCGCCCGCGCAGGCTGGCGACGAGATCGGCGTCGACCGGCACGTCGCGCGTGGCGGAAAGTTGCGACAGGACCGGCTGGTCGAGCCGGAACGCGCCGAGCTTCGCGTCCCTGGCGTAGAATTCCTTGCCCGGAAAGCGCATCTCGGGATTCGCATGGCCGGCCGGGCGCTTGAAGGAGGACGAGTCGATCCGCCTGTCCGACCAGACCTGCGAATAGGTGGTGGTCGTCACCGTCTCCTCGCCGCCGCCGAGCTTCTTGCGCGTCTCGGTCTGGCTGTGCTCCTTCCACTGGTACATCTGCACCTTGCGCTCCAGCGCGAGGCCGTCCGTCGTCACGCCGAAATCGCCGTCGCCGACGTGTCCCGGCGCCCTGGCCTCGCCGGAGACATGCACCAGCTTGCCCTCGTTGGCGGGATCGACGCGCGCGGCGTCGACGCCGATCACGAGCCCCTTGCCCTCGGCGAGCGAGCGGTAGGTCTGCACCGCGCGGCCCTCGTTCCAGAACAGCAGGACGACGCCGGCGACCAGCAGAAGAAGGCCGACCAGCACGCCCTTGATCGATTCCCAGATGCGCGCGATCCAGGAGGTCTGCGTCGTCGCGGTGAAGACATCAGCCGCACTTGCGCCCGGGACACCATTGTTGATGTCGAAATTGCTGTCGGACATGGATGCGCCCCCGCGCCGCGGCGCCGACGGTCGCTGGCAGGCCGTCGGGTCCTTCGTCCACTCGATTATCAGGTTGCGGCGCCCCGGAAAAGCTACGTTCCAGCCCGCGGCGCCTTTCGATTTGGCGGCGGGCGCTCTATCTGAGGAGCCGATTGCCGCCTACGAGCAGGTTCATGTCCCAGCCGCACGCCCATACCCCGGCCGCCAAGGCCCCCGCGCCGAGCGTCGGAGCGCCCGCCGCAAAGCCGCTGTTCTCGTACCGCAAGTACTGGGCGCAGCGCTTCGGCGTCGCGCCCTTCCTGCCGATGTCGCGCGCCGAGATGGACGCGCTGGGATGGGTTTCTTGCGACGTCGTGCTCGTCACCGGCGACGCCTATGTCGATCATCCCTCCTTCGGCATGGCGATCATCGGCCGGCTCTTGGAGGCGCAGGGCTTTCGCGTCGGCATCATCAGCCAGCCCGACTGGCGCTCGCCGGAAGCCTTCAAGGCGCTGGGCAAGCCGAACCTGTTCTTCGGCGTCACGTCCGGCAACATGGACTCGATGGTCAATCGCTACACGTCCGACCGGCGGCTGCGTCACAACGACAGCTATACGGCGGGCGGCGAAGGCGGGAAGCGGCCGGACCGCGCCACCATCGTCTATGCGCAACGCTGCCGCGAGGCCTATGCGACCGCGCCGATCGTCATCGGCGGGATAGAAGCCTCGCTGCGGCGCATCGCGCATTACGATTACTGGTCGGACAAGGTGCGCCGCTCGATCCTGATGGACGCCAAGGCTGATCTGCTGATCTACGGCAATGCCGAACGCGCGCTGGTCGAGGTCGCTCATCGCATCGCCAAGGGCGGGATCGCCCAGGATTTCGCCGACATTCGCGGCCTGGCCTTTACCCGCGAGAAGACGCCTGCCGGCTGGACCGAAGCGCCGGTCGACGATCTCGACGCGCCCGACGAAGGCGCGCGGCGGCGCGGCGAGAGCGAAGTCGTCATTCGTCTGCCGTCGGCCGAGCAGGTGCAGGCGGATCGCGAAGCCTATGCGCGCGCCTCGCGCGTGCTGCACCGGGAGAGCAATCCCGGGAACGCCCGCCCGCTGACGCAGCGGCACGGCGACCGCGACGTCTGGCTGACCGCGCCGCCGATTCCGCTGACGACGGAAGAAATGGACGGCGTCTACGAACTGCCTTACGCCCGCGCGCCGCACCCCTCATATGCAGGCCAGAAGATTCCCGCCTGGGAGATGATCCGCCATTCCGTGACGATCATGCGCGGCTGTTTCGGCGGCTGCTCCTTCTGCTCGATCACCGAGCACGAGGGCCGGGTGATCCAGTCGCGCTCGGAAGGCTCCGTCATCAAGGAGATCGAGCATATCCGCGACAAGACGGAAGGCTTTACGGGCGTCATTTCCGACATCGGCGGGCCGACCGCGAACATGTACCGCATCGCCTGCAAGGATCGCGAGACGGAAGCGATGTGCCGGCGGCCGTCCTGCGTCTATCCCGACATCTGCAAGAACCTGCAGACGAGCCACGACGCGCTGATTTCGCTCTACCGCAAGGCGCGCGCCGTGCCCGGCGTGAAGAAGGTGATGGTGGCCTCGGGCGTGCGCTACGACCTAGCCGTCAAGAGCCCGGCCTATGTGAAGGAACTCGTCGAGCATCACGTCGGCGGCTATCTGAAGATCGCGCCGGAGCATACCGAAGACGGCCCGTTGTCGAAGATGATGAAGCCGGGCATCGGCTCCTACGACCGCTTCAAGCAATTGTTCGACGCAGCCGCCAAGCGCGCGGGCAAGGAATATTTCCTGATCCCCTATTTCATCGCCGCGCACCCCGGCACGAGCGACGAGGACATGATGAACCTCGCGCTCTGGCTGAAGAAGAACAGGTATCGCGCCGACCAGGTGCAGACCTATCTGCCCTCGCCGATGGCGCTGTCGACGGCCATGTACCACTCGGGCTTCAACCCGCTGAAGCCGGTGCGGCGCGGCGTGTCCGAGGCGGTGGACGCGGTGAAGGGCCTACGCCAGCGTCGTCTGCACAAGGCTTTCCTGCGCTACCACGATCCCGAGAACTGGCCCGTGCTGCGCGAGGCGCTGAAGGCGATGGGCCGCCAGGACCTTATCGGACCCGGCAAGCACCAGCTCGTGCCGGCCTGGCAGCCGGCGGGCACGGGCAAGACCGGCGAGGGCGCGCGCTGCGGCCGCAAGAACGGCCCGCAGCGCGCAGGAAAGTTCACGACCAAGGGCGTGGGCTTCGGGAAGGCGAAGCCGGGGCGGTAGCGGCACGGCCCCTCCCCAGCCTCCCCCGATTCGGGGAGAGGGGACGACACACATTCGCGTTCGGCAAAGCTTCATGAAGCCCCGCATCTGCTCCCTCTTCCGCAGACACGAAGTCGGCTGTTGCCGACTTCGGTCAGATACGGGGGAGGGTCGGGGACGGGGCCAAGCTGCCGCGACCCTTGACGTCGTCCCCTTCCGACGCCCAAATAGACCCTGCCAAGGAGATCCCCGCCAGGGGGCTGAGAGGCTGGCAGCGCGAAAGCGAAAGCTCGAGCGGCCCGGCGATCCTTAGAACCTGATCCAGTTCGCACTGGCGGAGGGATGGCTGCGGGCGACGAGCCTCTTTCCATCTTCTCCCAAAGCGCGTGCGACGATCTGGACGGCAGCAAACTGTTCCCTCCCCGCAAGGGGGAGGGATTCAGAGCCGTGGTGGGGAAAGTATGCGCATTCAAGTCATCGGCGCAGGCATTGTCGGGCTCACCGCAGCCTTCGAACTCGCGCGGCGCGGCGTCGATGTCGAATTGTTCGAGCGGCGCGAAGGGCCGGGCCTCGGCTGTTCCTACTACGCCGGCGGCATGATCTCGCCCTGGTGCGAGCGGCAGGCGGCCGAACCCATCGTCACCGAACTTGGGCTGGAGGCGCTCGACTTCTGGACGAAGACGCTGCCCGTGGCGACGATCAAGGGCTCGCTCGTCGTGGCGCCGCCGCGCGACCGCGCCGACGTCGTCAGCTTCGCCAAACGCACCGGCGAATTCGAGGAATGCGACTCGCGCCGCATCGGCGAGATCGAGCCCGACCTTGTCGATCGCTTCCCCTACGGCCTCTATTTTCCGAAGGAAGCGCATCTCGAACCGCGCGACGCCACGGCCGCGCTTGGGCAAGCGCTCGCGCAGATGCCGAACGTAGCGCTGCATTATTCGACCGAGGCCGATAGATCGGACGAATTCGACTGGACGTTCGATTGTCGCGGCTTTGCGGCCAAGCCCGCGTTGCCCGATCTGCGCGGCGTGAAAGGCGAGATGCTGGTGCTGCGAACGAGGGACGTGTCGATCGCGCGCCCGATCCGCATGCTGCATCCGCGCCGTCCCGTCTACATCGTGCCGCGCACGGACCCGCATGAATTCATGATCGGCGCCTCGATGGTCGAGAACGAGGAACCCGGCCGCATCACCGCGCGCTCGATGATGGAGCTGCTCGGCTCCGCCTACACGATCTGTCCGGCCTTCGCGGAGGCCGAGATCGTCGAGATCGGCGGCGACGTGCGGCCGACCTATCCCGACAATCTGCCGCGCATGACCTTGCGCGATGGGACGCTCGCCATAAACGGCCTCTATCGCCACGGCTTCCTGCTCGCGCCGGCGCTCGCCTCGCGCGCGGCGGATGTCGTGACGAAGGGCGCGCATTTTCCGGAGCTGATGCATTGAACATTCGCGTCAATGGAATCGCATGCGACGTGAAGGCGACCGATCTGGACGCGCTGCTCGCGGAACTCGACTATGCCGATCAGACGGTGGCGACGGCGCTCAACCGCAATTTCGTGCGCAAGAAGGATCGCGCCGCAACGAGACTGGCTGAGGGCGACGAGGTCGAAATCCTCACGCCCCGGCAGGGAGGCTGAACATGAAGGACGTCGCGCGCGCGTCTCAAGACAGGATTGACGATGCGGTGGAAGTCTACGGAACGAAACTCTCCTCGCGCCTGTTCGTCGGCACGTCCATGTACGATTCACCTGCGATCCTCGCCGACGCCGTGCGCGCGTCGGCCTGCGAGGTCGTCACCGTGTCGCTGCGCCGCGAGGCCGGCGGGTCTCGCGCGGGCGGGGCGTTCTGGGATCTCGTCAAGTCGATGAACGTGCGCGTGCTGCCGAACACGGCCGGCTGCAAGACGGTGAAGGAAGCGGTGACGACCGCGCAGATGGCGCGCGAAATCTTCGACACGCCGTGGATCAAGCTCGAGGTGATCGGCGAGGACGATACGCTTCAGCCCGACGTGTTCGGGCTGGTCGAAGCCGCGCGCATACTGAGCGAGGATGGTTTCGAGGTCTTTCCCT
>JBDHTL010000165.1:0-7240 GCA_039808645.1 Rhodoblastus sp. | reverse complement strand
TGCATAGCGCCTCATGGAAAGCCTCCAAAAAAGAAGGCTCTCCATGAATCACGGATTGGCTGATTTGCGAATCCCAGTCGGTCGGCTTCTCAAGCCCCACCAATTTGACGACACGCCCTAAGGCTTCGATTCCGGCATGATTGAAGCAGCCGGCGGGTCCCGCCGGCTGTTTTCGTTCGTCTGCAGATTTGTCATCCCGACGGTTGCCTTCGGCAAGCGATCGGGGATCCAGACCATGCCGCCCACCGGGAGCTGGATTCCCGCTTTCGCCGGAATGGCCCCGCGCGAGATCTGCTAGGATCTCGATTGTCCCGACATCATCACGCGCCGATCGCATCCGGCACCAGCACGCGCCGCAGCCGGATCGTCTCGCGCGACACCATGTCGAGCCGGTCGTAGTATTTCTGGATCAACTCGACGAAGCCCGAGCCGTCGATCAGCTTCAGATTGCCCTTCGAGCGCGCGAAGCTCGACGCGCTGGCGGTATAGTCGCCCGTCGTGATGAAAATGCCGACGTCGCGTTCCTGCACCATGGCGTAGAACGCCTTCACGTGATCGGCGCAGATGTTGGCGTCGTGCGACTTCACCTGGATCTTGATGATCGGCGGCTCGATGCCGAGTTCGTCGCGATGCGCGATCACGTCGACGCCGTCGTCGCGCACCGCGCGCGTGGCGCGCGCATTGTAGCCCATGGCGCGAAACAGCGCGGCGACGAAGGGCTCGAGCGCGCTGCCTTTCAGATCGGTCTTGATCCGCTTCGAGATGAAGTCGCGCGTCGTCTCCTCGATGTCGCGCAGCACGCCGTCTTCCGTCTCGTCCTTGGCGGGCGAGGCCTGCTTCTCCGCGATTTTGTCGGGATCGGCGAATTTCTCGCGGAATTCCTCGGCGAAGGATTTCACCTCGAAGAAGGTGAGCGCCGAACCTAACTCGTAGAGCGCGCCTTGCGAGAAGGAATCGCGCGACAGCTTGCCGATCCAGCGCACGCCGCGCCTGTGGCCGAACTCGCTCGCGTCCTCGATATCGTAGACATAGGGCGCGACGATCTCGCCCCAGCGCACCGTCCTGTCGGACTTGCGCGGATAGATCACATTGTCGCCGATGCGCATTTCATGGACGAAGCGATAGAACTGGCCGGCCGAAATCGGAATTGAGCCCGGACGGGCGCCAGGCGCGGCGCGGGCGAACGCTTCCTTGAACGCGTCGCGCGCCGGAGGAAGGCGGGCCGCATCGTCGCCGATTTCTTCGGAGGACATCGCGACCTGGTTCTTCTTGAGGAATAGAAAATCCGCTTCGCCGCTCGCGCCTGCGCGAACGCACCATATGCGCTTTGCTTCCATCGCCGCTCAAACCCTCTTGCCAAGAATACGGCGACGAGTCCGCGAAATATGCGAACAGCGCCAGTATACGGCGTCAAAGCTGCAATCTACGCGCGGCCTGCTTTTGTCGCCATCTTTAACGCGTCTTAATCTCAAAGCGCGCCGAACGAATTATTCAAAATGTGCTGACGGGCATAAACTTCTGACGGGACACAAACGAAAACGCCGGCGCATGAACGCCGGCGTCTCCTGTTTCGGACGGCGCGTGAAAAGCGTCAGATCATCGTCTGGCCGCCGTTGGCCGACAGCGTCGAGCCGGTGATGAAGCCGGCGTCGTCGGAGGCGAGGAAGACGACCGCGCGCGCGATCTCGTCGGGCTCGCCGAGACGGCCGACCGGGATGTAGGGAAGGATCGCCTTGGCGAGCACGTCCGGATTGATCGCCTTGACCATCTCGGTCGCGATATAGCCGGGGCAGATGGCGTTGGCGGTGATGCCGAACTTCGCGCCTTCCTGCGCCAGCGCCTTCACGAAGCCGATGTCGCCGGCCTTGGCGGCGGAATAGTTCACCTGGCCCGCCTGGCCCTTCTGGCCGTTGATCGAGGAGATGCAGATCACGCGGCCGAACTTGCGCTCGCGCATGCCTTCCCACACCGGGCGCGTCATGTTGAACAGCGAGTTCAGGTTGGTGTTGATGACGCCGTACCACTGGTCCTTGGTCATCTTGTGGAACATGCCGTCCTTGGTGATGCCGGCGTTGTTCACGAGCACGTCGACGGGGCCGAGGTCCGCCTCGACCTTCTTGAGGCCCTCGACGCACTGGTCGTAGTCGGACACGTCCCACTTGTAGACGTTGATGCCGGTCTCGGCCTTGAATTTCGCCGCCGCCTCGTCGTTGCCGGCATAGCTTGCCGCAACCTTGTAGCCCGCCGCCTTCAGCGCCTTCGAGATCGCCTCGCCGATGCCGCGCGTGCCGCCCGTAACTACTGCAACTCTCGCCATGTCAAACCACTCCCCGGGATGGAATTCTGATTGTTGAAAATCGGGCAGTCGGCGCCGGCGCTCGGCAGTCGTTCTTCCGACTGCCGATTGCCCGTTGCCGACTGCCTGTTTCCTATCGCTCGACCGTCAGCGCGACGCCCATGCCGCCGCCGATGCACAGCGTGGCGAGGCCCTTCTTGGAGCCGCGCTTCTGCATTTCGTGCAGCAGCGTGGTGAGCACGCGCGCGCCCGAAGCGCCGATCGGATGGCCGATGGCGATCGCGCCGCCATTGACGTTCACGATCGAGGGATCCCAGCCCATGTCCTTGTTGACCGCGAGCGCCTGGGCCGCGAAGGCTTCGTTGGCTTCCACCAGATCGAGGTCCTTGACCTTCCAGCCGGCCTTTTCGAGCGCCTTGCGCGACGCCGGGATCGGGCCCGAGCCCATGATCTTCGGATCGACGCCGGCGGTCGCCCAGGAGGCGATGCGCGCGAGCGGAGTGAGGCCGCGCCGGGCGGCCTCCTCGGCCGTCATCAGCACGATGGCGGCGGCGCCGTCGTTGATGCCCGAGGCGTTGCCGGCCGTGACCGTGCCTTCCTTGTTGAAGGCGGGCTTGAGCTTGGCCATCTGGTCGAGCGTCGCGCCGTGGCGGATGTATTCGTCCTGGTCGACGACGACATCGCCCTTGCGGGTCTTGACGGTCACCGGAACGATCTCGTCCTTGAACTTGCCGGCCTTCTGCGCGGCCTCGGCCTTGTTCTGCGAGCCGACGGCGAACTTGTCCTGCTCGTCGCGGCTGATCTGCCACTGCGCCGCGACGTTCTCCGCCGTCACGCCCATGTGATAGCCGTGGAAGGCGTCGAACAGGCCGTCCTTCAGCATCGAATCCATGAACTTGATGTCGCCCATCTTGGTGCCCGCGCGCATGTAGGCGAGGTGCGGGGACATCGACATGGATTCCATGCCGCCGGCGACGATCACCTTGGCGTCGCCATTGGCGATCTGCTGCATGCCGATCGCGACCGTGCGCAGGCCCGAGCCGCAGAGCTGGTTGAGGCCCCAGGCGGTCTTTTCCTGCGGGACCCCCGAATTGATCGCGGCCTGGCGCGCCGGGTTCTGCCCGCCGCCGCCGGCCAGGATCTGGCCTAGGATGACTTCGTCCACGTCTTCGGGAGAAACTTTCGCGCGTTCCAGCGCCGCCTTGATCGCGATCGCGCCGAGTTCCTGCGCCTGCATCGAGCCGAACGCGCCGTTGAACGAGCCGACGGGCGTACGCGCGGCGGAAACGATGACTACGTCTTTGGACATCTAGACCTCCTTCGGGCCGGGTGGGCCATTCTTGCGCGAGTCGCGCCGGCTCCCGTTCTGCCCGGGCGCTCTTTGAACTACCTGCCGCCAGCCCGGTCAAGGACCGGGGGGCCGCCGGGTCCGGTCAATTCGTCTTACGACCTGCGGCCTTGCGCGCCGGCGCGACCGAAATTCGCATTTGCGAGAGCGTTCAAACGGGCTATCGTCGCCCCGTGCGCACCGCACAAACATCGGGCGCAAGGGAGAGCCGCTAAGAAGCGAGCTGAACAGGCGGGCGATATGGCCAACGAAAAGAAGCCGACGACGATCAAGAAATACGCCAACCGTCGTCTCTACAATACCGGCACCTCGGCTTATGTGACGCTCGAGGACCTCGCCGAAATGGTCAAGAAGGGCGAGGATTTCGAAGTATTCGACGCCAAGACCGGCGAAGACATCACGCGCTCGGTTCTTACACAGATCATCTTCGAGCAGGAGGGCAAGGTCGGCCAGGCCATGCTGCCCGTGGCTTTCCTGCGCCAGCTCATCCGCTTCTACGGCGACAGCATGCAGGCGCTGGTGCCGAGCTATCTCGAGTTCACCCTCGACCGGCTCACCAGCGAGCAGCAGAAATTCCGCGACCAGTTCACCAATGCGCTGGGCGGCGGCCCGCTGGCGGAACCGACCCGCCAGATGTTCCAGACGATGGACGATCAGGCGCGCAAGAACATGGCGATCTTCCGCCAGGCCCTGTCCATGTTCAATCCCTTCGCGCCCGGCGCGGGCGCGGCGAGCGCGGCGGCGCGCGGCGGCGAGGAGGGCAGGGAGCTGGACGAATTGCGCAGGCAGGTCGGCGAATTGCAGAAGCGCATCGACGGCCTGTCGTCGGACCGCACCTGATCGCCGAGCCCGGGGCCTGAGCGCCCGGCCCGGAGCGGGCCCGCGCCTTCAGGGCCGAGACGTCAGGCCGCGGCCGCTTCCGCCCGCTCGACGTTCTCGACGATGCGCGCGTCGGCGAAATGCACGCCCTGCAGATATTCGACGCCCCAGTCGGTCAGCAGTTTCGCCGTCTCCGCGTCTTCCACCCATTCCGCCACGACCGGCAGGTTCATGTGGTGGGCGAGGTCGATCAGCGTGCGCACGAAGAAGCGGTCGTCGGGCGAGCGCGAGAGGTTCTGCACGAAGGCCCCGTCCATCTTGATGAGATCGAACGGCAGGCGCCTGAGGTTGCGGAAGGACGTGTGGCCTGCGCCGAAATCGTCCATGGCGACGCGCACGCCGAGCGAACGCGCGCAGGAAATGGCGGCGTGCGTCGCCTCCACGTCGGCGATGGCGCAGGTTTCGGTGATCTCCACGATCAACCGCGCCGCGATCGCCGGGTTCTGGCCGATCATCGCCTTGAAGCGCTCGGGCCAGTCTGGATCGTGAATCGTCGCTCCCGACACGTTGACCGACATGGTCAGCTGCGGGTCGGCGTTGAGCCGCGCGATCGCCAGCTCAATCACGCGCTGGTCGAGGAGATGGACGAGCCCTGCCTTCTCCGCGATCGGCAGGATGGCGCCGGGCGAGACGACGGAGCCGTCCGGCTGCCGCATGCGGATCAGCGCCTCGCTGAACGCCGGCCGCCGCGACTTCGAATCCACGATGGGCTGCAGCGCGAGCGCGACGCGGCCGTCGTTCAGCGCGCTGACGATCTCGTCGGCCATGCGCGCGGCCTGCACGCGCGTGTCGTTGCGCGCGAGCGAGGGCTCGTAGGCGATGAGGCGCGTCGCTGCGGAAGCGCGCGCGAGATCGAGCGCCTCCTCGGCGTGCTGGAACAGCAGGTTGGCGGTGCGTCCGTCGCGCGGCGCCGCGACGCCGCCGATCCGCAGCGCGACCGGGATCGGCCCGGCGCTGGTCTCGATCGGCTCCCGGCTCGTCTCGTTGAGGAAGCGCTGGGCTGCGATCATCATCTGGTCGCGATCGCAGCTGTCGAGGACCAGCGCGAATTTCGCGCCGGCGTAACGCCCCAGCGAATCCGGGCCGCGCATCGTGCCGCGCAGCCGCTTGGCCGTCCCCGCGATCACCTCGTCGGCCACGTCGTAGCCGTAGGTGCGATTGAGGACGAACAGGTTTTCCAGGCTCGCGAGCAGGATGCAGAAATGCGTCTGCTTGCCCGGCGTGCGCGAGAGATGGCGCGTCACGATGTCGAGAATGTGCGCGCGGTTGTAGCAACTGGTCAGCGGATCGAATCGCGAGCGGAATTCGAGTTCGCGTTCGGCTTCGTAATGGCTGGTGATGACCCGGATCAGGCCGTGCGCGCGCGCGGGCTTGGCGTCAGGGCCGGCGAACCAGCGGCCGGTGTCCTCCAGCCATACCGTCTGCTGGCCCCGGCCGCCATCGAGCCCGATGCCGTAGCGGGCGCGATAGGGCACGCCCGACCCCGCGTCGGACGCGGCCGAACCGGCGATTGCGGCGTAGCGCGAGGCGAGACTGTCGGAGGTGATGAGTTCGCTGTAGGCGCGGCCGCTCGAAATGCGGTCGGGATCGCCGACGCCGAGCACGCTTCCGGCGTTGGGCCCCCAGGTGAGGCGATCGCTGACGACATCCCAGTCGTAGACGACCTCGCCGATCGAATCGAGGATCGCGCGCGGATCCGGCTCCAGGCCTCCGGCCGCGCCGAACCGCGTCGGCGCGGCGTGGCCGGCCGAAGCCGGCTGAGTCCCGGCCTGCGCGTCCGCCCTTTGCGGACGCTGAACCATTTTGCGAATATCCAAATGCGCACCCGAGCGGAGAAGGGTCCCTCCGGCATCGTGGCCGGCGCGCGTAACCTTTCCTTTAACGGCTTGCTCCCGAGGGCGCCGAAAGCGGCGCGGGCAAACTCCCCCATTCGCGAAAAACATGCGAAAAGAGGGCGATGCGCCTCGATGTCGTGGACCTCAGAACTTTCTACGCCTCGCCTCTGGGCGTGGTTACCCGCCGGTTTCTGAACGGCACGGTGCGGGCGCGCTGGAGCAATTGCGGCGGCATGGCCGTCATGGGGATCGGCTACGCCTCGCCCTACCTCGCGCAATTCAGGGACGAGGCGGTGCGCGTCATCGCCTTCATGCCGGCCGAGCAGGGCGTGGTGAACTGGCCCTCGTCCGGCCCTTCGGCCTCCGCTTTGGTCGAGACGACTGCCCTGCCTCTGCCCGATTCCTGCATGGACAGGGTGCTGGTCGTCCACGCCCTCGAGGTGAGCGAACAGGCGCGCGACCTGCTGGCGGAAATCTGGCGGATCCTGACGCCGGGCGGGCGGATGATCCTGGTCACGCCGAACCGCGGCGGCCTGTGGTCGCGCGTCGACACCACGCCCTTCGGCCACGGCCAGCCTTTTTCACGCGGACAATTGCGCGATCTCATGCGGGAGACCATGTTCTCGCCGATCCATTGGGGCGAGGCGCTCTACGCCGCGCCATTCCAGCGCCGCTTCCTGCTGCGGCTCGCGCCGATTCTCGAAAGGATCGGCGCGCGCCTGTCGCTGCCGGGCGCCGGCGTGCTCGTCGTGGAGGCGACCAAGCAGCTCTACCGCCCCGTCGGCCTGCGCCGCGCCACGCGCCGGCCGCTGCCGCTGCCCGAGCCGGCGCTGGCCCCGAGCGGCGCCAGCGTCATGCCGCGCGAGAGCCGCGCATGAGCGG
>JBDHTL010000164.1:0-7284 GCA_039808645.1 Rhodoblastus sp. | reverse complement strand
GGCGAGTTCCAGGGCGCCCGAGAGCGCGGCCTCGGCCTCGACGCGACGAAGATAGAAATCGGCGCCCTGCGCCACGGTGAGCGCATAGGCGACATAGGCGCCGACGAGACCCGCGAGCGCAGCGAGAATCCAGAGAACGGCGATCAGCGCGAAACCGTCGCGCCGTCCGGCGCATCGGAGGAACTTTCCGCCCGCGCTCATTGCGACCCGTCGCCAGGGGATTCTTGCCCCACTTGCGCCTTTTCGTCCAGGCGGTTGCAGTTCTTGATCGACTTGGCGGAGGCGCAACGCGCCGGCGCCTCGGCGCGTATGATTGCGGTCGTCGTCGGCTCGAGGGCGAAGCCCGTCGCGGGATCCTGCAGCGTGACGCGCACGCGCGACGGCAGCGACCGGGGGTCGACCCATTGCGGAAGCCAGCGGCCTTCGTCGTCCGCGTAAGCGAACGCGATCCGCGCGCCGGATCGCAGCAGAAGAGCGGAACTGGCGAAGCGCAGGTCCTGACCCGGCGCGGCGCCGGGCGGGAGCGGCGTGAAACGCGCGCGGCGGCGCACGATCCGCGGGCCCGACCTGTCGATCGAGGTCGCGATCCGGACGACTTCGAGGCCCGGCCGTTCCCCCGGATCGAGCGTCGGGCGCACGAAAGTCACGGCCTCCGGTTCGCCGGAGAAAAACAGATAATTGTCCTGGCTGCTGCCCGTCAC
Organism: Rhodoblastus sp.; assembly: GCA_039808645.1. GTDB lineage: Bacteria > Pseudomonadota > Alphaproteobacteria > Rhizobiales > Beijerinckiaceae > JAJXWB01. The sequence goes on along the minus strand of JBDHTL010000164.1, from coordinate 6,583 downwards.
GTAGCGCGCCTCGGCGAGATCGGCCGCGATCCTGTCGAGCGCGGCTGCAAGCAGGTCGGCGCGCTGCGTCTTGTGAAAGCCGCGGTTCCATGCCGGCATCCACTGCGCGACCATCATGGCCACGCCCGCCATGATCAGTCCCGTCAGCGCAAGCGCGACGAGACCCTCGATGATCGAGAAACCGGCGCGGGGGTTTGCAGCAGGCGCCGGCGTCACGACGCGACCTTGCCGAGCCGCACGGTGACGATCTCCGCCGTGGCCCCGCTCGGTCCTCTCACGCGCACGATCACGCGGAACGGCGCCCAGGCGTCCCGCGGTCGCGAGGGCTGCTTTCCAAGGGAATCGGGCGGCGCGCCTGGATTGGGAGGCCGCAGGCCCGCGGCCATCTGCTCGACATCGATGCGCCAGACATAGCCGTCCGCGGCGCCCGACGAGCCGCCCGCGAAACTGCGTTCGGTCAGTTCGTTGACGAGACGGCGCGCGACCTGCGTGAGTTCCGTGCGCTCGACGACCGCGCGGTTGCCGCGCTGGCCGACCGAGGAGAGAGATCCGATCGCCGCGATTGCAGCTCCCAGCAAGACCAGGGTCACGAGCACTTCCAGCAGCGTGAAGCCGGCCTGCCGCGCGCGGCTAGGCTGCGTCGCCCGGGACAATTTCCACGCCTCCCGTCAGCCAGTCGACACGAATCTGCAAGGAGAAGCCGAGGCGGGACAGGATCAGCGAGCCGCCGCAGGACAGGCCGGAGGGGAAGAAGCGGATCGACAGATCGGCCGGCGCGCCCCGGCAATTGCGCGCGACGACCGCGCTGAACGCGACATCCTGCGGCAACGCGATGCGCGCGCCCGTCGCGCCGGACACGACCGCATGGCCGGCAGGATCGAGATGCGTCGCCGTCATCACGCCGCGCTCGAGCGCCATCTGCCGGTCGTGCCGGACCAGCGCCGCGACCTTCACGGCGTAGGACTCGAAGGCGGTGCGCGACGTGCCGCGCGGAATGGCCGGCATGAGAACGGCCGCGACGAGCCCGATGATCGCCAGCGCGCAGACCGTTTCCAGCAGCGTGAAGCCGCTGTCGGGAGCGCTTCGACTATTCGCCATTCTTGATATAGCCGGCCGCGCCCTTGGCCCCGTTGGGCCCGTCCGGTCCGAACGACATGATGTCATAGGGCTTTCTGTCGCCCGGCGACTTGTAGGCATAGGGCGTCCCCCAGGGATCCTTCGGCACTGTCGCGCCTTTCAGATAGGGCCCGTTCCAGGCGGAGGCGCTCGACGGGCGCTGCATCAGGGCGGCCAGCCCTTCGGTCGACGAAGGATAGCGGCCGACGTCGAGGAAGTAGAGGTCGAGCGCGCTGGAGAGGCTTTCGATCTGGATCCGCGCGGCCTTGACCTTTGCGTCCGAGAGGTAGTTGAGGACGCGCGGTCCGACGAGGCCCATGATCAGGCCGATGATCGAAATGACGACGAGCACTTCGACCAGCGTGAAGCCGGCCTGCGCGGCGCGGCGCGCGCCGCGGGATCGATTTCGTGCAAAGCGGGCGGAATGGAACATGGCGAACTTTCTCGATCAGCCGGCGAGCTGGTTGACGGACAGGAGCGCGGTCATGACGGACACGATCAATCCGCCGACGACCAGAGCGATCGCGATGATGGCGGCAGGCCCGACGAATGCGACGATGCGGTCGAGGCTGCGCTGCAATTTCGCCTCGTAGAAATCGGCGATGCGCCCGAGCACCATCGGCAGGCGCCCGGTTTCCTCGCCGAGCCGCAGCGTCCGCACCGCCACCTGCGGCAAGGCTCGCGTTTCGGTGAGCGCGTCGGACAGCTTGCCGCCGTGGCGCACGAAATCGACCGTGCGCGCCCAGGCGTCCGACTTGCCGGTCGAAGCCATGATGTCGACGATGATGCGCAGCGCCGGCGCGAGGCCGACGCCGCTGGTCAGCAGCAAGCCGAGATTTCGGCAGAAGAGCGCGGCGCGGCGATATTCGAGGACGCGGTCGACGAAGGGCAGCTGTCCGAGCGCATCGACGAAGGCCGAGCGCAGGTCGCGGCGCGTCGAGGCCCACCAGACGAGCGCGATGGCGGCCGCCGCCGCGACCGCGAGCAGATTGAGATGCGCGCGCAGGCCGGCCGAGATCGTCAGGAACACGCCCAGGAGCGGGTCGATCTTGGCGTTGAAATCGCGCAGCACGGTTTCGAACTGCGGCAGGACCGCGATGAGAAAGAACAGCAGCACCATGGCCGCCGCCGCCAGAATGAAGGCCGGATAGCGCAGCGCGTCGAGCAGGCGCCGGCGCAGAAGCTCGGCGCGCTGGCGCTCGATCGCGAGCGTCTCGAGCACGGTTTCGAGCGACCCCGAACCCTCGCCGGCGCGGCAGAGCGCGACATACATGGGCGAAAAGAGATCGGGATAGCGCGCCAGCGCCTCGGCGAAACTGTCGCCCGAGGCGACGGACGCGCTGATCTTGGCCAGCGGCTGACGCAGGCGCCCGCTGCTCGCGTCGTTCGACATCAGGTCGAGGGCGTCGTGAATGCGCGCGCCGGTCTTGAGCAGCAGCGCGAGATCGGCCGTCATGATGGTGACGTCCTCGGCGCTTGCGCGGGCGCCGAACGAAAGCCTGCTGATCGCGGCAGGCGCGCGGCGCTCGCCCTCGATCGGGATCAGGCCGAGATATTCGATCCGTCGCGCCAGCTCTTCGCGCGTGTCGGCGGTGATCGAGCCGGTGACGATCTCCCCTGTCTGGCTCAGCGCCCTGTACTGGAATTCAGGCATGGCTCATCGCACCGTCGTCACGCGCAACGCCTCGGCGGGCGAGGTCACGCCCGCAAGGCACTTGACGACGGCGTCCTCGATCATCGTGGTCATGCCGGAGCCGCGGGCCGCGCGATCGATTTCACGCGCGTCGGCGCGCGCGCCGATCAGCTCGTGAATCTCGTCGGTCATTTCGAGGACCTCGAATATGCCCATGCGGCCGCGGTAGCCGGCGCCGTTGCATCGTTCGCACCCCGTCGGCCGCCATACCCGGTCGCCGACCTTGAGACCGAGCGCGCCGTAGCGGCGATCGGCCGCGCAGGTTTCGGCGTCCAGCGTCTCTGGCTTCTTGCAGCGCTCGCAGAGGATGCGCACCAGACGCTGCGCGACGACGGCGCGCAGCGTCGATCGCAGCAGGAACGGCTCGACGCCAAGGTCGATCAGCCGCGGCACGGCCGCGCTCGCGGTTTCCGTATGCAGGGTCGTCAGCACGAGATGGCCGGTCAGCGCGGCCTGGATCGATATGTCCGCCGTCTCGCGGTCGCGGATTTCGCCGACCATGATGACGTCCGGGTCCTGGCGCACGAACGCGCGCATCGCGGCTGCGAACGTCAGGCCGATCGAGGGCTTCACCTGCGACTGGTTGACGAATTCGATCTCGTACTCGACCGGATCCTCGATCGTGAGAATCTTGCGGCTCGGGTCGTTGAGAATCGAGAGCATCGTGGCCAGCGACGTCGTCTTTCCGCTGCCTGTCGGCCCCGTCACCGCGACGAGCCCGTGCGGCAATTCGAGGATTCGCGTCAGCTTGCGCTCGTCGCTCGATGAAAGGCCGAGCTTCTTGATGTCGAGCAGGCCGCGGTCGCGCGGCAGTAGGCGGATCACGGCGGCCTCGCCGTGCTGGCGCGGCATGGTGGCCACGCGCATGTCGATATCGGATGCGCCGATCCGCACGCGCGCCGCGCCGTCCTGCGGCAGCCGGCGCTCGGCGATGTCGAGCGAGGCCAGGATCTTGATGCGCGAGATGATCGCCTCCGGCACGATCAACGTGGGCGCGGGCACGATACGCAACATGCCGTCGATGCGCATGCGAACGACGAGACCGCTGCGGAAGGGCTCGACATGAATGTCGCTCGCGCGCATGTCGATGGCCTTCTCGATCAGGTCGTTGACCGCGCGCACGACCGGCGCGCCGCTTGCGAGATCGCGCAGGTTCTCGATGTCGTCCGGCCGGACCGCGACGGCGGTCTCCGCCTGTTCGGCCTGCTCGTCGTCGAGCGCCTCGCGCAGCACGAGCGCTATGTCGTCATAGGCCGCCACGACGAGCGAGACCGGCCCGCCGAGCGCAAGCTCGGCCGCTCGCGTCGTCGCCCGGTCCCAGGGGTCGGCGATCGCGAGCCACATGCCGCCGTCGCCCTCGGCGAACGGAAACGCGAAGGTCTGGCGCAGGAACCGGCGGGAAAATTTCGCGACGAGCGGTTCGGCCTGCTTCATCTCGGCGTAGCTGACGCGGCCCAGCCGGGCGAAGGTCGCGACCTCGTCCGCGAAATCGTGGGAACTGAGAAAGGACGTCTCCCAGACGCGCCGCAGACGGGAATCGTCGGCGCCGACGCGGTTGCGGTCCAGCGCCGCGTCGAAGTGCAGGCGATAGCGTTCGCTCAGTTGCTGGGCGAAATCTTCGACCGGATCCGCAGCCATGCCGGGTTCCTCGATCCCCTCATCCGCCCTTGACGATATTTGCGGCGTCGCAGGCGGGTCCTTTGAGATCGTCCAGCGTCAGACGCTGGGCGTCGGTCATTTCCTTCAGGGACAGCTTCGAGGCGATCGCATCGCGAATGCGGACCCAATCGCGTCGCAATCGCCCCTGCGCCCGCGCGACCGCCTGATTCGTCCACGCGTAGGCCAGAATGTAGTCCTGCGGCGCGCCGCGGCCGAGTTCATGCGCCATTCCGAGCAGGAACTGCGCGTGCGGCTGACCGCGATCGGCCGCGCAATGATACCAGTAGACGGCCTTTTCGGCGTTTTGCGGGACGCCGATGCCTTTTTCGTAGAGATAGCCGAGCCAGACCTGCGCGCGCGGGTCGCCGCGATACGCCAGCTCGACGCGCCGGAACGGCGGCGGCTTGTACCAGATCGCCTGCGCCGCGACGGGCGACGACGCCGGCAGCGGGAGAATCGCCAGCAGCGCGAGAATCGCCATGACGGGCCGGCGGGGCCATCGCGACCGTTCGTTCAGGCGCAAGCAACTGGGAACCGACACGATCCAATCCTCAAAGTCCGCCGATCGTCGGTCTGCGCGCAAACGAAACTTCGTGACGCGACAAGTATCCGACCTCGCTCTCGAAAGCTTGGCGATGTCCTGCGCCAGCACAGGAGAGAGTGTTTCCAATCGGCAACTTTCCGCGCCAAACCGAAATCGGGCGGAACCGCCTCTTTCATGCGCAACGGTATGCGTATAGAAGGTTTTTGACAATCGGTGTAGCGGCGGGTTCCGTGTAGATGAAGTTTGTGCGTCCCCGACGAGCATCGCTCGCGCGCCAACTGGGCGCCGCAGCGGCCGTTGTCGGCGCCGGCGCGCTGCTCGCGTCCTGCAATCTCACCGCGGCGGGCTTCGGCAGCGACGGTCGCGAGATGCCGGGCGCCGGCGACGCCGTTCGCAATGTCGATCTCGAGCCGCGTTTTCCGCGCGGCGGCAATACCGGCAATTCCGGCGACAGCGTCTTTCCGCGCGGCTTCTCGATTTTCGGCGGCCGCTCGGGCGGCGACGAGGCGGCGGCAAGCGGCGGCAAGGAACTCGCCATGTCCGAGGTCCGCGGCGGATCCGACGCCGGCGAAAACGGAATCAATCTCAATTTCGAGAACGCGCCGGTCTCGGCCGTGGCGAAGGTCATTCTGGGCGACACGCTGAAGGTCGGCTACACGATCGATCCGCGGGTGCAGGGCTCGATCACGCTCTCCTCCGGCAGGCCGGTGCCGCGCAGCAAGCTGCTGTTCGTCCTCGAATCGGCGCTGCGGTCGAGCGGCATGGCCCTGGTGCGCGATTCGCACGGATATTCGATCACGCCGGCCGGCGAGGCGATGGGGACGGGAATCGTCGACGGCGCCGATTCGCTTCAGCCGGGCTTCGGCGTCACCGTCGTTCCGTTGCGATATGTCTCGTCGCAGACGGTCGCCAAGCTGCTGGAAGGCTTTTCCGTGAAGCCGGGCGCGATCAAGTCCGACAGTTCCGGCAACGTGCTGATCATATCGGGCTCGGCGGCGGAGCGCCGGATGGCTCTGGAGACGGTCGCGAATTTCGACGCGGACTGGATGCGCGGACAGTCGGTAGGCGTTTATCCGCTGCAGAGCGCGACGCCCGAGCCGATCGTGTCGGAACTCGAAAAGATTCTCGACTCCGGCGAAGGCGGAATGGGCCAGGGCCTGGTCAAGTTCCAGGCGATATCGCGGATGAACGCCATTCTCGTCGTCGCGAAGAAGCCCGAATTGCTGCGCAACGCCTCGAACTGGATTCGCAGGCTCGACGGCTCCAACACAGCCGCGATCGGCGTGAAGGTCTATCATGTGCGTCATGGCGATGCGCGCCATCTCGCCCAGTTGCTCAACGAGATGTTCATCGGCGGGCAATTGGGATTGGACAATCAGGCGGCGGGCGTCTCGCCGTCGTCCGGCAGCCGCACGATGTCGCCGGTCGAGCGGCTGACGGGCGGCGGGCAGGGCCTTCAGCCGGCCACCCCGTCGAGCCAGTCTCCATTCGGCAGCCTTCCGGCGCAGCAGGCCGCGCTCGGCGGACAGGCGGGCGGCGCGGGCGGCCCGGGCGGTCCGCAGCGCCCCGGG
>JBDHTL010000163.1:0-7308 GCA_039808645.1 Rhodoblastus sp. | reverse complement strand
ACGACCTGCATCGCCGAGGGCTGGTCGGAATAGCCGATCAGCGTGTGCAGCACGCGCCCGATCAGGCTGGAGTCGGAAAGGATGCCGGACGTGTCCCAGGCCGTCTGCGACAGCGCTTCCACGAGGCCCGCCTGCTGCAGGAAGGCGACGCATTGCGCGGCCAGCCCCGCGGCCAGCAGCGTGATCAACGTGGTGGTGACGCCGAACAGGTAATGGGCGGGAATGCGCACGAGGCCGGCGAAGGTGACCACGCTGAGAACGACGCCCGCGAGCAGGCCGAGCGCGCCGCCCGCGATCAGCGAGGCCGCCGTCTCGCCGCCCGACACCGCGACCCCGTAGAGGAACAGCACGACCTCGGAGCCCTCGCGCAGCACCGCCACGCCGACGACGATGGCGAGCGCCGCCATCGACCGGTCGCCCTCGACGACCGCGCGGCCGACGTTCTTCAGCTCGGCGGCCAGCTCGCGTCCGTGGCGCGCCATCCAGATGTTGTGCCAGGCGAGCATGACGACGGCCAGCGCGAGAACGCCGGCGTTGAACAATTCCTGCCCGATGCCGGCCATCGCGCTCGCGATCCGCTCGGCGAACAGCGCCATCAGCGCCGCGCCGGCGAGCCCGCCCGCGATGCCGAGCGCGACCCAGCGTCCGGCATGCGGCGCGCCGCGCGTGGCGGCCATCACGATGCCGACGATGAGTCCGGCCTCGATGACTTCGCGAAAGACGATGATGAGCGCGCCGAGCATGAAAGCGATCCTACTCCATTATTCGACGATAAGCTCGCCCTTGGCGGTCTTGTCGTGGAACTCGTCCTCGAACTTGTACTTGCCCGGCGCGAGCGCGCGGATCCTGAACGAGGCCTCGGCGCCGCCGGGAATGACCTTCTCGACGCGCAGCGACTTGCTCTCGAATTCCATCGCCGTCTGGTCCTGGTTCTTCACGACGATGGTGAAGGGCTTGTTTGCGACGGCCTTCGGCTGCGTCTGGTCGAACCTGTGGTCTTTCACCGTCAGGACGATGGTCGTCCCTTCCTGCGCGACCGAAGGCGCCGCGATCAGGGCGCCGCCGAGCGCCGCGACCGCGAGGATCGAACGAAACCTCATCGAAGTCCCCTCTTGTCGAATTCCTGTTCTTTGCCTCATGGACGCGCGGCTGGCGCCGGCCCCCAAGATGACATTGATCAAAATCGGCTTTCGCGAACAAGAGCAGGGGCCCGAGTTTAAATCCTTTCCAAAACGACGGACGAAGGCGATCGCGCGCCCGGCGCGGCCGCCCTCATGCGCGATGCGCGCGTCGGCCCTGCATGGCGCCGCGCGACAGGACGCCGCACCCCGGCTAGGATCGGCGCGGGAGGCGATCATGCTGGCTGAGGAAAACCGGGCGCGCGCGGCTTCGCGGCAGATGCAGCTCATCAACGCCGCGCATCTGCTCACGCATTATTCGCTGCTCATCCTGCCCACCGCCGTGCTCGCGATGGCGGCGCCGAACTCGCCCTTCGGCGCGGACTATGGCCCAATCGTCGCGCTGGCCACCGCGATGTTCGCGCTCTACGGCGCGGGTTCGCTGCCGCAGGGGTGGCTCGCGGCGCGCTTCGGCCGGCCGCGCATGATGCTGGCCTTCTTCCTCGGCACGGGCGCCTCGCTCCTCGCCGCGAGTTTCGCGCAGGGGCCGGTCGCGCTTTCGATCGCGCTCGGCTTCGCCGGTTTCTTTTCGGCGATCTATCACCCGATCGGCACCGCCATGCTGGTGGAGGCCGCCGGCGAAAAGCCCGGACGCGCGCTCGGCCTCAACGGCGTCTTCGGCAATCTCGGCGTCGCCTCCGCGCCGCTCGTCACCGCCTTCCTGTCGCAGCAGGCCGGCTGGCGCGTCGGCTTCGCCGTCCCCGGAATTGTGTGCATCGGGCTCGGCCTGTGGTGGGCGACGCAGAACCACGTCGAGATCGCGCGCCATGCGCAGGCCCGTCCCTTCCCCGACATTCCCAAGGCCATCGTGCGCCGAGCGCTGATCGTCATGTTGTCGATCTCGGCGGCGTCGGGCCTGGTCTTCAACGCCTTCACCGTGCTGCTCCCGAAACTGATGGAAGAGCGGCTCGCCTCCGAGCCCGGCCTTCTGCCGGTCGTCGGTTTCCTCGCCTTCACGGTCACGCTCTGCGGCGCGCTGACGCAATTCACGGTCGGCCGCCTCATCGACCACACGACGCTGAAGCGCATCTTCCTGCCGCTGGCGCTGACGCTGGCGCCGGCAATGGCGGCGCTGGCCTTCGCCAGGGGCTGGCTCGCGCTGCCGCTCGCCGGGCTCGTGGCGGCCGTCATCTTCGGGCAGGTCACGATCAACGAGACGATGACCGCGCGCTACATCTCGCCGCACATGCGCGCGAAAATCTATTCGCTGCGCTTCTTCATCGGTTTCGTCGGCGGCGCGGCGGCGGCGCCGCTCGTCGGTTTCCTGCACGAGCGCACGGGCTCGCTGTCGGCCATCGTTCTGGTGCTGGCGGTCGTCGCCCTCGTCACGCTCGCCTGCGCGCTCGCCTTTCCCGATCGCCGCGAGGAACTCGAGCCGGACATGTGGAAGGACGCGCCCGAGGCGCAGCCGGCGCCGGCGGAGTGACTACCATCGTCCGCTGACGGCCGCGCCGTCGAACATTTCGGCGAGCCGCGCCCGCGTGGCGCGCGTGGTCCCTTCGGGCAGGGCCTCGCGGGCGAAGAATCCGGATTCGACGATTTCGCGATCGGGCTGTTTGGGCTGCTGTTCGAAGTTCCGCACCACATAGAAGGCGACATGATCGCGTCCGCGATTGTGATGCAGGCTGCGCAATTCCGGCGCGCCGGTGAGCTTGATGCCGCCTTCCTCGATCAATTCGCGCGCCAGAGCGTCGCCGCAGGTCTCGCCGCGCTCGACGCCGCCGCCCGGCAGGTACCAGCCCGCGACATAGCTGTGCCGGACGAGAAAGATACGACCCTGCGCATCGACGACAGCCGCGCGAACCCCGAGTGTCATCGCCCGTCGCAACAGGCCGACGCGCGTGATCGCGATCTCGGTAAGGCGCGTGCGCAACGAGGGACGTGGCGCGACGGTCATCCCGCTTTTTCCGACAGCCAGGCCTTGATCAGCGACTGATAGGGCATGTCGCGCTTGTTGGCGGCGATCTTGATCTTCTCCAGAAGACTGACGGGCAGGCGCAGCGAAATGGAGGTCGTCGACGGCTTCAGATTGGGCATGCGCACGCGCTCGGCCTTCGTCCAGTCGATATGGTCGGCGGAATCGTGGCTTTCCCAGTAGCGGCGTTCGTCCGCTTCGTTGCGGAAGGACGGCGCCTCACTCTTCCTGCTCATAGATACTCCTTTCCCTGCGGCTCATGTCGCGCGCCGAGATGACCCGCAACAACGTGCCGCCAGATCGCAAGGTGAACGTCACGTGCAGCATGCGCCCGCTGTCGGTTCGCCCGAGCGCATGAAATCGGGCCTCGCCTGCGCTGTGGCGATCGTCGGGCGCCACGACCAGCGGTTCGTTCAGAAAGACCTGCTCCGCCTCCGGTTGCCCGACGCCATGCTTATCCTCGCTCTTGCGCGCATTTCCGGCGTCCCATTGAAACCCGACGATGCTGTGGAGGTCGATCATGTGTATATCATGATAATATACATTTGATTGTATTTCAATCTGTGACGCAATCTCGAACCCTCTGGAAAACTGCGCCTATGGAAATCCTGCGATCTCCACCTTAGAACCATTCCAAACAATGTTTCGGAGCCCTCCTTGAAATCCTTCGCCGACCTCACCGAGCGCGAAATCCTCGCCATCGCCATCTCCTCGGAGGAAGAGGACGCGCGCATCTATCTCGCCTTCGCCGAGGATCTGGACGAGCGCTATCCTGCCTCCGCCAAGACCTTCCGCGAAATGGCCGATGTCGAGCACAGCCATCGCGACATGCTGCTCGCGCAATACAAGCGCCGCTTCGGCGACGTGCTGCCGCCGATCCGCCGCGAGGACGTGAAGGGAACGCTGAAGCGCCGCCCGGTCTGGCTGACGAAGAACCTGCCGCTCGAGCGCATCCGCGAGGAATCCGAACTGATGGAGCATCAGGCCGCGCGCTACTACCAGCGCGCCGCCGAACAGGCGACCGACGTCGATACGCGAAAACTGCTCGGCGAACTCGCGCTGGCCGAACAGGGTCACGAAAAACTCGCCGGCAAGCTGCAGGCCGACAACCTCACGCCCGATGTGCGGGAAGAAGAGGATCGCACGCGCCATCGCATGTTCGTGCTGCAATATGTGCAGCCGGGCCTCGCCGGCCTGATGGACGGCTCGGTCTCGACGCTCGCGCCGCTGTTCGCCGCCGCCTTCGCCACGCATCACAATTGGGAGACGTTTCTCGTCGGCCTCGCCGCCTCCATCGGCGCCGGCATTTCCATGGGCTTTGCGGAAGCGCTGTCGGACGACGGCTCGCTGACCGGCCGCGGTTCGCCATGGCTGCGCGGCGGCGTCTGCGGGCTCATGACGGCGCTCGGGGGGCTGGGCCACACCCTGCCCTATCTCGTGCCGGACGCCTGGCCGAATTCCTTCTGGATCGCCACGGGAATTGCGGGCGCCGTCGTTTTCGTCGAACTCTGGGCCATCGCCTTCATCCGCGCGAAATACATGGACACGCCGTTCCTGCAGGCGGTGTTCCAGATCGTGCTCGGCGGCGTCATCGTGCTGGCGGCGGGCATTCTGATCGGCGGGGCATAGCCGCGCGGCGCTCCATTCCGGGCCTGGCGACGCGGAGGCGGGGATGGCGGACGCTGTCGCCTCGGAAGGCCGATCCGGAATCCGGAAGGCAAAGCCGGTTCAGCGGCCCCGGACTTTCTCCTGCGCTTCGGCCGGAATGACAAACTGCCCCGCTCGAGCCGAAACGAATGCCTCTACGGACAACCCGTTCCTCGTCATCGTCTACTGCGGTCGGCAAATCTCGACGGAAAGCCGCGCGCGCAACGCCGCGCGGTTCGTCGCCCGGACCTCGTCCCGCCGCGCGTCCGGCGCCCTGCGCTCCAGGAGCCGCGATCGATCTCGCCCTCGGGCCCGCGCCGGGCTATTTGTCCAGACGTGTCCTTCCTGCTTGCCCATCTCTCCGACCTGCATCTGGGTCCCCTGCCGCGGCCGCGCGCGCGCGATCTCGCGGGCAAGCGCTTCACCGGTTGGATCAACTGGGAGCGCAGCCGCGCGCATGTCCACAACATGGACGTGCTGGAGGCGCTGATCGCGGACATTCACGCGCGCCGGCCGAACCATGTCGCGGTCACCGGCGATCTCGCCAACATCGGCCTCCCGGCCGAATTCGAACTCGCGCGCGCGGTGATGGAGCGCATCGGCGCGCCGGATTTCGCGAGCTTCACGCCGGGCAACCACGACGCCTACGTGCCCTCCGCGCTCGAACATCTGGCGCGCGCCTTCGCGCCCTGGGCGGCGGACGACGACGGGCAGGTCGGCTATCCCTATCTGCGCGTCCGCGCGGACGTCGCGCTGATCGGCCTTTCGTCCGGCGTGCCGACCGCGCCCTTCATCGCCTCGGGCAGGCTGGGCCCGCGCCAGCGCGCCGCGCTCGGGCGCATCCTCGACGAGGCGAAAGCGCGCGGCCTCGCGCGCGTCGTCATGCTGCATCACCCCCCGCACAAGACCGGCGCCTCGATCGGCCGCGGCCTGATGGACGCCGGCGCCTTCGAGACGCTGATCGCTCGCCACGGCGCCGAACTCGTGATCCATGGGCATAATCACCGACTCTCCGTGACGCATCTGCGCGGGCCCGACCGCAAGCCCGTGCCCGTCGTCGGCGTCGCCTCGGCGTCGGCCGCCGGCGGATCGCGCACGCATCGCGCCGGCTACAATCTGTTCCGCATCGCGCGCCTCGGCGACGGTTTCGCGATCAGCGCGCAAGCGCGCGGCCTGATGGACGACCGCGCGACCATCGGCGATCTGGGACCGGTGCCGCTTTAGCTTTTTCCATTGCGCCTGTGCATGTTAGCCTTTGCGCGGGATCGCAGCCTCGGGGAGGAGGCCTGCGTCCCGGAGCTGTCGGATGGCCCGGTTCTCCACGTTTCGCGAAACGCGGACGCCCTGCTTCACGTCGGAGATTTGCGTCGCCACGCGCCTGTCCGACGTCGCCGACGACTGGCGCGTCCTGGAGGAGACCGGCCACGCGACCGTGTTTCAGACGCGGCGGTGGATCGAGCCTCTGCTGCGCATCGCCGCGCCCGCCGCGGCAGCCGAACCCTTCTTCGTTCTCGTGCGCGCGCGCGCCTCGGGCGCGCCGCAGATGCTGCTGCCGCTCTGCCGGCGCCGGCGCGGCGCGTTGCGGGAGATCGAATTCGCCGACCTCGGCGCGAGCGACTACAACGCGCCGCTGATCGCGGCCGGTTTCCGGCCCACGCGCGCCGAATTCGCCGCGCTCTGGACGTCGATCCGCGCCGTCCTGCCGGCGGCCGACATCCTGCGCATCGAAAAGTCGCCCGCCACGATCGCCGGCGCGCCCAATCCGCTGGCGCAGCTCGGTTTCATGCACAGGCTGGCGCTCGCCGCCTGGCGCCTGCCCCTGCCCGAAACGCGCGAGGCCTACGAGCGCGAGATCCTGGGCGCGCGCTTCCGCAAGGAATTGCGCCGCAAGCGCCGCCGGCTGGAGGCGATCGGCGCCCTGCGGCTGCGCAAGGCCGCCGACGCCGGCGAGGCAGGTCGCCTGTTGCGCGAGCTGGCCGCCATGCGCCGCGATCGCTACGCCGCGCTCGGCCGTCACGACATTCTCGCCGACGCGGCGTTTCGCGCCTTCTACGAAGACGCCCTCGCCCGCGCCGACGGCTTCGCCGAAATCCACGCGCTGGAGATCGATGGCGTCCGCGTCGCGGCGCTTTTCGGATTGCGCCACGCGGACGCGTTCCACTTCCTCCTGTCGGGCTTCGAGGACGGCGATTGGGCGGCGAAATCCGTCGGCGCCGTCGCCGCCGACATGATGATCGGACAGGCGATCGAGGACGGGCTAGCGGCCTTCGACTTCACGATCGGCAACGCGCCCTACAAGCGCTATTTCGGCGCCGCGCGCCACGACCTGTTCGGCGGCGCGCAGGCCCTGTCGCTGCGCGCCCTGCCGCAGGTCGCCGAACGGCGGATCAGGGACTCGCTGCGCGCGCTCCTGCTGCCCGGCGCGACCTCAGCGCCCGATCACTGGAGATAGGTCTTCCAGACCCACCAGCCGCCGGCGGTCAGGAGGCCGAAAAACGCCGCCGATCCCAGGATCTCGATCAGGAACACGAAGAACCGCGCGAGCCAGCGCAGGAGACGCGGCCGGGC
>JBDHTL010000162.1:0-7390 GCA_039808645.1 Rhodoblastus sp. | reverse complement strand
GCGACGACCTCATGGCCCGCGCGCATCAGGCGGCGCGCGATATTGGCGCCCATGCGGCCGAGGCCGACCAGACCGATCTGCATGGAACCTCCGCTTCAACCGCTTCTGGACAACAGAACTAGGCCGCCTCAGGATCGGCGCCAAGGTCAGGGGTAGAGATCGCGGCGCGAAGACCGCGGCGGGGAGGGGCAATGCGTCTTGCAGGAAAGGCCGCCGTCATCACCGGCGGATCGGGCAATATCGGGATGGCGACGGCCGCGCGGTTCCTGGCCGAGGGGGCGCGCGTGCTGATCGTCGATCGCGATTCGTCGCGCGTCGAAGCCGCGCTCGGCGAGCTGAAAAGCAATTCGGCGCACGGCTTCGCCGCCGACGTGACCTCCGCCAGCGGGACGGCGGGCTACGCGGCGGAAGCGCGGCGGCTGTTCGGCCGCGCCGATATCTTCTTCAACAATGCGGGCATAGCCGGCGCTGTCGCGCCGATCGTGGACCATGCGGACGGCGATTTCGACGCGGTGATCGCGGTGAATGTGCGCGGCGTGTTCCTCGGCCTCAAGCACATGCTGCCGGCCATGAAGGACGGCGGCTCGATCGTCTGCACATCGTCGGTGGCGGGCCTGCGCGGATCGGCCGGCATGGCCGGCTATGTCGCGAGCAAGCACGCCGTCGTCGGCCTGATGCGGGTCGCCTCGATCGAAGCGGCGCCGCGCAAGATTCGCGTCAACACGATTCACCCCGGCCCCGTGCAGGGCGACATGATGCGCGGGCTCGAGACCGGCATGGCGCCGGCCAATCCCGACGCCGCGCACGACCTCATCCTGCAGCGGATGCGGCTCGGCCGCTACATCGAGACGAAGGAGATCGCCGATCTCGTGACTTTCCTGGCGAGCGACGAAAGCCGCATGATCACCGGCGCGACCATGGTGATCGACGCGGGCATGGCGGGCTGAGGGGTGTGATCCCCGACGCGCAGCCAAGTCAGGCTTGCCTGACTTGGCCGTCGAACAAGGTCTGTCTCGCATAAACGCGAGACAGATGCGCGATCGGGGATCCAGCGCCAATGACGCCATGTGGCGCGCGATCTGGATCCCCGCTTTTGCGGGGTGACATTCGGGAGAATGCGGGCCTGAAGTCTCGCGGTCCAAAGAGGAAACAATGACCATCACGCCACTCCATCCCTTCAACGGGCTCGATGTCGCCGAACTCGTGCGCATTCGCGCGCGCACGCGGCGCGATCATCCGTTTCTCGTCTGGGAGCCGTTCGAGGGCGCAGGCGAGACGCTCACCTACGGCGCGTTCCACGACCGCGTCGTGCGGCTGGCGGCCGGCATGGCGAAGCGCGGGATCAAGCCGCGCGACTATGTGCTGATCCATCTGGACAATTGCCTGGAGACGCTGATCGCCTGGTACGCCTGCGCCGATCTCGGCGCCATTCCGGTGACGACGAATGCGCGCTCGTCGCTCGACGAACTGCAATATTTCGCCGACCATTGCGGCGCGGTCGCCGCGATCACGCAGCCGAAATTCGCCGATCTCGTCAATCGCGCCTCGCGCGGCTTCAGGTTCATCGCCGTCACCTCGCACGACAATGGCGCGCCGCCGGCGGCCGGCCATGCGCCGGGCAAGGATTCGTTCGCGGCGCTCTTTGCGGATGCGGGCGAGGCGCCGAAGCGCGCCGTCGATCCGCTGCATCCGATGGGCGTGCAATATACGTCGGGAACGACGTCGCGGCCGAAGGGCGTGCTATGGACGCACGCCAACGCTCTGTGGGGCGCGCGCATCAACGCCGTGCACGAGGACCTGCGCGTGGACGACGTGCATCTCGTGCATCTGCCGCTGTTCCACACCAATGCGCAGGCCTATTCGATCCTCGCCACGCTATGGGCGGGTTCGACGGCGGTCGTCATGCCGCGCTTCTCGGCCAGCCGCTTCTGGCCGATCTCGCTGCGCAACCGCTGCACATGGACATCCGTCATTCCCTTCTGCGTGAAGGCGCTGATGGATGTCGAAAAGCCATCCGAGCATTCCTACCGGCTGTGGGGCAGCGCGATCTGCGAGCCGCCGACCGACGCGCATTTCGGCGTCAAGACCATCGGCTGGTGGGGCATGACGGAGACGATCACGCACGGCATCGTCGGCGACGTGCACATGCCCAACACGCCGCTGTCCTGCGGCAGGCCTGCGCCGGAATACGGCATTCACGTCGAGGCGGACGACGGCCGGCCCGTGCAGCCCGGCGAAACCGGCAATCTGAAAGTGCGGGGCTTGCGCGGCCTTTCGCTCTTTGCCGAATACATCAACAACGCTCAGGCGACATCAGACGCTTTCGACGAGCGCGGCCTTTTCCTCACCGGCGACCGCGTGACGCTGATGGACTGCGGCTCGATCCGTTTCTCCGACCGCGACAAGGACATGCTGAAGGTCGGTGGCGAGAACGTCGCGGCATCCGAGATCGAGCGGGTGATCCTGACCGTGCCGGGCGTGCGCGAAGTGGCGGTCGTCGCCAAGCCGCATCCGATGCTGGACGAGGCGCCGGTCGCCTTCGTGATCGCGGAGGAGAGCCTCGGCGCCGCGCCCGCGCTGCCAGACGCGATCATGGCGGCGTGCAAGGGCGCGCTCGCCAATTTCAAGCATCCGCACGAGGTGCGCGTGGTGAAGGACATGCCGCGCTCGACGCTGGAGAAAGTGGCGAAGGCGGAATTGCGGAAGCTGTTGAAGGAATCTTGAAACCGATTGGCCCCCTCCCTAACCCTCCCCCGCTTCGCGGGAGAGGGGATAGCAATCATTCTTGCTGAACGAATTGGGCCCGCCAAGCGCCGAGTCTCCTCCCTCTCCCGCGAAGCGGGGGAGGGAGGGGAGGGGGCCGAGCGATCATCCCTTCCGCTTCTTGCTTCCCCCATGCTCCGCCGCCACGCGTGCGGCAATCGCCGCGATTTCGCTCGCCGCGCGCGAGGCGGGATGATCGATCCAGCTCGCGTGAAACTCGAGATCGGGCAGTTTTGCCTCGCTGCGCACGATGCGCAATTCGCCGCGTTGCAATTCGTTCGTGACGATGGCCGGCGGAATGACGGCGACCCCGAGCTTTTCCACGGTCATGCGGACGACGGTGGCGAGCGAGGCCGAGGCGTGGAGGCGCGTCTGCGGGCTGTGCGGGCCGTTGAACAGGGCGGCGACCGCCGCATAGGGCTGGGTGTTGCGCGAGAAGGTGACGATGGGAAAGCGCGCGATCTCCTCGATGCGCGCGGGCCGGCGCGGCCACTTGATTTCCGGGCTCGAAATGAAGGCGAGCGGATAGGTCATCAGCGGCAAGCTCAGCGCATTATGGGCCATGACCGGGCCGATCAGGAAGGCGAGGTCGAGTTCCTGCATGCGCAGACGCTGGCGCAGGTTGGGCGAAATATCGACCTCGATCTCGAGCGCCAGCAGCGGAAAGCGCGCCTGAACCGCCTTGACGAATTGCGTGAGCCAGGTGTGCACCACGGTTTCCGCGACGCCGAGCCGCAGCACGCCGCGCGCGGTCGACACGTCGCCGACCGCCGCCAGCATTTCGGCGCGCAGCCCCAGCAGCTTTTCGGCATAGACCAGCATTTCGCGGCCGCGCGGCGTCGGCGCGACGATGCGCGCGTCGCGCGAGAGCACGCGGGCGCCGAGCGCCTGCTCCAGTCCCGCGATGCGCTGCGAGACGGCGGGCTGGGTCGTGTTGAGCTTGGCGGCCGCCGCGCGGAAGGAGCCGAGCGACGCGACCCAGTAAAAGGTCTCGATCTCCTTGAAGTCGAACATGCCGTTCCCCTTTCGATAATTCCAGCTTATCGAAATCAATCAAAAAATACGATTGGACTTTATCGGCCGACCGCTCCGACAATCCCCGGGTTCAAGGCGAGAGGGAGAGAGCGTTGGGCGAAGCGGCGATCGATGGGCGCAGGATGGATGGCCGCGCCGCGCGGCTCGCCTGCCGCCACGGCAAGGTTCCCGGCACGACGGCGGGGCTTGCGCCGGGCTACGTGCAGGGCAACCTGGTCATTCTGCCGCGCGAGGACGCGGCCGATTTCATGCGTTTCGCGCAGGCCAATCCGAAACCCTGTCCGATCATCGGCGTAAGCGAGGCGGGCGATCCGCATCTGCCGGCTCTGGGCGCCGATCTCGACATCCGCACCGATCTTCCCGGCTATCGCGTGTGGCGCGACGGCGAATGCGTGGCCGAGACCGGCGATGTCGCGGAATTCTGGCGCGACGATCTCGTGTCCTTCGTCATCGGCTGCTCCTATTCCTTCGAGGAGGCGCTGGTCGAGGACGGAATCGAGATCCGGCACATCGCCGAGAACAAGAAAGTGCCGATGTTCCGCACCTCGATCGCGACGACGCCGGCCGGCAAGTTCCACGGGCCGCTGGTCGTCTCCATGCGGCCGCTGAAGCCCGCCGACGCGATCCGGGCGGTGCAGATCACCTCGCGCTATCCGGCCGTGCATGGCGCGCCCGTTCATATCGGCCAGCCCCAGCAGATCGGCATAATGGACGTCAACGCGCCCGACTACGGCGACGCGGTGACGGTGCGCGACGACGAACTGCCGGTGTTCTGGGCCTGCGGGGTGACGCCGCAGGCGGCGCTGGTCGCCTCGAGGCCGGCGTTTGCGATTACGCATTCGCCGGGGTCCATGCTGGTGACGGACCTCAAGAACAGGCAATATGCGGTAATCTGACACGCGCCGGGCGATCGTGCGGCGTGCAGCGACAGGGAGCGAGGGCATGAAACTCAATCGTCGTGAAGTCGTCATCGGCGCCGCCGCGCTTGCGGCAGGTTACGGGTCCGCGTTTGCGCAGGGCGCCGACGAAATCGTCGTGGGCGCCGTCTTCCCCATGTCCGGCTCGACCGCGCAGACCGGCGTCGACGCGCGCAACGCCATCGACACCGCGCTCGCGGTCATCAACGAGAAGCACGATCTCGACCTGCCCCTGGCGAAGGACGCCGGCCTGCCGGGCCTCGGGGCCAAGAAGGTCAAGGTCGTGTGGGCCGATCACCAGGGCGATCCGCAGAAGGGACGCGCCGAGGCCGAACGTCTGATCACGCAGGACAAGGTGACCGCGATCATCGGCTGCTATCACTCCTCCGTTTCCGCGACGGTGAGCCAGACGGCCGAACGCTACGGCGTTCCCTTCATGTGCGCGGATTCGTCATCGCCGAGCCTCAACCAGCGCGGCCTGAAATTCTTCTTCCGCGCCTCGGCGCACGACGAGATGTTTTCTGCCGCCATGTTCGACCTGATGGACGCGCTGCGCAAGCAGGGCCAGAAGATCGAGACGCTGGCCCTGTTCCACGAGGACACGATCTTCGGCACGGATTCCGCGAACGTGCAGACCAAGCTCGCGGCCGCGCGCGGCTACAAGATCGTCGCGGACGTGAAATATCGCGCCAATTCGCCGTCGCTGACGTCGGAAGTGCAGCAGCTCAAGGCCGGCGGCGCCGATGTGCTGATGCCGTCCTCCTACACGACCGACGGCATCCTGCTGGTGCGCACGATGAACGAACTCGGCTACAAGCCGAAGGCGATCATCGCGCAGGCGGCGGGCTTCTCCGAAAAGGCGCTGTACGACGCCGTCGGCGACCATCTGGAGGGCGTGATCACGCGCGGCTCCTTCTCGCTCGATCTCGCGGCCAAGCGCCCGATGGTCGCCAAGGTCAACGACATGTTCAAGGCCAAAGCCGGCGGCAAGGACCTCAACGACAATACGTCGCGCGAGTTCATGGCGATGATCGCGCTGGCCGACGGCATCAATCGCGCGGGCTCGACCGACGGCGAGAAAATCCGCGAGGCGCTGGCCGCCACCGACATTCCCGGCGACAAGACGATCATGCCGTGGAAGCGCATCAAGTACGACGCGACCGGCCAGAACAACGACTGCGATCCGGTTCTACTGCAATACGTGGGCAAGAAATTCGTCACGATCTTCCCGGAATCCGCGGCGATCGCCAAGCCGCTGTGGCCGATGAAGGGGTAGGCGGCGATGACGTGTGGCGGTGCGATTGGTGCGATGACGCCGCCTCCTCCCTCCTCTTTACGGGGAGGGTGGCCGGCGAAGCCGGACGGGTGGGGCTCAAACGACTGGGCGCGATCCGTCCGTCATGACTGTGGCGGCGCGAACCCCGCCCCCGCCCCTTCGCGGCGGACCCTCCCCGTAAAGGGGACGGAGTGCGCCCATGACCGCTGAAGCGATCATCCAGTCGCTGGCGAGCGGCCTCCTCATGGGGCTGATCTACGGCCTCGTCGCGGCTGGCCTGGCGCTGATCTTCGGGCTGATGGACGTCGTCAATTTCGCGCATGGCGAATTCCTGATGACGTCCATGTACGCGGCCTTCGGGCTGTTCCTGGCCTTCGCGCTCGATCCGCTGGCGTCCGCGCCCTTCGTTGCGGCGGCCATGTTCATCTTCGGCGCCCTCGTCTATCTCGGGCTGGTGCGCTTCGCCATGTCGGCCTCGGCCAATGCCGGCATGGTGCAGATCTTCGCGACTTTCGGGCTGGCCATCGTCATGCGCGGCCTCGCGCAATTCCTGTTCACGCCGGACTATCGCTCGATCCCGCAGAGCTGGCTCGGCGGCAAGACGCTGAATGTCGCGGGCATATTCCTCCCCGCGCCGCAGCTTGCCGGCGCGCTCGTGTCACTGGCGGCCTTTGGCGCGCTGTGGCTCGTCATCAACCGAACCGATTTCGGCCGCGCGCTGGAAGCGACGCGCGAGGACGCGGGCGCCGTGGCGCTCGTCGGCATCGACAAGAAACGCATCTTCGCGCTCGGCTGGGGTCTGGGCGGCGCGCTGGTCGGGCTTGCCGGCGCGGTGCTTGCGACCTTCTTCTACATCTATCCCGACGTCGGCGCTTCCTTCGCGCTCATCGCCTATGTCACGGTGGCGCTCGGCGGGTTCGGCAGCGTGTTCGGCGCATTCGCGGCCGGCATTCTCGTCGGCGTGGTGGAAGCGGGCACGGCCTTCGTGCTGCCCGCCTCGCTCAAGCATCTCGGCGTCTACGCGCTCTATCTGCTGGTCGTCGTGCTCAGGCCGCGCGGCCTGTTCGGGTCGCTGTGATGGCCGGCGCCTCACACGAAAGCGCGCGGCGCGCCAATCTCGTCCTCGCGGCCTGCGTCGCCGCAGCGGTCGCCTGCCTGCCGCTCGTCGTCAAGGACGTCTACATCCAGAACATGCTGGTGCTGACGCTGATGTATGCGGCGCTGTCGCAGAGCTGGAACATACTTTCTGGCTATTGCGGGCAGATTTCGTTGGGGCATGCGCTCTATTTCGGCATCGGCGCCTATGCGACGCTGCTGCTGTTCACCAAGTTCGGCGTGCTGCCGTGGTTCGGCATGGTCGCGGGCGGAATCGTCGCGGCGCTGGTGGCGGCGGCGGTCG
>JBDHTL010000161.1:0-7431 GCA_039808645.1 Rhodoblastus sp. | reverse complement strand
TGCAGACAGTCGCGGAGGTCCTGGGCTCACGGCAATCCGATCTCGCCCGCCTCGTCTCCGAACGTCTCGACGCCGTGCAGCATCGCGTCGGCCAGGGGATCGAACAGGCGGCGCGCACGCAAGGGGAGAATCTCGGCAGGCTGAACGAGCGGCTCGCTGTGATCGACGCCGCGCAGGACAGGCTGAACGGTCTCGCGCAGGAGGTCGTCGGCCTGAAGGACATTCTCGCCAACAAGCAGGCGCGCGGCGCCTATGGGCAGGGCCGCATGGAGGCGATCGTGCGCGACGGCCTGCCGCCATCCGCTTACGATTTCCAGTGGACGCTGTCGACGCGCGTGCGCCCGGACTGCGTGGTGCGGCTGCCGGGCGACGAGCGGCTGCTCGCTGTCGACGCCAAGTTCCCGCTCGAGGGCTTCACCGCCTTCCGCGAGGCGCGCTCGGACGAAGAGCGCGCGCGGGCGACGTCGCGCGTGAAGAGCGACCTGCTCAAGCATGTGAAGGACATTTCCGAGAAATACCTGATCCCCGGCGAGACGCAGGATCTGGCTGTTCTGTTCGTGCCGTCGGAGGCCGTCTACGCCGATCTCGCCGAGCATTTCGACGAGGTGGTGCAGAAGGCGCATCGCGCGCGCGTCATCATCGTCTCGCCGTCGCTGCTGATGATGGCGATCCAGGTGATGCAGGCGATCGTGCGCGACGCGCGCGTACGCGAGCAGGCGCACATCATCCAGGACGAGGTGCGCAAGCTCGCCGACGACGTGCGCCGCCTGCGCGACCGCGTCGCCAAGCTCGACACGCATTTCCGGCAGGCGCAGGACGACGTGACCGCAATCGTCACCTCCTCGGACAAGATCGCCAAGCGCGGCGACCGCATCGACCAGATGGACTTTTCCGAAGGCGCCGCCCTGCCGGCGCAACGCGATCTCCTGGGCGGCGCGCGCACGGCGGCGGAGTGAGGGGACTGTCATTCCCGACGCTGCGCAGCAGCGATCGGGAATCCAGGGGCAAGCGCCCAGCTCTCGCGAAGCGGCTCTGGATTCCCGCTTTCGCGGGAATGACACTCTGGCCTGCATTCCCACACAGCCGCCTCCCGCCGATTGGCGTTTGCCCCTGCCGGTTTTCTGCTAGGGAAAGGCGAAGACCGGGAGAGCGCCATGAATTTCGACCTCAGCGAAGACCGCGTCGCCATTCGCGACATGGCGCTCGATTTCGCGCGCGAGAAACTTGGCCCCCACGCGCTCGAATGGGACGAGAAGAAGCATTTCCCCGTCGATACGCTGCGCGAGGCGGCGGCGCTCGGCATGGGCGGCGTCTATATCAAGGACGACGTCGGCGGCTCCGGCCTCGGGCGGCTCGACGCGGCGCTGATCTTCGAGGCGCTGGCCACGGGATGCCCGACCATCGCCGCCTATATTTCCATCCACAACATGTGCGCCTGGATGATCGACGCCTACGGCTCCGACGAGCAGCGCCGTCAATGGCTGCCGGCTTTGTGCTCGATGGAGAAGCTCGCCTCCTATTGCCTGACCGAGCCGGGCGCGGGCTCCGACGCGGCCGCGCTACGCACGCGCGCGGAACGCGACGGCGATCATTACGTGCTGAGTGGCCAGAAGCAGTTCATTTCCGGCGCCGGCAATCCGCATGATTTCTACGTGGTGATGGCGCGCACCGGCGACGACGGCGCGCGCGGCGTCTCGACCATCGTGGTGCCGGGCGGCACGGAGGGTCTGTCGTTCGGCGCGAACGAAAAGAAGATGGGCTGGAACGCGCAGCCGACGCGCGCGGTGATGTTCGACAAGTGCCGCGTGCCGGTCGAAAACCGCATCGGGCCGGAAGGCATCGGCTTCAAGATCGCCATGGCCGGCCTCGACGGCGGGCGTCTCAACATCGCCGCCTGCTCGCTCGGCGGCGCGCAAGCTGCGCTCGACAAGGCGATCGCCTACATGGGCGAGCGCAAGGCGTTCGGCAAGACGCTCGCCGAATTCCAGGCGCTGCAATTCAAGCTGGCCGACATGGCGATCGATCTGGAAGCCGCGCGCACGTTTCTCTGGCGCGCCGCCGCCGCGCTCGACGCCAAGTCGCCGGACGCGACGCGGCTCTGCGCCATGGCCAAGAAATTCGCGACCGACGCCGGCTTCGACATCGCCAATTCCGCTCTGCAATTGCACGGCGGCTATGGGTACCTGGCGGATTACGGTCTCGAGAAGATCGTGCGCGACCTGCGCGTGCACCAGATTCTCGAGGGCACGAACGAGATCATGCGGATGATCGTCGCGAGAGGGCTTGTGGGGCGGTGAGAAACGTTACGCCAGCCCGCCCTTTTCCAGAATGAACCGCTCGATTGCGTCCGCGCCTTCGCCGGTCTTCATGTTCGCCATCACGAAGGGACGGTCGCGGCGTTGCGCCTTGGCGTCGCGCGCCATCACTTCGAGCGAGGCGCCGACATAGGGCGCGAGATCGGTCTTGTTGATGACCAGCAGATCGGAGCGCGTGACGCCGGGGCCGCCCTTGCGCGGTATCTTCTCGCCGCCCGACACATCGATGACGTAGATCGTGAGATCGGCGAGTTCCGGCGAGAAGGTCGCCGCGAGATTGTCGCCGCCCGACTCCACGAGAATGATGTCGAGCGCGGGAAATTTCTTGCGCATGTCGGCTATGGCCGCGAGATTGATCGAGGCGTCCTCGCGGATCGCGGTGTGCGGGCAGCCGCCGGTCTCCACGCCCATGATGCGGTCGGCGCCGAGCGCGCCGGCCTCGGTGAGAATGCGCGCGTCCTCCTTCGTATAGATGTCGTTGGTGATCGCCGCGATCTCGTATCTGTCGCGCAAACGCTTGCACAGGACTTCCATCAGCGCGGTCTTGCCGGAGCCGACGGGACCGCCGATGCCGACGCGAAGCGGGCCGTGAGAGGACGCCATGATCAACTCCTGAAGAGACGGGAATATTGCGTTTCATGCCGCATGGAGGCGATGTCCGAACGGAAGGCCGACGCGCCCAGATCGTCGAGCGAGGCTTCGGCCGCGGCGGCGGCGAGCGCCGATACCGGCGCGGCGAGGGCGGCGAGCGCGCGCTGGCCCTGCGTCTGACCGATGACGCTCAGGCGCACCGCGGCCGAGACGAGATTGGCGACGAAGCCGAGCGCGAAGGCCCCGCAGGCGCGCGCGACGGGAATGTCGTGCGCGGCGCAGGCGATGCCGACGGCGACCGGATAGGCGATCTCGCCGGTCAATGTCTCGCTCGCCCATTCGATCGCCGGCTTCGACCAGGCGGCGGCTATCGCCGCATGAAACGACCGGCCCTGCTGCGCCGTCTCGAGCCGGCGCTCCGAGGATGGCGCGAGCGCGAGCGCGAGATCGTTCGTGTCCCGCAACATCGCAGCATCGCGCGCTGCCGTCGCGCGCAGGCTCGCGGCGAGAAGAATGGCGTCCGTGCGCGCGCCGCCCTGCTCGACGAGGTCGGTCAGCCAGGCGACCAATGTCGCCTCGTCGCGCACGTCGCCGGCTTCCGCCGCCCATTCGAGCCCGTGGCTGTAAGCGAAAGCGCCGACCGGGAAAGACGGCGACAGCCAGATCGGGAGGAGAATGTCGGGGGACAAGAGGCGGACTCAGGACGCGCGGCGGTCAGCCGTGCTTATGGTCGTGACCATGCTTGTGCGCATGGCCGTGATGGTGGTCATGATGGTCATGGCCGCAGCCGCAATGGTCGTGATCGTGACCGTGGTCATGATGTTCATGCCCGCGATGTTGTTGTCCGTGATGGTCATGTCCATGATGGTCATGTCCATGATGTTCATGGCCCCGTGTCGCGACATGCTGCGCATAGGCGCCGCCTTCGGGATCGAAGGGCGCCTCGATCTCCGTCGCCTCGGCGCCGAGACCGCGCGCCATGTCCTCGATCACGTGATCGCGACGGATGCGCAGCTTCGCGCCGAGGATTTGCGTCGGCAAGTGGCGATTGCCGAGATGCCAGGCGACGCGCACGAGATGTTTCTGGTCGCGCGCGGAAATCTCGAGCAGCGGCTCCGGCGCCGACAGGACCTCGACCAGCCGGCCGTCTTCGAGCGCGAGCGCGTCGCCGGAACGCAACATGACGGCTTCCGGCAGGTCGAGCAGGAATTCGAGGCCCCGGACGCCCTTCATGACGATGCGGCGGCGATGCCGATCGTCGAAATCGAGCACGACCGTGTCGGCCGCATCGCCACGCCAGGCGCCGGCCGGCTTCACTTGCGTTGCGCGAAGGCTCATCGCTCCCACCTTGCTCACATGTTCGCTCAGAACAGCCGCGCGCCGTCGGGCACAGGCAAATCTGGCGAAAACAAAACGACCTCGCCTTCCGCATCCGGAAAGCCGAGCGTCAACACTTCCGACATGAACTTGCCGATCTGGCGCGGCGGAAAATTGACGACCGCGGCGACCTTCCTGCCGACCAGCCTGTCCGCCGTGTAATGGCGCGCGATCTGCGCGCTCGATTTCCTGACGCCGACGCCGGGGCCGAAATCGATCTCGAGCTTCAGCGACGGTTTGCGCGCCTCGGGAAAAGGCGCGACCGCGCGGATCGTGTCGAGGCGGATGTCGACGGCGAGGAACTGGTCGAAGGAAATCTGCGGCGCCGGAGGCGCCTCATTGTCGCGAACGAGGTGCATCACATGATCTCGACCTTGCCGTCCGCGACGATCTCGATCCTGCGCGAGGAGACGCCTTCGGCGCCGGCCTTGCGCCAGACCTTGAAATGCTCGGCGTTCATGTGCGCGGTCAGGGCGTCGCGATCTTCCCATCGCTCGACAAAGACGAAGGTTCCGGGCCTGGTCACGCTTTCGTGCAGGTCGTAGCCGATGCAGCCCGTCTCCTGCTGCGTCGCCGCTATGGCGATGCGCGCGGCGGCCAGCGTCTCCTCGCGCTTTTCCGGCCTGATCGTGATGGTCGCGATGACGTAGATCATGTTTCCCCGCTCCCGTTCCTTCGCGCGTCAGCCCAGCGGCCCGATCTTCGCGACTTCCACGAGTTCGATCACGGGCGGCTCGGCGACGCAAGAGGGCAGGACGCTCATGAATTTCCTGATATGCGCCGTCTGGAAATGCGCGTCGATCGCCTCCTTCGACGCCCAGCGCTCGTTGAACACGAATGTGTTCGGTTCGGTCTGGCTCTCGTAGAAATCGTAGGCGATGCAACCCGGCTCCTTGCGCGTCTCGACGATCTGCTCGCGCGCCGCCGCGATGAAGGCGTCGCGCCGGTCGGGGCGGATGACGCCCTTAGCCAGAATGATCAGCATGGCTTGTTCCTCCCCGTCGAGTTTGCCGTCCTGCCGGATCGGGCCGCCGCCATCCCTGCGCGAGGCGATTCATGTACGAGACAGCGCGGCGGACGGATTTGTCCGCCGCCCGGGCGCTTCGCGCGGCGGACGGGCTTGGCCGGCTAGAACAGGAAGTACCGCTGTGCCATCGGCAGCCGGTCGGCCGGTTCGCAGGTCAGCAACACCCCGTCCGCCGTCACGCGATAGGTCTCCGGATCGACATGAATTTTCGGCGTCGCGTCGTTGTGGATCAGGCTTTTCTTGGAAATGCCGGAGCGCGTGTTCTTCACCGCGACCAGCGGCCGCGCAATAGCCAGCTTCGATTGCAGGCCCTTGTCGAGCGCGACTTGAGAAACGAAGGTGAGCGACGTCGCCTTTCGCGCGCCGGCGTAGGCGCCGAACATCGGCCGGTAGTGCACGGGCTGCGGCGTGGGGATGGAGGCGTTGGGATCGCCCATCGCGGCGGCCGCGATCATGCCGCCCTTGAGGATGAGGTCGGGCTTCACGCCGAAGAAGGCAGGCGTCCACAGCACGAGATCGGCGAGCTTGCCGGCCTCGACCGAGCCGATATAGGCCGACACGCCATGCGCGATCGCCGGATTGATCGTGTATTTGGCGACGTAACGCTTGGCGCGCAGATTGTCGGCGCCGCTTTCGCCCGGCAGCGCGCCGCGCTGGCGCTTCATCTTGTCGGCGGTCTGCCAGGTGCGGATGATGACCTCGCCGACGCGGCCCATTGCTTGCGAGTCCGACGACATCATCGAGAGCGCGCCGATGTCGTGCAGAATGTCCTCCGCGGCAATCGTCTCCTTGCGGATGCGACTCTCGGCGAAGGCGAGGTCTTCCGGGATCGACGAATCCAGGTGATGGCAGACCATGAGCATGTCGAGATGCTCGTCGAGCGTGTTTCGCGTAAAGGGCCGCGTCGGGTTGGTTGACGAGGGCAGCACATTCGGGAGACCGGCGACCGAGATGATGTCGGGCGCATGCCCCCCGCCCGCGCCTTCGGTATGGAAGGCATGGATGGTGCGGCCCTTGAAGGCTCTGATCGTGTCCTCGACGAAGCCGCTTTCGTTCAGCGTATCGGTGTGGATCATCACCTGTATGTCGTGATCATCGGCGACGGACAAAGCGCAATCGATCGCCGCCGGCGTCGTTCCCCAGTCCTCGTGCAATTTGAGCGCGCAGGCGCCGCCTTCGATCTGCTCGACCAGCCCCGCGGCCAAGGCTGCATTGCCCTTGCCGGCGAAGCCGAGATTCATCGGAAAGGCGTCGGCCGCCTCGATCATCCGCGCAATGTGCCAGGGGCCGGGCGTGCATGTCGTGGCGAAGGTGCCGGTCGCAGGCCCCGTGCCGCCGCCGAGCATGGAGGTGACGCCCGACATCAGCGCTTCCTCGATCTGCTGCGGGCAGATGAAATGGATATGCGTGTCGAAGCCGCCGGCCGTCAGTATCTTGCCTTCGCCGGCGATGATCTCGGTGCCTGGCCCGATGACGATATTCACATGCGGCTGGATGTCGGGATTGCCGGCCTTGCCGATGGCGGCGATCTTGCCGTCGCGCAGCGCGACGTCGGCCTTCACGATGCCCCAGTGATCGAGAATGACGGCATTCGTAATCACCGTGTCCGCCGCCCCTTCAGCGCGCGAAACCTGGCTCTGGCCCATGCCGTCGCGAATGACCTTGCCGCCGCCGAATTTCACTTCCTCGCCATAAGTGGTGAAATCGCGCTCGATCTCGATGAACAGGTCGGTGTCGGCGAGCCGCACCCTGTCGCCGGTCGTCGGCCCGAACATGTCGGCATAGGCGGCGCGGGGGAGTTTGGTCGGGCGAGCGTTAGCCAAGGCGCGAACCTCATGGATGGAGGAGCGGAGTCTAGACGCTTTGCGCAATTGGGCGAATGCGACGGGCGCCTGAAAATGAGGCAAACAGCGAACACTTCGCGCATCGAAAATGACAGGGCTTGCTCGCATTCGCCGCAATTTCCGTGACGCGCACTCGTCAGTTGGTCATGTTATTATCTAGGTGCGTGGGCATATGGCCGATCAATAGAATCTGCTCTTCAGCGTGCCAGTGATAATAAATACGAAACATTTTGCGCGGATCCATACCGCCTCCGTATTTGAAATGATCAGAACACCA
>JBDHTL010000160.1:0-7432 GCA_039808645.1 Rhodoblastus sp. | reverse complement strand
CGGTGGCTCCCGACGCGGCGGCCAAGACCGCGCCCGCCATGCGCAAGCGCAAGAAGATGCTGCGGGCCTGACGCGGCGGCCGGGCGCCGGCGTTGCGCGCCTAGATGGAAACCTGGGCGCCCAGCTCCACCACCCGGTCCGACGGAATCGAGAAGAACTCGGTCGCATTGGCCGATTGTTTCGACAGCGCGACGAACAGCTTGTCCTGCCAGCGCGGCAGGCTCGACGTCGGGCTCGCCTTCAGCGACCGGCGGCCGAGGAAGAACGAGGTCGTCATGATGTCAAACTTGAAGCCCGCCTTGCGCATCAGCGCGAGGGCGGCGGGAACGCGCGGGCTTTCCATGAAGCCGAAGTGCAGGGTCACGCGAAAGAAATCGTCGGAGAGCTGTTCGATCGCGTAGCGGCTCTCGTCCGATACGCGCGGACGATCGAGCGTCTTCACGCTCATGAGAATGATGCGCTCGTGAAGCACCTTGTTGTGCTTGAGATTGTGCATCAGCGCCGCCGGCGCGAGGTCGAGCCCCGCCGTCAGGAAGATCGCCGTCCCGGGAACGCGCGTGGGTTTCGATTTCGCCAGCATCCGCATGAGATTGGCGAGCGGGATCGAATCGCGCGCCGTCTTGGCGGTCAGCAACTGCGTTCCGCGCACCCAGGTCCACATCGTCACGATCGCGGCCGCGCCGAGCAGCAGCGGGGCCCAGCCGCCCTCGAAGACTTTCACCAGATTCGCCGCGAGAAAGGCGAGATCGACCGCGAGGAAGCAGCCGACGACGAGGCCCGCCGCCCACGCCGGCCAACGCCACATCTTCCACACGACGATGAATGCGAGCGCGGTCGTCACCACCATCGTGGCCGTCACCGCTATGCCGTAGGCGTTCGCCAGAGCGTCGGAAGAACGGAAGACGAGCACGAGCAGCAGCACGCCGACCAGCAGCAGCCGGTTGACGCGCGGCACATAGATCTGGCCTTCGACCTCGGACGTGTGGCTGATGACCATGCGCGGGAGCAGGCCGAGCTGGATCGCCTGGCGCACGATCGAATAGGCGCCGGTGATGACCGCCTGGCTGGCGATGATCGTCGCCACCGTCGAGAGCAGGATCAGCGGAATGAGCGCCCAGTCCGGCGCAAGCTGGAAGAAGGGACTGAATTCGTCGCTCTTCACCACGTCGAGATCGCTCAGGATGAAGGCGCCCTGTCCGTAGTAGTTGAGCATCAGCGCCGGCAGCACGAAACAGACCCAGGCGAGCTGGATCGGCTTGCGGCCGAAATGTCCCATGTCGGCGTAGAGCGCTTCGGCCCCGGTCACCGCGAGGAAGACGAGGCCGAGCGTCGTGAAGCCCTGCCACCCGTTGGAGAAGAGGAAGCGCACGCCGGCGATCGGGTTCAGCGCGTGGAGGATCTGCGGCGCGTCCAGGATGTGGCGCGCGCCGAGAAAGCCGATCACGCCGAAGAACAGCACCATGATCGGGCCGAAGAAGGCGGCGACCCTGGCCGTACCCCGGCTCTGAAACAGGAAGAGCGTGACGAGGATCACGACGGCGATCCCGAGGACATAGGGCGAGAAATCGAAATAGTGCTGCACGGCCTTCAGCTTCAGGCCTTCCACCGCCGACAGAACTGAAATGGCGGGCGTGATGACGGCGTCGCCGGAGAACAGCGCGGCGCCCGCCACGCCCGTCAGGAAGACGAATCTCGTGCGCTCGCCGAGCGCGTGCTGGGCGAGCGCCATCAACGCGAGCGTGCCGCCCTCGCCGCGATTGTCCGCGCGCATCAGGAAGAGAACGTACTTGACGGTCACCGTGAAGATCAGCGCCCAGGTGAGCAGCGAGACGATGCCGATCACCTCGTCGGCGTTCACGCCTTGCGTCTTGGCGTGGTCGAGCGAGGCTTTCAGCGCATAGAGCGGGCTCGTGCCGATATCGCCGTAGACGACGCCGAGCGAACCAAGCGCCATCGGCCAGAAGGCATGCGATTTCGCGGCATGGCCGTCGTCCGGCGACTGCGCTCCGGCCGAAACGTCATCGGATCGAGAGAGAGATGAAGCGTCCGTGCGCGCCATGAATTTCGTCCCGGCAAAGCCGACTGGCCTCGCATTCAAGGGCGCGCCTATACAACGGGTCGTCTGCGTCGCGAAGCATCTTTACGAAATCCTTATGTCGCGACCGGGAGATCGGCGTGGATTCCTTACGCGGCCGCCCGCATCTGTCGGAAGGAGGCAAATCCTCCGCCGATCAAGGTCACGTGTCATCATGCGCGCCACGCAGCAACCCCGCTCCTTCGGCCTCGAAGCCGCCGCGCCGCAACGCTTCGGTCTGCCGCCCGCGGCCGAATATGCAATTGCGCTCGTTCTCGTCGCGGTCGCGACGTTTCTCGCCCATGTCGCCAATTCGGTCGTTCCGACGGCCGGCCTGACGCTGATCTTCGTGCTGCCGGTCGTCATCGCGAGCCTGGCGTTCGGCATCGGGCCCGCGCTCGCCGCGATCTTCGCCAGCGTCTTTGCATTCGATTTCTTCTTCACTCAGCCGTACTTCAGCGTCGGCATGACCGATCCGTCCGACATCTGGGCGGCGGGCCTGCTGCTGGTCATCGCCCTGATCGCCAGCACGGTCGCCTGGCAGTCGCGACTCGACGCGCTGGCCTCGCAGCGCAGCGCGGCGCAGGCGGAAGAACTGCGGAAACTGGCGCACGCGCTGATCGAGGGAGCGTCGCACCCGGCGTTTCTGCAGGCGATGGCGGCCGCGATCGGCCGGACGTTCGGCGGTCCGGCCGCGATCCTCTCGGACGTCGACGGTCGCCTGCGTATCGTGGCGACCGCGTCGGGCGCCAGCCTGTCCGATGCGGATTTCGAGGCCGCCAGAGGCGCGCTCGCCGACAGGATGCGCATGCGTGCGGCGACCTACCCGCACGAGCGGTCGCGCTTCGACATGTGGCCCGTCTGGACGCCCGCCGGGCCGCATTACGTTCTCGGCGTCGATCTCGGCGCCGAGCGTCCGGCGGACGCCGACCGGCTGACTCGCGGTCAGCTCGAACCGGGCGCCGCGCTGAAGCCGCCCGCGCTCAGTCCTCCAGTTCGTCGATCGCCGATTGCTGGTCGAGCCGCTCCATCGCTTCGCGCGGTTTGGCGGCCGCGGCCTCCTTGTAGAGCTTCGTCGCCGCGTCGAGCTTCGACTTGCCGTAGAGCGCGACGAGGCCGTTGGCGTGCTCGATGCGCGCGATGGCGGAATCGGGCGCCAGCTTTCGCGCCGTCTCGAAATGCTTGATGGCGGAATCCTTGCTCGCGCCATAGGTCAGGCCCGCGACGAGGCCGCCGACCTTGCCGACGACCTCCGCATTGTAGGCGCCGAGCGCGATATGGGCTTCGGCATGGTCGGGCGCGAGCGCGAGCGCCTTGTCGAGACTCGCCTTGATCTTGCCGCCGAGCCCGATGGCGAGCGCCTTGGCGACAGATATGCCCTGCCCGTAGCGCCCGAGCGCCGAGGCGTGGAAATAGAAGGCGTTCGGAAAATCCCTGGCGATCGCCTGCAGCTTTTCGGCGCGCGCCGCCGATTGCTGGAAGATGTCGAGCTGCCTGTTGTCGTCGGTCTCGAGATAGGTCGCGTAGATGTTGGCGGCCTTGTTGGCGACGTTGAAACCGAGCGGGCCCAAGGCCTCGCCCTGCTCCGCCGCGCCCGCGAAATCGCCGGCGTGATAGGCGCGCCAGGCCGATTGCAGGGCCTCGGCCGCTTCCGCCGCCGGCATTTTCGGATCGAGCTTCGGATGCGTCTCGATCGCTTGTCTCACCCATGCCTCGTCGGGGAAAGGCTCGCAATCGCCGCGATGCAGCGCGGCCCAGTTCTTCTTGAGCGCGGCGCCTGCATAATCGTAAGCCTTGTCGGGATACGGAAATTTCTTCCAGGCTGCCTTGGCCATATCGTTTCCTCTCAATGGGCGTAACGGGTTGCGAGCACGTCGAACAGCGCGCGCTCCCGCGCGCCGAGATGGGGGGCGGCAAGCGCCAGAACCTGAAAGACGCCGCGACCGAGCCCGCGACCGTCCTGCGCGACGCGCGGATTGCGCGCGAACTCGAAGGAGAGCCAGTAGGTGGCGATCATCGTCATGTTCTCGGCCAGCAGCGCGATCTCTCCGGGCGTCGCCTTCATCTGACCGGCGCGGACGAGGCCGCTCATGATCTCGCGCGCGACGCGGATCTTGTGCGCGAGAATGCGCTTCATCTGCGTCTCGACGCAGCGATAGCGCGCGATCAATTCGTTGAGGTCGCGGTAGATGAAACGATATTTCCAGATCGCCTCGAACACGAGATGCAGGAAGAGCCAGCAATCCTCGGCGTCCGGCAGGCGTTGCTCCGGCGCGGTCAGCGTCTCCTCGATCTCGGCCCGGAAGGCCGCGAACAGGTCCTCGACGATCTTTTCCTTGGAATGATAGTGGTAATAGAGATTGCCGGGGCTGATGCCCATTTCGAGCGCAACCGCCGCCGTCGTCACGGTCGGTTCGCCATGCGCGTTGAACTGCGCGAGCGCGGTCTCAAGAATGCGTTCGCGCGTCCTTCTTTTTGGCTTTGCCGCCATCCGCCTTGCTCCCGGATTTCGCAATCCTGTCACGGGACGGGACGGGCGCGCCTTGAGCCAGCGCATGGTCGAGGCGGTCGAGCGTCGCCGCCAGGCGTCGGGTCTCGGCGGCGAGCCCCACGGCCGGACGGGCGGGCGCGACGATCAGGCGGCGGTCGGGGTCGGCGATCGCGGCATGGTCGAGGCGGACGTCGTGCCGGGCCAGGATCGGCTCCAGCTCGCCCGCGCGCCGGCGCAATTCGGCGCGGGTGTGGCTGTAGGCGTGCTCGGCGAGGCGCCGCCGGTCCGCATAGCTGAACACGTTGGCGAAGAAGATCATCGCATCGTCGCGCGCCGGCTCGAACAGGAGAATGTCGGCGTCCGGGAATTCGTGCGCATAGCGGTCCATGCCGACCTTCATGCGCGACTGGATGAGCGCCCTGAACGTCTGCGACAAGACGGTGGCGAGTCCCTCGTCCGCAAGCCGTGTCGGCGCGCGCCCCGCCTGCACCGACGCCAGCCGCGCGTCGAACGGCACGAGCGGGTTGACGCAGATGAGCAGTTTCGCGCCGGCCTTCAGCGCCACGGAAGCGTGCAGCGTCTTCTTGAGCGCGCCGTCGGCGTAGTCGCGCTGACCGATCCGCGCCGGCG
This sequence comes from Rhodoblastus sp., assembly GCA_039808645.1. Lineage (GTDB taxonomy): Bacteria > Pseudomonadota > Alphaproteobacteria > Rhizobiales > Beijerinckiaceae > JAJXWB01. The sequence continues at coordinate 2,237 of JBDHTL010000160.1, read as the reverse complement.
GATAGAGGCCCGGCAACGCCGAACTGGCCTTCACCGCCTCCGAGATCGGCACGTCGTCGTAGCCCGCCGATCCGAAGACGACGGCCGTCGCCGAATCCAGATCCGTGGCGACGATGAACAGCTTGCGCTTCAATTCGCGAAAATCGTTGGTGCGGCCGCTCCGGCCGAACATTCCCGCGAGATAGGCGGCGGCCGCCTCATTGTCGAAAATGCCGTTCGGCAGGGCGCGGGTGAAGCCTTGCAGCGCTTCGAAGAAGCCGCGCGCCGTGGCGCCCGAGCGGTCGAGCCAGGCGCCGAGCGCGTCAAGCGCGAGATCGGGCAGGCTCACGAGCCGTCGCGCATATTCGGCAAAGGCCGGGCGCATCAGAAAATCCGGCTCGAAAGGTTCGGCGTGGTGCTCGCTCTCGATGAAACGCGCGCAGAGATCGCGCGGGGTCAGGCCGTTGGCGAGGCTGGCGGCGATGAAGGCGCCGGCGCTGACGCCGACCGTCGCGTGACACCGGGTGAAGTCGACGCCGTCGAACGCTTCCTGCAGCGCGACGAGCGCGCCGATCTCGTAAATCGAGCCGAGCGGTCCACCGCCCGCAAGCGCCAGTCCGACCTTCGGTTCCCGCGCGCCGCCCATGTCGTCCTCCGCAGGCGAGAGGAGACCGCGACATGCGGTCCCCTCTTTGTTGGCGATCCGGAATGCGCGGCCTGCGCCGGCTTGCCGAATCCCCGGCTTACGCCGGCTTGGCGACCGCCTTCTTCGCCGCCTTTTCGTCCGCCAGCTTGTTGGTCGCCTCGGTCAGTTCGGCGACCCGCCTGGAAAGCGTGTCGATGTCCTTGCGGGTCGGCACGTTGAGGCTGTGGAGCGCGCGGGCGACACGATCCTCGAAGACCTTTTCGAGCTTGTCCCACGCGCCGGCGCCGCGCGACTTGATTTCGGCGATGCGTTCGTCGGCGGCGGTCCTGGTCTCTTCCTGGACGCGCTGACCCTCGGCCACAAGCGAGTCGAAGACCTTCTGTCCCTCGGCCTGGGCCTTGGCGAAAGCGCCGAGACCGGCGAGCCAAATCTGGTTGGCGGAGTCGCGGATGGTGGCCGCGAGATTGTCGTCGTGCTTGGCGAGAGTCTTGAGTTTCTTGGCCATGTCAGGTCCCCTGCGTCAGCGGCCCGCTTCAAGCCGCGATTGCGACAATCGACCACAGAAAATTAGAGTCCGCCGCCCAATTCTCTGGGCGACGCCGCCTAAAGCGAACAGCTAGAGTGCGCCGGCGGCAGAGGGAGGCGGCGATGATCTATTTCGTAACGGGCGCCAGCGGTTTCATCGGCAAGCGTTTCGTCCGCAAGCTGCTGACGCGCAAGGATGCGCGCGTGGTCGTGCTGCTGCGCGACGCGTCCGACGACAAGCTGGCCGCGTTGCGCGACTTTTGCGGCGACGCCGACGGGCGCATCGTCGCGACGCAGGGCGACATCACCGCCGAAAAACTGGGCGTCGACGCCAAAGAAATCCGCAAGCTCAAGGGCAAGATCGACCATTTCGTGCATCTGGCGGCGATCTACGACCTGACCGCCGATCCGGCCGCCGTCGAGCGCGCCAATATCGGCGGCGTGCGCAACGCGCTGGACTTTGCACGCAGCGTCGGCGTGAAACGCTTCCACCACGTGTCGTCGATCGCCGCGGCCGGCCTCTACGAAGGCGTGTTCCGCGAGGACATGTTCGAGGAGGCGCGTCATCTCGAACACGCCTATTTCCGCTCCAAGCACGAATCCGAACGGCTCGTGCGCGCGGAAAAGAAAATGGCCTGGCGCATCTACAGGCCAGCCATCGTCGTCGGCGATTCCCGCACCGGCGAAATGGACAAGATCGACGGACCCTACTATTTCTTCAAGCTCATCCAGAAGCTGCGCCACGCCATTCCGCAATGGCTGCCGGCGATCGGCCTCGAGGGCGGGCGGATCAACGTCGTGCCGGTCGATTTCGTCATCGACGCGCTCGACTATCTCGTCGCCGCGCCCGATCTCGACGGCCGCACCTTCCACCTGACCGACCCCGCGCCATTGCGGCTCGGCGACATGCTCAACCTGTTCGCGCGCGCCGCGCACGCCCCGCAATTCACGCTGCGCGTCAATGCAGCCATGTTCGGCTTCATCCCGGGCGCGCTGGCGAAGGGGCTGATGAGCCTCACGCCCTTCCGGCGCATCCGCAAGCTCGCGCTGCACGAGCTCGGCCTGCCCGACGACATACTCACCTTCG
>JBDHTL010000159.1:0-7485 GCA_039808645.1 Rhodoblastus sp. | reverse complement strand
CCGAACGCGACTTCGCCGAGCATCTCGACAAGTTGCGCCGCGCCCGCGACCGCGAGGAATTCGAGCGCTTCATGAGCGAGCGCCGCTCCCAGCCGCCGCAGGCCCCGCAGCCGCCGCAGGCACCGGACGTCTCCGGCCCGCAGGCCTGATCTTTCCGACACGAGGCGCCGGCCGAAAGGCCGGCGCTTTTTTCATGCCTTTCTCGGCGCGTGAAGCCTGGCGCGTATAGCGCCGCCAATTCTTCGTCTGCGAACTCGGCGGCCTCGCGATCCGTTTCGCGTTGCAAAGCCGACGGCGCGGCTTGATCGGCTTCGACGAAACACCCGGACAAATTCGACGCGTTAACCCTCTTTCTTCCCGCTGCATTAACGCGCGGTCGCCATCCCTACGCGAATGGCGCATCGCGCATTGCCATATCTCGCCCTTGCCGGGCTCGTGTCGCTGCTCTCGGCCTGTTCGGTCTACGACCGGCCGAAGCGTCCGGCCTGGCGCGCGGCCGCCGAGAACGCCTGCTTCGCCGAGAAGCGCGTGCAGGCGTCGGCCTATGTGCAGCCGGCCTCCGAGATCAGCGGCCCCGGCATCTGCGGCCTGACGCGCCCGCTGCACGTCACCGCGCTGCAGGGCGGAACGGTCAGGCTCAATTCCCGCTCGACGCTCGACTGCTCGATGGTCGCCGAACTCGACGACTGGGTCGCGGGCACGTTGCAGCCCGCGGCGCAGGCGCGCTTCGGCCAGCCCGTCGTGCAGATCAACACCATGGGCGCCTACGCCTGCCGCGGCATGAACAACCAGATCGGCGCGCGCCTGTCGGAACACGCTTTCGGCAATGCGCTCGACATCGGCGGCTTCGTGCTCGCCGACGGCCGCTCCATCGTCATCCGCCGCGACTGGACGCGCGGCGACGACCAGACCCGCGCCTTCCTGCGCGAGGCGCAGGGCGGCGCCTGCGAACGCTTCACCACCGTGCTCGCGCCCGGCTCCAACAGCTTCCACTACGACCACATCCACGTCGACCTCGCCATGCACGGCTCGAGCCGCAAGGGCCTCCGCCGCATCTGCAAGCCGGCGATCCCGACGCTCGCGCCGGCCCCCGACCGCGACAACCTGCCGGAGGCGCCCGAGGTCGAGGAAGAGACCGACATTGCGCAGGCCAAGCGCCTGCCCGGCGACAATGCCTACGCCATGCATTCCGGCCCGAGCGTCGGCCTGCCGCCGCAGCCGCCGCGCTACGACCGCGAGAAGGCCTTCGATCCGGCCAGCATTCAACGCGCGCTCGCCCTCAGCCCGAGACCGCGGCCGCCCGCGACCCTTCGCGACGACGGCGCCTTCGATCCCGGCGACGACGAACCGACCGGCGCGATCCGCTGAGCCCGCGCTCCATCACGAAAAGGTGAACGCCGCGCCGCGCGGGCGCGGCGCCGCGCAAGCGCGCAACGCGCGAAATCCGTTCGGTCTTCGCAATGCCCCGAACGCTGCGGCGCATGCGGCATCTGCGCAGGATTTGATTTGCGTGCGGCTTCCGCATCAGCCACCCTGCGCGCTGCCGGCGCGCTTTGGAGGCCATGATGGGAAGCTACCGGATATCCGTGCGGCGCGACGACGCGCAGGCCGAGATCACGCTCCGCGTTCACGACGAAACCTGCCGGCCGCTGGCGCGCGTCGACGCGCTGAGCACGCTGCATGCGAAGAAGGTCGCGCGCGATCTGATCACGCTCGTGCGCCGGCGCGATCCGGACGGCGTGATCACCGTGCGCCGGGAATTTCGATAATCGCCGCACGCGCCTTCGCAGCCGAATTGCCGCCGCGATGCGGGCTGACATATAAAGGCGCGCATTCGCGCGTCTGAAGGATGTCTGATGCCCGTCGGAACGCTCGCCTTTCGCCCGCCCGCCCCCACGCCGCGCGAAAGGCCGCTCGGCGTTCTCGGCATGATCGCGGCGCTGCGCCGCAACCCGATCGAAATCTGGACGCGCCGCCACTACGAGGAGCCGGTGCTGGTCGGCCGCTCGATCCTCGGCGAGCGCGCCGTCGTCAGCGATCCGGAAGGCGTTCGCCGCATCTTCCTCGACAATGCCGCCAACTATCGCAAGGACGATCTTCAGCTCCGCATCCTGAAGCCCGGCCTCGGCGAGGGTCTTCTCACGGCCGAAGGCGAGAACTGGCGCGCGCAGCGCCGATCGCTCGCGCCACTGTTCACGCCGCGCCAGGTCGCGGCCTTCGCGGAGGCCATGGCCGCCTCGACGCGCGAGGGCGTCGCGCGTTTCGGGCGCCGCCGGCCCGGCGCGCAGGTCGACATGCACGAGGAGATGTCGCGGCTCACCCTCGAAATCCTCGAGCACACGCTGTTCTCGCAAGGCCTCGGCCGCGAGACCGGCGAGTTCCAGAAGGCGGTGAACGTCTACTTCAACACGGTCGGCCGGGTCGACCCGTTCGACCTGCTCGGCCTGCCGCAATTCCTGCCGCGTCTCGGTCGTCTGCGCGGACAGGCGACGCTCGAATGGTTCGCCGGCGCCGTCGACGACATCATCGTCGCGCGCCGCAAGCTGATCGCCGACGGCGGCGCCGCGCCGCGCGACATACTCACCCTGCTGCTGCAGGCGCAAGACCCGGAGACCGGCCGCGGCATGCGCGAGGAGGACCTGCGCTCCAACATCGTCACCTTCATCGGCGCGGGGCACGAAACCACCGCCAATGCGCTCACCTGGACTTTCTATCTCCTGTCGCAATCCCCGGAATGGCGCGGCGAAGTCGAGGCCGAGGCCGATGCGCAGATGAACGCGGGGCCGATCGAGGAACTCGCCGAGCGCATGCCGGTGACCAGGGCGGTGCTCGAGGAATCCCTGCGCCTCTATCCGCCCGCCGCCTTCCTGAGCCGGGCGGCGATCGCCGACGACGTCGTCTGCGGCAAGAAGATCCGCGCGGGCGCGGTCGTCACCGTCTCGCCCTTCCTGCTGCATCGCCACAAGACGCTCTGGGACAGGCCCGACGTGTTCGACCCGACGCGCTTCCTCGGGGAAAACCGCGAGAAGATCGACCGTTTCGCCTACATTCCCTTCGGCGCCGGTCCGCGCGTCTGCATCGGCATGGGATTCGCGCTGCAGGAGGCGATCATCGTGCTGGCGCATCTCACGCGCGCCTTCCGTTTCGATCTCGCGCCGGGCCACGCCGTGCGCCCCGTGCAGCGCATCACGCTGCGCCCGCAGGGCGGCATGCCCATGCTCGTGACGCCGAGGCGGTAGCCGCTTTGCAACCGGGCGCGGCCTGCGCCAAACGCCGAGAGCAGGGCGCCATGTCGCATCGCAGGAACCACGGACCGAAAATGCGCCGTCTCAACCTCGGTGGGCGGGAAGTGGAATCATACGGCCTCCAGACCGATTTCTGGCCGGATTTCGCGCATCGCAGCCTCACCGTCAGCTGGCCGGTCTTTTTCGGCGGCGCGACGCTCGGCTTCCTGTCGCTGAACTGCATCTTCGCGGCGGTCTATTCGCTCGGCGACAAACCGATCGCCAATGCCGAGGGGGATTTTCTGCACTACCTGTTCTTCAGCATCCAGACGCTGACCACGGTCGGTTATGGCGGCATGTACCCGCAATCCACCTACGGACATCTCGTCGCCAGCGTCGAACTCTATACGGGCGTGTTCACGACGGCGCTCCTGACCGGGCTGATCTTCTACCGTTTCTCGCGTCCCCGCGCGCGGATCATCTTTGCCGACCGCGCGGTGATCGCCATGCACGACGGCAGGCGCAGCCTGATGCTGCGCGCCGCCAACGAGCGGCTCAACGCCATTTCGGGCCCGATCGCCAAGGTGTGGCTATCGACCACGGTGCAGACGGCCGAGGGCGCGCCGTTCCGCCGCTTCGTCGAACTGCCGCTGCTGCGCGCGCAATCGCCGCTGTTCGTGCTGAGCTGGACCATCATCCACGCGATCGACGAAGCAAGTCCGCTGTCCGGCATGGACGAGGCCGCGCTGAACGCTGCGGACGCCACCGTCGTCGCGATGATCGAAGGTTTCGACGAATCCGCCGCGCAGACGGTGCGCGCGCGCAAGACCTATCTGGCCTCCGACGTCGTCTTCGGTCACCGTTACGTCGACGTTCTCGAGCCGGGCGACAGCGAGCGGGTGCGGGTCAATTACACGAAGTTCCACCTGACCGAGCCCGACAGCTGACGCTCTTTCCGCGCTTCGGAGGTCTTTCCTGCCACAGCGGGAATCCGGCGCCCCGCGCGTCGCGGCGCTGGCCTTCCGCTCGCTTCGCTCCGCGAAACCATCGCTGCAAACCGCTTGATCCATTCGCCGAGAGGCGGCAGCCTCGGCTATCGGAGCGGGAGGTTGCATGGAAAAGCTCAGGCTGGCTTTCGCGTGGCGCTACCTGCCGCTGACGGCCTGCGTCGTCGCCGCGCCGTTCTTCTTCGCCGCGGCGATGGCGGCGCCGATCTTCGGCGGCTTCTTCAAGCTTCTGGCGGTCGTCTCCGTCGCGCTCGCCATCCTCGGAATTCGCGATCTCCTGCAGACCCGTCACTCCATCCTGCGCAGCTATCCGATCGCCGGCCATTTGCGGTTTCTGCTCGAGGAAGTCAGGCCGGAGATGCGCCAGTATTTCTTCGAGGACGAGAAGAGCGGCGCGCCCTTCTCGCGCGACAAGCGCGCGCTCGTCTACCAGCGCGCCAAGGGCGAGCTCGACAAGCGTCCCTTCGGCACGGAACTCGACGTCTACGCGGAGGGATTCGAATTCGTCCGCCATTCCATCGCGCCGACGATCCCGAGCGACGAGCCGCATCGCATCAAGATCGGCATCGAGTGCGCGCAGCCCTATTCCGCCTCGATCCTCAACATTTCGGCCATGAGCTTCGGCGCGCTGAGCGCCAATGCGATCCGCGCTCTCAACGCCGCCGCCGCGCGCGGCGGCTTCGCGCACGACACCGGCGAAGGCGGGGTCAGCGCCTACCACCGGGAGAACGGCGGCGATCTGATCTGGGAGGTCGGCTCCGGCTATTTCGGCTGCCGCGCGGCGGACGGCCGGTTCTCGCCGGACCTGTTCGCGACGACGGCCGGCGATCCGCAGGTCAAGATGGTCGAATTGAAACTGAGCCAGGGCGCCAAGCCCGGCCACGGCGGCGTTCTGCCCGCCGCCAAACTGACTCCGGAGATCGCGGCCATCCGCGGCGTGCCGATGGGCGTCGACTGCATCTCGCCGGCGCGCCATTCGGCCTTCGCGACGCCGATCGAACTGATCCGTTTCATCGACGGGATGCGGCGGCTGTCGGGCGGCAAGCCGGCCGGATTCAAGCTCTGCATAGGGCAACCCGCCGAGTTCCTGGCCATCTGCAAGGCCATGCTGGAGACGGGTCTTGCGCCCGACTTCATCGTCGTGGACGGCAAGGAGGGCGGCACGGGCGCTGCGCCGCTGGAATTCATGGACCATCTCGGCATGCCGATGCGCGAGGGCCTGAGCTTCGTCCACAATGCCCTGGTGGGCGCCGGCCTGCGTGAAAGGATCCGCATCGGCGCCGCGGGCAAGATCGTCAGCGCCTTCGACATTGCCCGCGCGCTCGCGCTCGGCGCCGACTGGTGCAACGCGGCGCGCGGCTTCATGTTCGCGCTCGGCTGCATCCAGTCGCAGTCCTGTCACAACGATCGCTGCCCCACCGGCGTGGCGACGCAGGACCCCGACCGGATGCGCGCGCTCGTCGTCGCCGACAAGGCGGAGCGCGTCTACCGTTTCCACCGTTCGACGCTGATCACGCTTGCCGAACTGACCGCCGCCGCGGGGCTCGACCACCCCAGCGAATTCACGGTCGCCCACCTGGCGCGCCGCGTCTCGCCGCGCGAGATCGTCGGATTCGAGGAATTGTATCGGCCGCTGGCGGCCGGCGAACTTCTCGCCGGTTCGGACGATCCGCGCTTCCGCGCCGCCTGGGCGAGCGCGCGGCCCGACACGTTCGCGGCGCGCTGACGCTCAGCGCACGCCGTATGTTCCGAGGAACATGCGCGCCGCGGCGTCGACCGTGGCCTGGATTTCCGCGCGCGACGGCTTCGGCTGCGCGGCGAACAGCATTTTCTTGAACAGCACGCCCTGCGCGAGGTTGAAGAATTGCTCGGCCGCGAGCTCGAAATCCTCGATCGCCAGTTCGCCCGCCGCGGCCCGGCGCGCGAGCCAGGCGGCCAGCCGGCGGTGGCCGTATTCGGGGCCCGCCTCGTAGAAGGCGCGGCCGATCTCGGGAAATTTCGGCGCCACCGCCGCCACCGTGCGCGTCTGCGCGACATGCGCGGGTTCGAGGATGAGGTCCATGAGCGCGAAACCGAGGCGCGGCAGCGCCTGCGCGATCGGCCCGTCGAGATCGTCGTAGATCGAGAGCTGCTCGGCCTGCTGGCGCTTGTCCTCGCGGATCAGCGCCGCAAACAGCGCATCCTTGGACGGGAAGTAGGAATAGATCGTGCCCTTCGAGACCCCGGCCTCGCGCGCGATCTCGTTCATCGAGGCGGCGTCGAAGCCCTCGGCCAGGAAGGCCTTGCGGGCGCCGTCGAGAATCTGGCGGGCCTTGGCGCCGTCCGCGGCGGCGGCCTCCTTCTCGCACGGGCCCTCGAGCCCGCTCCGGGCGTCTTCCGATCCCGCATTTGGGTGGCGTGCGTGATCCATACTTTCGACTGAACGGTTCGGTCACTCTTGATCTAGGCTGGATCGACATGCTAGTCAAGATCAACCGAACCGTTCGGTCCGATGCGCGACGGACGGGACGCGAGCCTTTCGTTTACGCGGCTGTGCCAGACTGCGATTCCGAATGAACGAGCAGCTTTCCAAGGACAGGTTCGAGCGATTGGCCGATCCGGTCGTCCCCTCCGCGCCGACCGGCAGGCGCCGGACGGTCGTGGCCGCGCTGGGCGTCGCCGCCCTGCTCGCGGGCCTGTGGTACGGCTACCGCTACGTGACCGAAGGCCGCTTCATCGTCGCGACGGACGACGCTTACGTCAAGGCCGATATGACGACGATCTCGGCCAAGGTCGGCGGCAATCTCGTCGCCGTGCCGGTCGTGGACAATCAGAAGGTCAGGGCCGGCGACGTTCTCGTCGAGATCGATCCGGTCGACTACCGCCTGGCCGTCGCCGCCGCCGCCCGCCGCATAGACACGCAGACGGCGACCATCGCCCGCATCGACGCGCAGCGCGCCGGCCAGGAGGCCGCCGTCGCTCAGGCCGGCGCGCAACTGACCGCCGCCACGGCCGACCGGGCGCGCGCGGCCTCGGAATTCGAACGCGCGGAAGCGCTGGTCGAAAGGAAATTCGCGACGCCGCAGCGCCTCGACGCCGCGCGCGCCGACCGCGACCGCACGACCGCGGCCGTCGCCGGCGCGCGGGCCGCCGTTGCCGCAGCGGAGGCCGCTCTCTCCGTGCTGCGCGCACAGGAGATCGAGGCCGAGCGCGTGCGCGACGAATTGCGCGTGACGCACGACAAGGCCAATCGCGATCTCGATTTCACGACGGTG
>JBDHTL010000158.1:0-7673 GCA_039808645.1 Rhodoblastus sp. | reverse complement strand
CCGGCGGCGTGTTCAACGACGACTTCATCGACAGCTGGATCGAGCTGAAGATGCAGGAAGTCATGCGCTTCGAAATGACCCCGCACCCGGTCGAATTCGACATGTACTATTCGGTCTAGTCCTCGGACGATCGACACGCGAAGGGCGGCCGCGAGGCCGCCCTTTTGCTTTTCCGCGAGCTTGTCGCGCCGTCACGCCGCTTCAAACGGCGGGCTTCAGAGAACCGGGCCGCTCAGCTTTTCGAAGGGGCAGTCGAGCGACCACGAGAAGCCGGACGGCTCGTAGGCGACCTCGATATTCGCGGCGAGACTGGCTTTCACCATCGTCCCCGTGACCTTGCCGCCGAAGCCCTGCCGGGACGGAGGCCCTTCGATCGCCGGGCCGCCGCGCTCCTGCCAGACCATCCGGAAGCGCGACGACGAATTCTCGTCGACCGCGCGCGACCAGGCGACATGGACCGTGCCGCTGCTGTTGGACAGCGCGCCGTATTTCACGGCGTTGGTTCCCAGTTCGTAGATCGCTAGCGCCAGGGGCTGAGCCACCTCGGGCGAGAGCTGCGTCGGCTCGCCTTCGAGATGGATCCGGCCCCTGTTCGCGTCGCCGAGATGCGCGACCTGCTCGGTCAGCAGCGTCCGCAGGTCAATGTCCTTCCAGTTCGACGTCACGAACACGTTCTGGCAGGCGGCGAGCGCCTGCAGGCGCCCGTTGAACTTTTCGAGAAAATCGTCAGCGCTCGAAGATGCCGACTGGCGGGCGATCGCCTGAACGATGCTCAGAAGATTCTTGACGCGATGCTGCGCCTCGCGCGCGAGAAACTGGATCTGCGCCTGCTGCTCCAGCTGCTTGGTGATGTCGCGCGCGATCTTGGACGCGCCAATGACCCTGCCGAGGCGATCCTTGATCGGCGACACGGTGAGCGAGATCGGAATGCGACGTCCGTCCTTGGTCAGGCGCTCGGTCTCGAAATGCTCGATGCGCTTTCCCGCGCTCACGCACTGAATGATCGTCGTTTCCTCGCCGTGCAGTTCCGGCGGGATGATGCGCAGGATCGACTGCCCGATGATTTCGTCGGGCGCATATCCGAAAATCCGTTCGGCCCCGGCATTCCAGCTCACGATCGTTCCCTCGAGCGTCTTGCTGACGATCGCATCGTCCGAGGATTCGACGATCGCCGCCAGGTGGGCCGCTTCGCGAATCCGCGCTTCCGCTAGCGATGTTTCGGGTTTCTTGTTCACGCCCTTGATCGCGGCTCGTCAACCAGGGGACTTTTATGTTGAGCATCAGCCGCTTAGTCAACCGCAAACGCGACCGCCGAACCCCTGCGGCGGCGGCGGCGCGTTCAGACGACGAGGAAGAGGAAGGAGAGGAAAGCGCGCCAGAAACCGCGACGCTTCTTGCGGCGCAGGACCGGTTCTTCTTCGTCGTCGAAGGAGACGGCGCCGTAGCCCGCGGCGTCTGCGTAACGCAGCAACAGGGCGGAACTGGCAGGAGCGGGCCTCATGCCTCTTATTAGGGCACGAGTCCTTGAAGGTTTCGTTACGGTCCCATATCCGCGCCGAGCGCGCGGAACAATTTGCCGTACCGCGCCGCGGCGTCGTCCCAGGAATAGAGTTTCGCGCGCTGTTCGCCTGCCGCCGACAGCCGCGTGCGCAGCCAGGAATCGCTGGCCAAAGCCTTCATGCCGACGGCGATCTGCGCGACCGAGCCGGGATCGACCAGAAGCGCGGCCTCGCCCGCGACCTCCTGCGTCGCGGTGGCGGCGCTGGTCAGCACCGGCGCGCCGCAGGCCATAGCCTCGATGATCGGCAGGCCGAAGCCTTCGTAGAGCGTGGGAAACAGGAAGGCCTCGGCGCCCGCGATCAGCGGCCCCATGTGCTCGTCCGCGACATAGCCGACGAGTTTCGTTCGCGGGAAATCGCCGATCGGACCGGTGGCGCCGAACACGTGCGTGCGCGCGAGATTGCCGGACACGACGAGATGCAGATCGGGCGGCAGATCGGGCAGCGCAGCGGCCCATGCCTCCAGGGACTTGCTGAGATTCTTGCGGCGGTCGGACGTCGCCTGCAGCAGGAAGTAGCGGCGCGGCAGATCGAGCGCCGCGCGCGTCCCGGCGATGGCGTCCGGTTCGTAGCGGCGAAACTGTTCGCTCACACCGTTGCCGATGACCTCGATGCGCGCGGCGTCGAGCCCGTACCAATGCGCGATGCGCCGCCGCGAGAATTCCGAGACGGTGACGACCTTCGCCGCGCGCTTCAGAAGCGGCGGCAACAGCAGGCGATAGGCGCGCGCGAAATTGGCCGAGAAGAATTCCGGCGCATCGAGAAAGGCGACGTCGTGCAGCGTCACGACCTGCGCGCGCTTCACGATCGGGCCGGTGGCGGAGGGCGACCACAGAAGCTTGCCAACCGTGCGCAGCGGCAGAACGGCCTGTTCCCACGCGTGACCCTTGACGCCGCCGAGCGGCTTCGCCGGCGCGACGGCCGCGACCGGACCGAGGCGCTTCAGGATTTCGGCGGTCACGCGCTGCTGCCCGCCCATCGAGAAGGCGGTGACGCGCGCGTTTACGGCGAGACGCATGCAGCCGCCCCCGTGGCCTTCGGCGCGAGTTGCGGGGCGCCGGCCAGCATGCCGCGATAGGCCCGTTCGAGGCGCTCGACATGGCGCGCGAGCGTCGGCGGATCGCGCCAATAGGCGGCGTAGGCCGCGTTCGACATTCTTCGCACGACGGCGTCGTCCTGCATCGTCTTCAAAGCGCGCGCGAGATCGGCGGCGTCGCCCGACCTGAACCAGAGGCCCGTTTCGCCGTCTGCGATTTCCTCGCGACCGGCGCAGACGTCCGACACGATCACCGGCGTGCCCGACGCCTTGGCCTCGAGCACGGTCAGCGGCTGGCCTTCGTACCAGCGCGACGGGAAGACCAGCGCGCGCGCCGCGCGCAACGCGCGTCGCGCCTCTTCCGGCTTCAGCCAGCCGAGAATGCGCGCTTCCGGAAATTTCTCGCGCAATTCGGCGGCGGCCGGACCGTCGCCGACGAAGGTCGGGATCATGCCGGCATTTCGCGCAGCTTCGGCGAAGAGCAGCGGCCCCTTTTCCGGCGAGACGCGGCCGACGAAGACGATCCCGCCCGAAGCCGGCTCCGCCTTCGGCCCGAGATCCTCGGCGCCGACGGGGTTTGCAATGGCGTGGACGCGCCTGCCCCCGGGCAAATAGGGCGCGATTATCTCCCGCTGCACGTTCGAGATGCAGATGAAATCCGAGAAAATGTCGCGGAGGCCGACGACGCCGTTGGCCAAGGCAAGCCGCGCGCTGCGCCAGGCCTTGCGCGGATAGGAGACAGCATCGCAATTGGTCGCGAGGCACGAAAGTCCGAGCGGCCTGCGCTCGCAGAGTTCATGCGCGTTGTAGTCGTAAAAGCCGCCGGTCGGGCAGAACAGAAAGTAGTCGTGCAGGGTGAAGATCGCCGGCAGGCCGGAGGCGCGGATGGCCGGCGCGATCGACGGCGACAGCGCCTTGGCCCAGCCGTGCACATGCACGACGGTCCGGCCGGGCGGCATGCCGGCGAGCAGGTTGCCGAGCGCGCGCCGCGCCGCAATGTTCCACACGCCCTGCGCGGCGCCCTTCAGTTTCGACGAGGCGCCGAGCAGGTCTGTCTGGCCGAGGCAGACAACCTCGATCCCGTTGTCGCGCAACAGCGGATCGACCGGACCGGCGGCGGCGAACACGATGGGGCGATGGCCCGCCGCCTTCAGGCCGATGGCGCTGTCGAAGGCGACCTTGGCCTGCCCGCCGGTGACCGAGGCGTGGTCGAGGCAGATGACGATCGTGAGGGGGTCGCCTTTCCCCGGCCAAAGCTCATGGCCGGGCTTGTCCGGGCCGTCCACGCCATGCGGCGTCAGAGAATGCTCCTTCATCGTCATCAAATCTCGCGGCGGCGCGGCGTGGACGCCCGCGGCAGGCGCGGGCATGACGGCATGTTTAGCGCAAGAGCTTTTAAGGCCGCGTAACCTCGGCTGTTTCCGTTTCGTTCGCGCTTTTCCACCGGACGTGGCATACAGCCCCATGACGAACCGAATCAGCGTAAAACGCGGCATGGCCCAGAACGGCGATCTGTTTGGCGGCGCGGCGCGCAAGGCCGCGCCCGCGACCCCAGCGAAGAAAGACGCGCCCCGCTCCGGCACGCCCGGCGAGGCCGGCTATACGGCCGCCTCGATCGAAGTGCTGGAGGGGCTGGAGCCGGTGCGCCGGCGCCCCGGCATGTATATCGGCGGCACGGACGAGACCGCGCTGCATCATCTCTTCGCCGAGGTGATCGACAATTCGATGGACGAGGCGGTGGCCGGCCACGCTACCTTCATCGAGGTCGATCTCGACGCCGACGGCTTCGTGACCGTGACCGACAACGGGCGCGGCATGCCCGTCGATCCGCATCCGAAGTTCCCGAAGAAGTCTGCGCTCGAAGTCATCATGACGATGCTGCACGCCGGCGGCAAATTCGATTCCGGCGCCTACCAAACGTCCGGCGGCCTGCACGGCGTCGGCGTCTCCGTCGTCAACGCGCTGTCGGATTCGCTGGAAGTGGAGGTCGCGCGCGGCCAGCAGCTCTATCGCCAGACGTTTTCGAGGGGGCTGCCGACATCGAAGCTGCAGCAGGTCGGCGCGGTGAAGAACCGGCGCGGCACCAGGGTGCGCTTTCATCCCGATCCGCAGATTTTCGGGAAGGGCGCGCATTTCCGCCCGGCCCGGATGTTCCGCATGGCGCGGTCCAAAGCCTATCTGTTCGGCGGCGTGGAAATCCGCTGGAAATGCGCGCCTGCGCTGGTCGAGGGCACGGATACGCCGGCCGAAGCCGTGTTCCGCTTCCCCGGCGGCCTCAAGGACTATCTCGCGCGCGAAATCGAGGGGAAGGAAACCGTCACGCCCGAACCCTTCGCCGGCAAGGTGGAGCGCGAGGGCGGGCACGGCTCGCTGGAATGGGCGATAGCCTGGCTGCCGGCCGACGACGGCTTCACCAATTCCTATTGCAACACGATTCCCACGCCCGACGGCGGCACACACGAGGCGGGCTTTCGGCTCGCCCTGCTGCGCGGCCTGAAGGATCACGCCGAACGCATCGGCCAGTCGAAGCGCGCCGGCAATATCCAGGGCGACGACGTGGTCGGCCAGACGGCCGCGATGATCTCGGTGTTCATCCGCGAGCCGGAATTCCAGGGGCAGAACAAGAGCCGCCTGATGACGGTCGAGGCTTCGCGCATCGTCGAGGCCACCGTGCGCGACGCTTTCGACCACTGGCTCGCCGGTTCGCCCTCGCAGGCGACGCAGCTTCTGAATTTCGTCATCGAACGCGCGGAGGACCGCCTGCGCCGGCGCGCCGAGAAAGACGTCGCGCGCAAGACGGCGACGCGAAAGCTGCGCCTGCCGGGCAAGCTCGCGGATTGCTCGAACTCGGGCTCCGTGGGTTCCGAACTCTTCATCGTCGAGGGCGACTCGGCGGGCGGTTCGGCCAAGCAGGCGCGCGACCGCGCGATGCAGGCGGTGCTGCCGCTGCGCGGCAAGATTCTCAACGTCGCGTCGGCGACGCGCGACAAGCTTGCCGCCAACCAGCAGATTTCCGATCTCGTGCAGGCGCTGGGCTGTGGCGTCGGCGCGAGCTATCGCCACGACGACCTGCGCTACGACCGCATCATCATCATGACGGACGCCGACGTCGACGGCGCGCATATCGCCTCGCTGCTCATCACCTTCTTCTACCGGCAGATGCCGCGGCTGATCGAGGAAGGCCATCTCTTCATCGCCGCCCCGCCGCTCTACAAGCTCACGCAGGGATCGAAGAGCGTCTACGCGCGCGACGACGCGCACCGGCAGGAGCTCGAGAAGAGCGTTCTGACCGGCAAGGGCAAGATCGAAGTCAGCCGCTTCAAGGGCCTCGGCGAAATGCTGCCCGCGCAATTGAAGGAGACGACGATGGACCCGCGGAAGCGCATTCTTCTGAAGGTCATGATCTCGCCGGAGGATCGCGACGAGACGGCCGATTCCGTCGAGCGCCTGATGGGCAACAAGCCCGAGGCGCGCTTCCAGTTCATCCAGGAACGCGCCGCCTTCGCGCAAGAGCAGGATATTATCGACGTGTGAGGGACCGTGGACCGCCAGCCTTCAGGCTCGCGGTCCAGGATTTCTCAGCGCCCCTTCGGGAGCACCGCGAACAGCGCCACGCGCGCCTCCTCGCCGGCGATCTTCTCTATCGAGTCCTGCGTGGACGCGGCCTTGTATCCCTTCGCCGCGAGCGCGGCCTGCAGGGCGTCGGGCGTCATCTTCAGCACCGGCGCGAGATCCGATATCGGCGCGCGCAACATGAACCGGGTCGCCGCGCCGGGCGAGCCGCCCAGCGGGTTGCCCGAGAGCGCGTGCCAGACGAAGGGAACGGCGATGACCACGCTCGCCAGCGTCGGCCACAGCAGCGCGCCGCGCCTGGCGTAGATGACGATGGGATTCCAGTTCTTCCAGACATGCAGTGCGACCGGCGCGAGCAACACTATGCTCAGCCACTCGTGCATCGCGTGGAAGTAGCCCTGCCCCATGTGCAGGAAGAGCGCGACGCCCGAAATGGTCGAGATCGCGAAAAGAGCCAGCGTGAACGGCGTGGCGAGGCGGTTGAGAAGCGTATTCACTGTCATTCCCTTGTTGCTTCGGACGCCTCCCTGTCGCCAAGATATGAATCCGTCACGAGCAGCGCATGTGGCGCGTTGTCGCGCGGTAGCAGCGCCGCCCGTCGGATAGCCAGCAACCATCCCGTCCTGTAAGTGCGAAATCCATGTCCAGCGCGTCCTCCGAATTCGTCACGCTCGATCTCGCCAGGATCGAAGCCGCGGCGCGCGCCGCGCTCGCCGCCGCCGGCTGCGACGAGGCTCACGCGCGCGCCACGGCGCAAGTCCTCGCGCGCGCCGAAGGGGACGGGTGCGCCTCGCACGGCCTGTTCCGCCTGCCCGGCTTTCTCGCCGCGCTTAAATGCGGCAAGGCGAAGGGGGATGTCGCGCCGCAGGTCACGCGCCTCGGGCCGGGCGTCGTGCGCGTCGACGGCGGGCGCGGGTTGTCGCCGCTCGCCACCGAGGTTGCGCGCGTCGAAATCGCGAAAGTCGCGCGCGAAAATGGAATCGCGGCGGCGGCGATCACTGATGTCCACCATTTCTCGGCGCTGTGGGTCGATATCGAGCCGCTGGTGGCGCTGGGGCTCGGCGCATTGATCTGCACGGCCTATGTGCCCTTCGTCGCGCCCGCCGGCGCGGCGCAGCGCTTCTTCGGCACGAATGCTATGGCCTTCGGGTTTCCGACCGCGGACGGCGGCTTCATCTTCGATCAGGCGTCGGCGGCGACCGCGCGCGGCGAATTGCAGATCGCAGCGCGCGACGGAAATCTCGCGCCCGAAGGCGCGGGCGTCGGGCCGGATGGCCTGCCGACCCGCGATCCGGCGGCGATCCTGCTCGGCGCGCAATCGCCGTTCGGCGGGCACAAGGGCTCTTCCATTGCGCTGATGGTGGAATTGCTCGCCGGCGTCCTAATCGGCCAGCCGACGAGCCCCGAGGCCGGCCGGATCGAATCTTCGCGCGGCGCCCTGGAGGACACGGGACCGCCCAACGGCGGCGCGCTCATGATCGCCTTCGATCCCGACAGGTTCGGCG
>JBDHTL010000157.1:0-7764 GCA_039808645.1 Rhodoblastus sp. | reverse complement strand
CTACAAGAACTTCGGCTGGACGCCGAAATGGGCCGACCCGGACGATCTGAGCGCCTTCGAGGCCGCCATCACGCCGCGCACCAAGGCGATCTTCATCGAATCCATCGCCAATCCCGGCGGCGTCATCGTCGACATCGAGGCCATCGCCAGGATCGCCAAGCGCGCCCGCGTGCCTCTCATCGTCGACAATACGCTGGCGACCCCCTACCTGCTGAAGCCGATCGACTACGGCGCGGACATCGTCGTGCATTCGGCCACGAAGTTTTTGGGCGGCCACGGCAATTCCATCGGCGGCGTGGTGGTCGACGGCGGAACCTTCGACTGGCTCGCCGACAAGCGCTATCCGATGCTCTCCGAGCCGCGCCCCGAATACGGCGGCATGGTGCTCGGCGAGACCTTCGGCAATTTCGCCTTCGCCATCGCGCTGCGCGTGCTCGGCTTGCGCGATCTCGGGCCGGCGCTCTCGCCCTTCAACGCCTTCATGATCCTCACAGGCGTCGAAACGCTGCCGCTGCGCATGCAGAAGCATTGCGACAATACTCAGGCCATCGCCGAGCACCTCTCGAACCATGCGGCGGTGAAATGGGTCAGCTATCCCGGCCTGCCGGGCGACCGCTACCACAACCTCGCCAAGAAATACTGCCCGAAGGGCGCGGGCGCCGTCTTCACCTTCGGCCTGAAGGGCGGTTACGACGCCGGCCTCGCGCTCGTGAAAAACCTCAAGCTCTTCTCGCATCTCGCCAATGTCGGCGACACGCGTTCGCTGGTCATCCATCCCGCCTCGACCACGCATCGCCAGCTCACCGACGAGCAGAAGATCGTCGCGGGCGCGGGGCCGGACGTGGTGCGCATCTCGGTCGGCATCGAAGATGTCGCAGACCTCATCGCCGATCTCGACCAGGCGCTGGCCGCGGCTGGGTGATCGCGGATTTGGTTGAAATGGCGCGGATGTCATTCCCGCGAACGCGGGAAACCGGAATCCGCCACACTTGCTCTGGATTCCCGATCGCTCGCATTGCGTGCGTCGGGAATGACAATCCGCACGGCGCCTGAAATCTTCGGCAACCACGCGAAGCGCGTGAATCTGTTTCGTAGAACTCCACGGCAAGAGATTCATCCGATTCATGTTTGGGGAGTCCGCCATGCTCGAACTGCGCCCGAACTGCGAATGCTGCGACCGCGACCTGCCGCCCGATAGCCGCGAGGCGCTGATCTGCTCGTTCGAATGCACGTGGTGTCGCGATTGCGCGCAAACCAAGCTCGCCATGCGCTGTCCAAACTGCGGCGGCGAACTCGTCGCCCGCCCCGTGCGCCCGGCCGACAAGCTTGCCCGGTTTCCCGCTTCGACGGCGCGAAAGCACAGGCCCGAGAAGTGCGGGGCGGCTGCGTGATCGCCGCCCTCGCGCTCGCGGCAAGCCTGCTTCAGGCGCCGCCCCCGCCCATCGGCAAGGCGATCGCCAACCCGGCGTCGGTCTATTGCGTGGAGCAAGGCGGCCGCGTCGAGATCGTCGCGACGGACAAGGGGCAGATCGGCGTCTGCGTCCTGCCCGACGGCCGCCGCATCGAGGAATGGGAATTCTTCCGCAGCCAGAAGAACCGATAGGGGACCGCGAGCCGTCAGGCCCGCGTCCCTTACGCCTTCGCCGGATATTCCGCGCGAAGATTGGCGATCGTCATGCCGAGCACGATCATCGCGACCGCCTGATGCGCCAGCGCGGTCAGCAGCGGGACGTTGTAGATCAGCGTCGCTATGCCGAGCCCGACCTGAACGAGCACGGTCGCGACGATCGCCCAGCCGCGCCGCGAGACGCCGGTCTCGCGCGCCGCCAGCGCGTTGACGAGCGCCAGCGCGAGCAGCGCATAGGCCGCCATGCGGTGCTGGAACTGCACGGTCGTGACATTGTCGAGGAGATTGAGCCACCAGGGATCGAGCTTGAGCAGATGCTCGGCCGGCGGCACGAAGCGTCCGTCCATCAACGGCCAGGTGTTGTAGGTAAGGCCCGCGCGCAGCCCCGCGACCAGCGCGCCCAGGAAGATCTGCACGAGCGTGGCGAGCGCCAGGACGATACCGAGGAATTTGGCGGTTCCCGACGCCTGCTCCGCGCGGATCGGCGCGCGCAGCCCGCCCGCGATCCAGGCGAGCGCGGCGAAGGTCAGGCAGGCCAGCAGGAGATGGATCGCGAGACGTTCCTGCGCGACCTCGACACGGTTGACGAGGCCCGACGCCACCATCCACCAGCCGACCGCGCCCTGCAGCGCGCCGAGCGCGAACACAGCCGCCAACTGCGCCTTGAGACGACCGTCGAGCGCGCCGCGCGCCCAGTAGAAGAGAAAGCCCAGCCCGAACACGAGGCCGATGAGGCGGCCGAGCAGGCGATGGCTCCATTCCCAGAAATAGATCGTCTGGAACCGCCCCAGGTCCATGTCCGGGAACAGTTCCCTATACTGCGGAATCTGCTTGTACTTGTCGAAGGCCTCGAGCCATTCGGCATGGGTGAGCGGCGGGATCACGCCCGTCACCGGCTTCCATTCGGTGATCGACAGGCCGGATTCGGTCAGCCGCGTCGCGCCGCCGACCACCACCATGGCGAAGACCAGAGCGGCGACGGCCCACAGCCAGCGCTCGACGCCCGCGCGATCCGGCGCGGCGAAAGCGCGGCCCGCGCCTGATGTCGCTGCGGGAAAATTGATCCAGTCGGTCATGGCCTTCGTCTCGGGCTCGCGCTTGCCTTCGGGCGGCGGGCGATTGATAACGCCTGCCGAAAGCGGCGTCCATCGCCGCGGAGGCTGGCCGGATGCGCTGGGTTATGCGTTCCAAAATCCATAATGCGACGGTCACCGAGGCCAATCTGCATTATGTCGGCTCGATCACGATCGACGAGGACCTCCTCGATCGGGTCGGCCTGTGGCCCGGCGAGAAGGTGCTCGTCGTCTCCAATACGTCCGGCTCGCGGCTGGAGACCTACGTCATCGCCGGCGCGCGCGGCTCGGGCGACATGTGCATGAACGGCGCGGCCGCCCATCTGATCGGCGCCGGCGAGCAGATCATCGTCATGGGCTTCGAACTGGTCGACAGGCCGATTAAGCCCAAGGTCATCCTCGTGAACGCCGAGAACCGTTTCGTGCGCTGGCTGGCCGAAGAGCCTCACATGATCGTGGATTGATCCCATGTCCATGCGCATCCGCAAGCTGATCGGCGCGCTGTTCCTCGTCGTCTACGTGATCTTCTACGCGCTGATCGCGATGGCGCTGGCGCAATCGCGTCCGCTGCAGGAGGCCTCGCCCTACCTGCAGCCCCTGCTCTACGCGGTTCTCGGCCTCGTCTGGATCGTGCCGCTGCTGCCGCTCGTCAAATGGATGGCGCGGGAAGACCGGTGATGTTTTCGCTGCCGGCTCGACGCGGGCGTCCGATCGTGCCGCGAACCGTTCGACTTGCCGCCGCGCCCGTGAAATCGGCCGGCTTTGACCAGTCGGGTTGAGCCACAATAATGGGGGCGCGCGCGGGACTTCGCTCGCGCGACGTCGAACCGGCCGCGAGTGGACATCGCCATGTGGTCAGCCCTGCTCTTTGTCGCACTGCTCCTGCTGCCGGCCCACGCCCTTGCCGGCGTCAAGGAGAAGGTGGCGGCGCTGGCGCCGGAGGCGCTGGTGTTCGTGATCGACGCGGAAGGCAATGAGCTGGTCGCGCAGAATGCGGACAAGCCCTTCGTTCCCGCCTCCGTCGCCAAGCTCGTGACCGCCTGGCTGTCGCTCGAGGCGCTCGGCAAGGATTATCGGTTCGAGACCCGTTTCTACCTCGACGACAAGAGGACATTGTACGTGCGCGGCGGCGGCGACCCCTTCCTTGTCTCCGAAGAGCTGGCGCTGCTCGCCAAGGAGCTGGTCTCGGCGATCGGCGCGGCGCCGCTGACCGGAATCGTGCTCGACGCAAGCTATTATCCCGCCAGCCTGCGCATTCCCGGCATTGAGGATACGGCGGAATCCTATGACGCGCTGAATTCCGCTCTCGCGGTGAATTTCAACACGATCCACGCCGTGCGCCAGGGCGCGACCATCCGCTCCGCCGAGAAGCAGACCCCGATCACGCCGCTGGCGATCGATCAGTTCCGCAAGCGCGGGCCCAAGGGCCGCGACCGCATCAGCCTGGCGCAGGATCCCGCGCTGAGCCTGCAATATGCCGGCGAACTGCTCGCGGCTTTCGTCGAGAAGGCCGGCGGCAGTTTGAAGGGCAAGATCACGACAGGGCCCGTCCCGGCGGGCCTCGCGCCGGTCTACACGCACCGGCAGTCGCGCCCGCTCTCCGCAGTTCTTCGCCAGCTGCTGATCGGGTCGAACAACTACATCGCCAACCAGGTGTTCCTGGAGATCGGCGCGCAGCGTCTCGGCGCGCCAGTCGGCCTCGACAAGTCGCTGGAGGTTGCAAACGAGATGCTCGCCGCGCATGGCCTGGCGGATTCCATCCAACTCGAAGAGGGCTCGGGCATCAGTCGCAACAACCGCTTCACCGCGCGCGGCCTGGCCAAGACGCTCGGCCTGTTGGCGCCCCACGCCGACCTGCTCAAGCGCAGCAAGGGCGCCGCGTACAAGACAGGCACCCTCGACGGCGTACGCACGCTGGCGGGCTACGCCGACACGTCGAAGCACGGCAGGGTGCGTTTCGTGATATCGCTCGAGAGCAACAACAGCGCGCTTCGCTTCCGGCTGATGCAGGCGATCCAGGCGGCGCTGTAGCCGACTCGCCGCCGGTCGGAAAGCACGCGCGCCGCGCGTCCGCTCACGCCACCGACAATTTGCGCCCCCGGTTCCACAGCATGAACGGCGCGCCCGACAGCAATATGTCGAGCGTCGCCAGCGACTGGTGATGTCCGTTCACCGACAGGCGCGGCAGCGTGGTCATATATCCCGCATGTTCGGGAAAGATCATGCCCGGCCGCGTCGTCACCGCGCTCTCGAACGCCGCCTGCCGCGCCAGCACGAATTCGCGCGCCCCCGCCGAGCCTGGATCGCCGACGGGATAGGCGAGATGCTTCACCTCCCGCCCGATCTCGCGCTCGATGATCGCCTTGCTCTCGCATATCTCGCGGCGCGCGAAATCGTCCGGGTGCTTGGCGAGCATCGGATGGGTGAGCGTATGCGCGCCGATCGTGACCAGCGGATGCCCGCTCAGCTTCCGCAAGCCGCGCCAGTTGAGGCAGAGTTCGTCCACGAGATCGGCGCGCTCGACGCCGGCCTCGTCCGCGAGCGCGCCGGAGACCCGCAGCAGTTCGGCCTCCTCGCCGGCCCGCAGCGGCCAGTAGAGCGCCTCGAAGGCCGCCTGCTTTTCGTCCGCCGTCGCGGCCGGAAGATCGAACAGCCGACCCGCCGCCTCGATCCGCACATAGGGCAGCGCGGCGATCGCCTCCTCCATCTCCACCCACCACATGCGCGCGGTGCGGTCGGCAAAGCCCGTTGTGACGAAGACCGTGAACGGCGCCGCATGCTTCTCGAGGATCGGCAGAGCCACGTCGGCCGTGTCGCGATAGCCGTCGTCGAAAGTCAGCGCCACGAAGGGCGGACCGTCGGCCGCGCCGGCGCGGATGCGCGCGACCGCCTCGTCCAGCGCGACGATCGCATAGCCCTGCGCTTTCAGCCGCGTCAGCAATTGATCGAGGAACGCCGGCGCGATCTCAAGCCCGGCGTTGGGCGCGAATGCGTCGCCCGCGGCCGCCCGAACGCGGTGGAACATCAGGATGGCGCCGAGGCCACGCGTATAGCGCGCCGCCAGCCGGTGCAGGCCGGTCGCGCCGAACATGCGGAACCCCAGATCGATCGCGTCGCGCTTGATGCCCATGCGGACCTCCACGTTCCACCATGTCAAGTTCTCCTTGACCATTTGTTGCTAGCGTCCGCCACAAAGGTGGATTTGATGAGCGCTTACGCAGCAGCCGTCGACGACAGCAGGGCTTTGCGCGCCGACGACGCGCCGGCGGGCCTCGCGCGCGTCGAGACTTTCGAACGCCCCTGGCCGGCGCTGCGCGCCTGGCGCGAAGTCGAGAGCTTCGCGACGGGAACCGCCTATCAGACGCTCGGCTTCGTCCTGCCCTGGTACGAGCACCTGGCGCAGAAGTCAGGCGCGTCGCCGCTCGTCGTCGTCGGCTACGACACGCAGGAGCGGGCCGCCGTCGTGTTGCCGCTCGCGATCCTGCGCCGCGGCCCTGCCCGCATCGCCATGTATGCCGGCGGCAAGCACTCCAACCTCAACCTGCCGCTGACGCGGCCCGGCTTTTCGCTCTCGCCCGACGGCGCGCGCCAGCTCCTGCTGAGCGCGGCGCACGCGTCGGCGGCGGCGATCGATTGTTTCGTCTTCCTGAACCAGCCGCGCGAATGGGCCGGCGCGCCCAATCCCTTCGCGGCGCTCGGCGGGCAAGCGAGCCCCAGCTCCGCCTATGGCGCGACGATCGGGCATGACGCCGAAGCCTTCCTCAAGCGCGTGGATTCGTCGTCCACCCGCAAGAAGCTGCGCGCCAAGGAGCGCAAGCTCGGGGAAATCGGCCCGCTGACCTACGAGCGCGCAACCGACGTCGAGCGCGCGCACACGATCCTCGAAGCCTTCGTCGATCAGAAGACCCTGCGCTTCAGCCGGAAGAACCGCGATCCCGGTTTCGCCCATGCCGCCGTGCGCGCCTTTCTCGACGCAATGTCGAGCGGGCGCTGTGGCGGGCCGGTGGCGCTGGAATTCTATGCGCTGAGCGTCGGCGACCGGATCGTCGCGACCTACGGCGGCATGCCGCGCGGCCGCGCCTGGCACGGCCTGATCAATTCCTTCAACGTCGATCCGGTCGTCGCGCGCTCGAGCCCGGCGGAACTGCTGCTGCGCCACATCATCCGCGACCTCGGCGCCCGCGATTTCCTGCGCTTCGATCTCGGCATCGGCGAGTCGCGCTACAAGAACGCGATCTGCGACGAAGAGATCGCGCTGGCCGATCTGGTTCTGCCCTGCACGCGCCTCGGCGCCGCCTGGGCGCCTGTCGAGCGCGGCCGGCTTGCCGCCAAGCGCTGGGTGAAGAGGACGCCCTGGGCGCTGTCTTTCGTCGAGCAGATGCGCGCCGGTCCGGCGTGACGGCGGAACGTCGGCGCCTCGTCCCGACAGCATGATCCGATCGTCCGCGCAAGGCGCTCCGCCCGTCATCCGGGACGGCGCTTCGTTCGCAGGCGAAGCCGGCGACGGGCTACGTCCGTAACGACGAAGAACGATTTTGTTTCAATAAGTTACAGCGGAACTCGGAATCGTCGCGCGAAGATTCACGCGGCGCTCTGGCCGAGGCGCGCGTCCTCCACGCCCACGATCATCGGGCGCGGCAGCCCGTGCTTCTCGAGCGCGTCGGCGAGCGTCGCCGCCGAATAGGCGTCGCCCGCGTAGACCGCGCAGGACTTGGCGAGCTGCGACAGCGCATAGGCGTCGTCGACGTCGAGCGCCGACGATCCGGCGACGAGGACGAAATCATAGGCCTCCATCAGCGCGTCGAGCGCGGACAGCAGCGCATCGGCGCCGCCGCGCGCGCCCTGGCCGGCGCCGAGCACATGCAGGCGCGAAATCTGGTCGCGATGGATCGTCTCGTCGAAGCTGGCGCGTCCGGTAAGCAGTTCGGCGAGGCCCGGCCCGTTCGCCTGCGGCATGCGCGCGGCGCCGTCGAGCGCGACCAGGATCGCGCGGCCGCGTCGCGCCAGGGCGCGGGCGGAGGCCAGTGCGAACCCGTCGTCGCTGTCGCCCTCGCATACCGAAAC
>JBDHTL010000156.1:0-7899 GCA_039808645.1 Rhodoblastus sp. | reverse complement strand
AGTCGCGCGTGGCGACGCGGCTCGGGCGCTTCGGCCAGGTCATGCACGCGCTCCTGCCGAACTTCGCGCATATCGTGATGAACACGGCCTTCCGCATGTTCCCGGACACGGCCGGCAAGGATGGCGCGCCGCAGGCGCCGACCGCCGACCAGATCGCCTTCACGCAGGTGCTGCGCGGCCTGCACCTGTAGCGGCCCGACGCTCGCCTGTGCGCGCGATCGGCAATCCGGCGCGAGGTCGCGCATCGGCCTCTGGATTCGCGGCCTGAAACCTCGCAAGAGCAAAAACGCAGGGCGTCGACCCCGCGTTTCGCCTTCAGGCTCGTTCAAACGCTCAGTGCGCCGCGACCTTCTTCACTTCGCCCGCGCCGTTGAAAAAGGCGTTGAGCGCGACGGTGACGATGGTCGTCAGCAGGATGCCCGACTCGAGCAGCGGCTTCAGTTGCTTCGGGAATGCCTCGAAGAAGTTCGGCGCGATGAGGGTGAGCATGCCGAAGCCGATGCCGAGCGCAACGATCAGCAGGTTGTTGCGGTTGCTCGTGTAGTCGACGCTCGACAGAATGCGCACGCCGGTCGCCGCGACCATGCCGAACATCACGAGCCCCGCGCCGCCGAGCACGCTGACCGGGATCGCGCCGAAGATCGAGGCGAGTTTCGGGATGAGGCCGAGGAGCAGCAGGATCACGCCGCCCGCCACCGCCACCCAGCGCGAACGCACGCCCGTCACGCCGACGAGGCCCACGTTCTGCGAATACGAGGTGTAGGGGAAAGTGTTCATTATGCCGCCGAGGATCGTGCCGACGCCGTCGGCGCGCAGGCCCTTGGTCAGCTCCTTCGAATCGACATCCTTGCCGGTCATTTCGCCGAGTGCGAGGAACATGCCTGTCGATTCGACCATGACGACGATCATGACGATGCACATGGTGACGATCGACCAGAAGTCGAAGGTCGGCATGCCGAACTGGAAGGGATAGACGAGCCCGAACCACGGCGCGTTGGCGATCAGGCCGGTGTTCACCTTGCCGAGGAACAAAGCGATGATCGCGCCGACGACGATGCCGAGCAGCACCGCGATGTTGGCGAAGAAGCCCTTGGCGTAGCGCGAGATCAGGAGGATCGCGACGAGAACGATGGCCGCGATGGCGAGATTCTCGGGGTGGCCGAAGGCGGGATTGGGGAAATCGCCCATCACGCCGTCGATCGGCTTCTTGATGGTCGGCAGCGCGCCGCCGGCCCAGCCGATGCCGATGCGCATGAGGGTGATGCCGATGACCGCGATGATCGTGCCGGTGACGACGGGCGGAAAGAAGCGGATGAGCTTGCCGACGAGCGGCGCGACGAGAAATGCGAAGACGCCCGACGCGATCACCGAGCCGTAGATGTTGAGCAGCGTCGCGACGGGCGTCGCGCCGGCCGCCTTGCCCGCGCCGATCATGGCGAGCATGGGCGCGACCGAGGCGAAGGTGACGCCCATCATGACCGGCAGGCGGATGCCGACGCCGGGGAAACCGAGCGACTGCACCAGTGTCGCCAGTCCGCAGGCGAAAAGGTCGGCGTTGATGAGCAGCGTGCGCTGTTCCGGCGAGAGGCCGAGCGCGCCGGAAATGATGAAGGGCACGGCGACTGCGCCGGCATACATCACCAACACGTGCTGGATGCCGAGCGCGGCGAGGCGCTGCGGCGGCAGGACTTCGTCCACGCCGTGGGTCGTCTGATCGCTCATGTTTCGCCTCTCCCGTTGTGCGCGAGTCTGTCGTCGCGCTTCACATGCAAGACCGGCGCCCGTTCACGCCGGCAGTCTGTCGCGCAGCCGCAGCATCGCGATCTTCTCGATTTGGGTCAGCGCCTCGGCGAATTCCTCGTCCGCCGTGTGGCCGATACGGCGCTCGAAGGCCGCGAGAATATCGTCCCTGGTCGCGCCCTTCACGGCCATGATGAAGGGAAATCCGAATTTCGCCTTGTAGGAATCGTTGAGTTCGGTGAAGCGTGCGAGTTCCGCCGGCGTCAGCCGGTCCAGCCCCGCGGCGCCCTGCTCCTTCGTGGAATCGGCGGTCAGGCCCTTGACGAGCGCGAGACGGCCGGCGAGATCGGGATGGGCGCGGATCAGCGCCAGCTTTTCGTCCTTCGACATGGCGCGCGCGACGACCGCCATCGCCTCGTGCAGGCCGCCGGCCGTGTCGCAGGCCGGCCCGAGGCCACTGGCGTGGGCGCCGGCGGCGATCTGCGGCGTGTGCTCGTAGATGTCGCCGAAAACTTCCGTAAACAGCGCGCGGCCCATGCGGCTCGGCACATAGCCGCCCTTGGGCGGATGCGTCTTGATCCAGTGGCGGGCGATGTCGAGGCGGGTCGCGATCCAGACGCGCGCATGGCCGCGCACGTAATCGAGAAAGCGCGCAAGCGCGGCGGCGCGGCCGGGGCGGCCGACAAGGCGGCAATGCAGGCCGATCGACAGCATCTTCGGCCAATCGTCGCCTTCGGCGTAGAGCGTGTCGAAACTGTCCTTGAGATAGGCGAAGAACTGGTCGCCGCTGTTGAAGCCCTGCGGCGTGGCGAAGCGCATGTCGTTGGCGTCGAGCGTGTAGGGCACGAGCAATTGCTGGCGCCTGCCGTCGTCATGCCAGTAGGGAAGCTCGTCGGCATAGACGTCGGCGCTGTAGAGAAAGCCGCCCTCCTCGATCGTCAGCGGGATCGTGTTTTCGGACGTGCGGCCCTGATAGAAACCGAGCGGCCGTTCGCCGACGACTTGCGCGTGCAGGCGGATCGCCTCGGCGATGTCGGCGCGCTCCTTATCCGCGCTCGCGTCCTTGTAGTCGATCCACTTGAGGCCGTGGCTGGCCATTTCCCAGCCGGCCGCCTTCATGGCGGCGACGGCCTCCGGGTTGCGCGCGAGCGCGGTGGCGACGCCGAACACGGTGACCGGCATCGCGCGGTCGCGGAACAGGCGCAGCAGCCGCCAGAAGCCGGCGCGCGAGCCGTATTCGTAGATCGATTCCATGTTCATGTGGCGCTGGCCCGGCCAGGGCTGCGCGCCGACGATCTCCGAGAGGAAGGCCTCGGAGGCGGCGTCGCCATGAAGAATGTTGTTCTCGCCGCCCTCTTCGTAATTGACGACGAATTGCACCGCGATGCGCGCGTCGCCCGGCCAGCGGGCATGCGGCGGCGTCTCGCCGTAACCGATCATGTCGCGGGGATAGGCGGCCATCACGAGCCCCGGTAGGTCGAGAAGGCCCAGGGTGAGACGAGCAGCGGCACATGATAATGGCCGGCGGCGTCGGCTATGCCGAAACGGATCGGCACGACGTCGACGAAGGCGGGCTCCGGCAGCTTCTGGCCGTGGCTGCGAAAATAGTCGCCGGCATGGAAGCGAATTTCGTAGACGCCCGTCGTCAGTTCGTCGCCGGCGAGCAGCGGCGCGTCGGTGCGGCCGTCGGCATTGGTGCGCGCCGTCTTGACCGGCGTCGCCGCGCCGTCGGCGGCGATACGCACCAGTTCGACCGCTACGTTCGCGGCCGGCCGACCGGCCTGAATATCCAGCACATGCGTCGACAGACGGCCCATATCACGTTCCCCGCTGGGATCATTCTATCAGCGCGCAATGCTTCCACATTCAAATATTTTTTGAAACTGCGCTTGTGGCCTTCGCGCCAATCGCGGCGCTCAGCCGGCGCGTCGCTTGCGGGCCCCGGCGGGCCGCGCTTCGGCGAGCGCCGCCTCGATATGGTCGCGGGCCTCGTCGGCGAGCGCGTCGGCGAAGGCCCGCACCTTGGGGGGGACCATGCGCTGGTAGGCGTGAAGGATGGCGAGCGTCACCGGCGTCGGCGGATTGTCGGGCAGGACGGCGAGGAGCGCGCCCGAGCGCAAGTGCCCGGCGACCTCGAACAGCGGCTTCATGACGATGCCTTCGCCGGCGAGCGCCCATTGCGTCAGCACGTCGCCGGCGTCGGCGTCGAGGCCGCCCGAGACCATGGCGGAGACGGCGCGGCCGCCGCGTTGCAGGGTCCAGCGGAACTGGCGGGAGCCCGGATAGCGCAACATGAGGCAACGGTGCTTCTCGAGGTCGGCGATCGATTTCGGCGCGCCGCGCTTTTCGATATAGGCAGGCGCCGCGCAGAGCACGCGATCCACATCGGCGATCTTGCGCACGATGAGCGAGGAATCGGGCAGCCGGTCCATGCGCACGGCGACGTCGACCGCCTCGGTGAAAAGGTCGACCAGATAGTCCGACAGCCGCAGCGTGACGTCGATCTCCGGATAGCGCGCCTGGAAACGCGGCAGGAAGGGCGCAACGACTCGCTGGCCGAAGCCGAGAGGCGCTGTCACCTTCAGCAGGCCGCGCGGCGGCGCGCCCTTGTCGGAGACGCTGGCCTCGGCGCGCTCGAGCGCCTGCGAAATGTCCAGGCAATGCTCATAGAACACGCGGCCCTGCTCGGTGAGGAACATCTTGCGCGTGGTGCGATTGAACAGCCGGCAGCTCAGCGCCTTTTCGAGGCTGCGGATGCGGTGGCTGACGACGGCCGCCGACAATCGCATGCTGCGGCCGGCCGACGAGAAGGAGCCGAGCTCCACGGCGCGGACGAAAACCTTGATGTTGTCGAGCGAGAGCATTCTTCGATCCCGTTTGAAAGTCTACGCGCTTTCCAACAATATCGTCATGCGCGCCGGCGGCCTAGAGTGGCGGGACGAGGGATGGAGAAGTGGGCATGGACGCGATCGCGTTGGAATGGGGCGGGCTCCTCTTGCGCTGGACCCACATCATCACCGGCATCGCCTGGATCGGTTCGTCCTTCTATTTCATGCATCTCGACGCGGCCTTGCGCGCCATCCCGGAAATCCCCGCGGGCAAGGGCGGCGAGGCCTGGGAAGTGCACGGCGGCGGCTTCTACCAGGTGCGCAAATATCTCGTTGCGCCCGACAGGATGCCGGCCGAACTCATGTGGCACAAATGGGAATCCTACTCGACGTGGATTTCCGGCTTCTCGCTGCTCGTCTGGGTCTATTATCTCAGCGCCGATCTCTATCTCATCGATCCCGGCATCCGGGCGCTGACGCCGTGGCAGGCGGCGACCATCGGCATCGGCGGCCTGGCGCTCGGCTGGTTCGTCTACGACTTCCTGTGCAAGTCGCCGCTCGCCAACAACGAGGTCGCGCTCGCCGCCGTCGGCTTCGCCTTCGTGATGGCGATGGCGTTCTTCTTCCAGCAGATGTTCTCAGGGAGAGGCGCGCTGCTGCATACGGGCGCGCTGATGGGCACGATCATGACCGGCAACGTGTTCATGAACATCATCCCCAACACCAAGATCGTCGTGGCCGACCTGATCGCCGGCCGCGCGCCCGATCCGAAATACGGCAAGCAGGCCAAGACACGCTCGACGCACAACAATTATCTCACCCTGCCCGTGCTGTTCCTGATGATCTCGGGCCATTACCCGATGACCTTCATGTCGCCCTACGCCTGGCTGATGGTCGGCTTCGTGCTGATCGCAGGCGCGCATGTGCGCTACTTCTACAACCAGCGCCATGCCGGCAAAGGCGACAAATGGTGGGCTTGGGGCGTCGCCGCCGTGGCGATCCTCGTCGCCGTCTGGCTGTCGATGCTCTCCAATCCTCTCGGCCGCCAGAAACTCGGCATGCCGGCGCTGACGACGCCGGCGGCCGCCGCCGCCCGCGCGCATGTGCCGAAGGATGTCGAGGATGTGCTGACGAGCCGCTGCGCCATGTGTCATGCGGCCGAACCCGTATGGGCCGGCCTCGCCGCGCCGCCGAAAGGCGTTATGCTGGATACGCCGGACAATATCGCGGGCAATGCCGAACTCGTGCGCATCCAGGCGGTGCTGACGTCGGCCATGCCGCCGAACAACATCACGGACATGACACACGAGGAGCGCAAGCTCATCGCCCGATGGCTGGCGAAGAAATGACGCGGGAACTGAAGCTGGAGTCGCTGACGCGCGACGCCTTCGCAGCGTTCGGCGACGTGATCGACGCAAATGGCGCGAAGCACGTCACGATCAACCAGGGTTTCGCGCAGCGTTGCGACGGGCAGGCGAAGGTCGACGTCGCGATGCAAGGCGGCTCGGTCAACGTCAGCCTGTTCACCGCGCAGCCGCGCCCCGCGCCGATCGACATCGCGCTGATGGAGCGCCATCCGCTCGGCAGCCAATTGTTCGCGCCGATGCAGGCGCGGCCCTGGCTTGTCGTCGTCTGCGGCGATCCGCGCGACGCTTCCACCTATCGCGCCTTTCGCGCGACCGGCCGGCAGGGCGTCAATTATGCGCGCAACGTCTGGCACCATCCGCTGCTCGTGCTCGATGCGGACAGCCTGTTCCTGGTCGTCGACCGCGCCGGCCCCGGAAACAATCTCGAAGAATGCGAATTGGGCGCAGCCGAGCGGCTGTCGCTTGCGCCGTGAGCGCAGGGAAAGAGGGTATGATGGAGCGCAGCTATTATTCCGCGATGGGCGGGCATCCGCCGCAGACCGACCTGCTCACCGGACGCGCGGTCTTCACCGAGGCCTATGCGGTCATTCCGCGCGGCGTGATGCGCGACATCGTGACGAGTTGCCTGCCGCACTGGAGCAAGACGCGGCTGTGGATTATCGCGCGGCCGCTCTCGGGATTCGCGGAAACGTTCACGCATTACATCATGGAAGTGTCGCCCGGCGGCGGCAGCGACCGTCCCGACACCGATCCGCGCGCGCAAAGCGTGCTGTTCATGGTCGAGGGACAGGCGACGCTCACCATCGGCAACGCCAAACACGTCTTGAAGAAGGGCGGCTACGCCTATCTGCCGGCCGGCGCATCCTGGCGCATCGCCAACGGCGGCAAGGAAGCCGCCAAATTCCACTGGATCCGCAAGGCCTATGAAGCGGTCGATGGCATCGACGCGCCGGAAGCCTTCGTCGCCAACGAAGCGGACGTTCCGCTGCGCGCGATGGCCGGCACCGACGGCAAGTGGTCGACGCAGCGCTTCGTCGAACCGGACGATCTGCGTTACGACATGCACGTCAACATCGTGACCTTCGAGCCCGGGGCGATCATTCCATTCCTCGAGACGCACGTGATGGAGCACGGGCTCTACGTTCTGGAGGGCAAGGCGGTCTACAAGCTCAATCGCGACTGGGTGGAAGTGGAAGCGGGCGACTACATGTGGCTGCGCGCCTTCTGCCCGCAGGCGTGCTACGCGGGCGGGCCGGGGCGGTTCCGCTACCTGCTCTACAAGGACGTCAACCGCCATCCCAAGCTCGGCGGCTTCTGAACGGCGAGCGGACGCGCAAAAACAAGAACGGCAGGGCCAGGGACCCTGCCGTTTCGCTGTCCTACGTCGATGCTTACTTGCAGTCGGCCGAAGCGCTGACCACCGCACCCGAGCCTTCCGGCTTGGCGGCCGAAGCGGTCTGGAACGAGCTGTTCTGTTCCGGCTTGGCGGCCGACGCCGTGACGGTCGAGTTGCCGGCCTCGGGCTTCGCAGCGGAAGCAGTCACCGTCGAATTGCCGGCTTCCGGCTTCGCGGCCGAAGCGGTCACGGTCGAGTTGCCGGCCTCGGGCTTCGCGGCGGAAGCGGTCACCGTAGAATTGCCGGCCTCGGGCTTCGCGGCGGAAGCGGTCACCGTGGAATTTCCAGCTTCCGGCTTGGCGGCGGAAGCGGACGTCACGCTGCCGGGGCCCTGCGGGCACGGGCCAGCGGCGAAAGCCGGGGCTGCGACAACCAGGGCGCCGGCAAGAAGGGCGAACTTCAGCGACTTCATATGAACCTCCATGAGTGAACCGGCGCTGTGCTAACCGGGATCGGCCGTTGCCAGCGATCCTGAGCACCTACGGTACGATACCGAAATTAGTTTCAGTCACTACGCCGATTTTCGTTCTGCGGATCACAGCTTCGTGAACAATTCGCCGGCGCCGAT
>JBDHTL010000155.1:0-8026 GCA_039808645.1 Rhodoblastus sp. | reverse complement strand
GGTTTCGCGGTCTCGACCTACAGCGGCAACCTCAGCCTCGAGCCCGGCAAGACGGCGTCGGTGACCTTCAAGGCCGATCGTCCGGGCGCCTTCTCGTATTACTGCACCGAGTTCTGCTCGGCGCTGCATCTCGAGATGGAAGGCTACCTGATGGTCAAGCCGAAGGGGCTGGTCGAGCAGGCGGCCGTGAAGAAGACCGAAGGCGCGGTCTACAGCAAGGCCGACTACGACAAGCAGTACAAGACCAACCTCGATACGCAGGGCGTCATCGACTCGGTGGTCAAGTACATCCTGTCGACCAACTACAAGGACTTCCCGACCGTCGTCGCGCTGGTGGACGACGCCACCGACCAGCTCAACTTCATGAAGGACGCGCGCGCCAAGGCCGAAGAAGCCGCCAAGAAGGAAGACTGGCAGCAAGGCACCCTCTGGGCGAACCAGTGGTGGCAGTACCAGGTCAAGGCCGCCGACATCGGCCTGCGCGTGAAGACCTACCTCGAAGAGCACGGCGCCAAGACGGCGACGAAGTAACGACGCTTCGGGGATCGGCGCGTTGCGCCGGTCCCCGTCGGCGGGGCGAGCGACACCCGCCCCGTCGGCCGATGCCGGCGAAACCATGCGACCGGTAGGCAAGGGACACAGGATTACACGCGACATGATCACGATGCGCACTGCTATTCTCGGCCTGGCCGCGACGCTCGCCTTTTCGGGCGCGGCAGCCGCGCAGGCGCTCGACGGAAAGGCGCTGTACCGCACCAAGAGCTGCGTCGCCTGCCACGGCAAGGACGGCGGCAAGGCCATTCAAAACTACCCTGACCTCGCCGGTCAGGACGCGAAATACATGCTGGAACAGATGAAGACGATCGCCGATGGAACGCGCGTTGGCGGCCCGGATCCGCGCGGCTATCCGCGCACGCAGGGCATGAAGGACATCATGCACCTGGTCAATGCCGAGGAGCGCGCGGCCATCGCCGATTTCCTGGCGACCCAGCCGACGCCGAAGCCGCGCGCGCTCGATCCGGCGCCGGACGCGGCCCGCCTGGCCGAAGGCAAGGACGCCTATCTCAAGGGCGGCTGCACGACGTGCCACGGACCCGACGGCCTGAAGCCGCTGCCGGTCAATCCGCTGCTCGCCGCACAGAAGCGGGACTACATCGTCCTGCAGATGACCGAGATCCGTGACGGCGTGCGCAAGGGAGGAAAGATCGCCGCCATGATTCCGTTCGCCAAGAAGCTCGACGACAAGAAGATCGCGGCGATCGCGGATTATCTCTCGCAGGTCGAGCGACCGGTCAAATGATAAGGCGCGGCAGGTTCCGGCGCGCTACGAACGACGAACGATAGACGGAGATCGGCAATGAAACGGTACATTCCCTTGGCTGCAGCAAGCCTGCTGATGGCGGCGGGCGTCGCGCTGGCCGCGGGCCCGGCGGTCGACCAGAAGACGTTCGAGGAGAACAAGACCAAGAAAGAGTGGATGAGCCAGGGCGGCGAGCGCGAAGAGGCGCTGACGCTCAAGCCGAACAGGGAAAACGGCAAGGACGTCTACGAAGTCTGCTCGGCCTGCCACCAGCCCGAAGGCTGGGGCCTGCCCGACGGCACCTTCCCGCAGCTCGCCGGCCAGCATCGCACGGTCATCATCAAGCAGCTCGCCGACATCCGCGACGGGCACCGCGACAATCCGACCATGTATCCCTTCGCGCTGCCCTCGGAAATCGGCGGCACTCAGGCGATCGCCGACGTGTCCGAATACATGGCCGTCCTGAAGATGAATCCGGACAACGGCGTCGGCAAGGGCGACGATCTCGAACTCGGCGCCAAGCTCTACGCCGACAATTGCGTGCGTTGCCACGGCAAGGACGGCGAAGGCAATGCGGAAAAATACTATCCGCGCATCCAGGCGCAGCACTACGAGTATCTCGTGCGGCAGTACCGCTGGATCAAGGAAGGCAAGCGCCGCAATTCCAATCCCGAGATGGTCGAGCAGATCAAGAATTTCTCGGACCGGGACACTCTGGCCGTGCTCGACTACGTGTCGCGTCTGAAGCCGCCGGCCGACCTGATCGCGCCGAAGGGCTGGAAGAATCCGGACTTCAAGTAAGGCCCGAAGCGGCCGTCGCTGCGCGATGGCGATCTTGTCCAGGACGATGCGCGGCCGCGCCTCGCGGAACGATGGCGCGCGAGCGCGCCGAGGAGCATGCCAATGACTCAACCGCAACGCCCCAAGACCGCGGCGATCCGCGGCCCGTCGCGTGCGGCGATCGTGTTCCGCATCGCCGCGGTCGTCGCGGCGATCGCGCTCGGCGCCTCGTTCTTTCAGCCCGCATGGTGGGTGGCGCTGACCGCGCCGAACTATCCGGCGCAGACCTTCCCGGACGGCGTGCGCATCAATTTCCACGTCAACCGGATTTCCAACGGCTGCGAAATCCGCAAGTCGAAAGAGGTCGTGGAAAAGGAGGCGCTCGACTGCGTGCACGAAATGGACACGATCAACCATTTCGTCGGCATGTATCCGATCGCCTCCGGCGGGCCGGTCGAAAAACTGCTGTCGCCCTTCCTGTTCGCCTTTCTCGGCGTCCTGATCCTTGGCTTTGCCTTGCCGGGGCGTCGCCTGCGACTGGGGTTTATGGCGACTGCCTTCGCGGCTATCGCAGTTTGGATGTCGGCAGCGCTCTTCACGCCCGGCGGCGTGCGCTATCTCGAAAAGGGATGGATTGTCGGCCTGGTCGACAGCCTCGGCCGCGCCGACGACGAGGGCAAGAGCGAGAATCTGCATCCGGTCGTTCGTCAGCTGAAGGAATCCCTGGCCAAGAGCCATATCGGCGATCAGACGCCGCCGAAGCTCGGCGCGGCCGCGAGCAAGGATCAGCTGATCGATCTGCTGAAGCTCGTCTACGAGCAGAAGCAGCCGGCGAGCCTCACCGATCCTGCGCCCGCATGGACCGGACGCGGCGTCGACGTCATGGCCTGGCACTACGAGGAAAGCCTCGGCCGCTGGTTCAACGAGCCGACCAAGAACGGGCGGCTCGTGTCGATCATGCGGACCGTGCTCTACATCGTCTACGCCGCCGTGCTGGTCGCCATGCTCGCGTTCCTGTGGCTCGCGCGCAATGCGCGCTCGCCGCTTTTCTACGCGCTCGGCCTCGTGCCGCTCATCCTGCCCGTCGCCTTCATAGCGGAATACGCCGGCTGGCTCTGGTGGTACGGGCACAGCCTCAACGCCATGGGGGCCTTCACGCTCAAGCCCTTCATGCCGACCGTGTTCGGCGACGGCAAGGTCGCGCAATTCACCACCCATTCCTATCCTTCCGCGGGCTTCGCGCTGATGTGCGTGGTCGGGGCCGCCATGGCCGTGTCCATTCTCGCGCGTCGCGCCGCGCCGGACGCGCGGAGGGACTGACCGGATGCGTGCGCGGGGCCGATGGCTGAACCGGGCGAGGACGGGCGTCCTCGTCCTGTCCGGCGCGGCGGTGGCGGGTTTCGTCGCCTTCGCTTTCGGCAGGCTGGCGACGACCTACGGCGTCTACGATCTCAGCCGCGACGCGGGCTTTGCCGATCACCATCCGCCGCCGCCCGATCCCCGCTCTGAAGAAGAAATGGAGAGCCTCCGCAGGTTTCCCGCGGGCGCGATCGCCCTGCAACCGTTGATCGACGCCACGCCCGCCGGCGCCGTGCTTCGTCTCAAGCCCGGCATCTATGCAGCGCCGGGCGTGATCGCCCGTTCCATGCGCGTCGAGGGGGAGCCCGGAGCGGTGATCGACGGCGGCGGCGTCGGTTCGATCCTGACCGTGACCGCCAACGATGCGCAAGTGATCGGCCTGACGTTGCGCAATTCCGGCGAGCGTCACGAATCGACGGATTCGGCGATACGCCTGCGCGCGGCGCGCGGCGTCTACCGCGACAACATCATCGAGAATTGCCTGTTCGGGTTCGATCTCAAGCAGGCGGACATGAACATCATCCGGCGCAACCGGATTTCGTCCAAGGCCCTGCCCGAGGCGTTGCGCGGGGATTCGATCCGCATCTGGTATT
The DNA here is from genome assembly GCA_039808645.1 of Rhodoblastus sp. GTDB lineage: Bacteria > Pseudomonadota > Alphaproteobacteria > Rhizobiales > Beijerinckiaceae > JAJXWB01. The sequence continues at coordinate 3,994 of JBDHTL010000155.1, read as the reverse complement.
CTAACGGCAATCGCATCGAGGACAACGACATCGACCGCGTGCGCGATACGGTCGTCTGGTACTCGAAGGAAAACGTTATCGCCGGCAATCGCGTGCGCGACAGCCGCTACGGCGCGCACCTCATGTATTCGCACTACAACCGGCTCGCCAACAACCACTTCCAGTCGAACACCGTCGGCATGTTCCTCATGTACGCCAACGACAACACGATCGCCGACAACGTCGTCCGCAACAGCCAGGGCCCGTCCGGCATCGGCATCGGCTTCAAGGAATCCTCGCGCGTGCGCGTCGAGCACAACGATGTCACGGCGAGCGCGCGCGGCGTCTATCTCGACGCCTCGCCGGACGATCCCGACGGCCCGAACGTCTTCTTCGAGAACAGGCTCGCCTACAACGGCGTCGCCGTCGCGTTTCATTCGACCGGCGAAGGCAGCGAGTTCGCGGCCAATTCCTTCATCGGCAATCATACGGTCGCGAGTTTCGGCGGCGGCGGCTCCGTCGAGCGCAATCGCTGGAAGGGCAATTACTGGGGCGAATACGACGGGTTCGACCGCGACCGCAACGGCGTGGGCGATACGCCCTATCGCGTGTGGAGCTGGGCGGACCGGCTTTGGATGGACGTCGCCGACGCGCAATTCTTTCGCTCCGCGCCGTCGCTGGAATTGATCGACCTGGTCGAGCGCCTGGGGGCGCTGACCGAGCCGCGCCTGCTGCTGAGCGACGCCGCGCCGCGCATGGGGCCTGCCTCAGAGGCCGGCGCGCGCGTCGAAACGAAGGGAACGATGCGATGAGCGAGGATGCGACCGAAGCCGGCGGCCCGCCGCGCTCGCGCCGCGTCGACGAGGAGCGCCGGCGTCTGCTTCGCTCGGCCGTCGTCGGCGGCGCCGTCGCCTGCGCGTCGCTGATCGGGCTCGCCGGACACAAGGTGGTCGAGGCCGCGCCGCGCCTGCGTCCGCCGGGCGCACTGGACGAAGAGGATTTCCTGGCCGCCTGCATCAAGTGCGGCCAGTGCGTGCAGGTCTGTCCGGTCAACGCGATCAGGCTCGGCGACATCGACCAGTTCCTCGGCAATGGCGTTCCCTACATCGTCGCGCGCGCGCAGGCCTGCGATTTCTCCTGCGACGCGACGCAATGCGTGCTCGCCTGTCCCACCGGCGCGCTCAGCCACCTTCTCGACAAGAAGGAGCAGAGCCGCATGGGCGTGGCGAAACTCGTCGCGCCCGACACCTGTCTCGCGCGCAAGGGCGAGGGATTCCGGGGGCTCGCGCGGGGCGGGAGCTTCAAGGGCCGCCTGCGCTATGCGGAACAGGACCGCTGGAAGCCGCAGCCGGTCGCCGAGCACGAATACGACCTGACGCTGTGCGATCTCTGCGTGCGCGAGTGCCCGATCGATAACGCCATCGCGCTCGCGCCCCTCTCCGACGATCCGCGGGACAGCCGCCGCACGCCGGTCGTCAAGGACGCCTGCGTCGGCTGCGGCGTCTGCGAAATGATGTGCCCGGCCGAGCCCGTGGCGATCCGCATCGACGTGCGCGTCACGGATCGGGAGATCAGGGGGCGCGGAGCATGATCGTTCGTCTCCTGCAACGCAAGCTGCGCGATCTCGCGCTCATGTTCGGCGCCGCGCCGAAGCGGCCCGCGCCCGAGGAGGTCAGCGCCGAGGCGGTCGAGCTTCTCGCCTTCAAGAAGACCCCGGACGAGCGCAAGCGGCGCAAGGCGGCGATCGCGGACGAGCGCGCGGCCAAGCCCCCCTTTCCGAAATGGCGCGCGATGCGCTGGGCCTCGCTGTTCGCCGTCAATGGCTTCTTCGTCCTGTCCTACTGGCTCGACCTGCAGCTCGTCGAGGGCGCTCTGACCGCCTCGCGCATCTTCGGCTTCCACTTCGCGGATCTGAACTCCGCGCTGCAATTGATGCTGGCGCACAAGCACGTCGTCCTCAACCTCGTCATCGGCGTCACCACCGTTCTCCTGCTCTACGCCATCATCGGCGGGCGCAACTTCTGTTCGTGGGCGTGCCCGTATCATTTCGTGTCCGAACTCGCGGAAATGCTGCACCTGAAACTCGCGGAGAAGCGATGGGTGAAGGATCACGAACTCGACCGGCGCTTGCGGATCGTCATGTTCGTGGTCTTCGCGCTCATCGCCTTCGTCACGAGCTATCCGTTGTTCGAATGGATTTCGCCGGTCGGCATTCTCTCGCGCGCCCTCATCTACGGCACGTCGCTCGGCCTCGCCTGGGTCGCCGCCCTGCTGCTCGTCGAAATCTTCTGGTCGCGGCGCTTCTGGTGCCGCTACGTCTGTCCGGTCGGCCTCGGCTACGGCCTCGCCGGCGTCTCGGCGCCGGTGCGCGTGATGTACGACGCCAACAAGTGCCTGCATGAGGGCAAGTGCCGGCAGGTGTGCCTCGTGCCGCACGTTCTCGACATGACCAAGCTCGGCTATGCGCGCGACGTCACGACGCCGATCGGCGCCGATTGCACGCGCTGCGCCATGTGCCTCGACGTCTGCCCGACCGGCGCGCTAAAATTCGATATTCTCGGCGTGACGCGCAAGCAGGTAGAAGAGGAATCGGCGGAGGCGCCGGAATGATCGAGATCGATGGCCTGACCAAGAGTTTCGGCGCCGCGAAGGTCCTCGACGGCCTGACGCTTGCCGCGCCCTCGGGTCAGCGCATCGCGCTCGTGGGCTCGAATGGCGCCGGCAAGACCAGTCTCTTTCGTTGCCTGCTCGGCGAATACACATATGCCGGCCGCATCGCCGTCGGCGGTCTCGATCCCCGCCGCGACCGCGCAAGGCTCCTGCGCACGATCGGCTTCGTGCCGCAGATCGCGCCGCGGCTCGAAATGCCGGTCGGCGCCTTCGTGCGCTACGTCGCGGAAGTCTCCGGCGCGAGCGTCGACGCGATCGAAAAGGTGGCCGAGGCGCTCGGCCTGCAGCTCGCGCCGATCCGTAGCCGCGCCTTCGTGCGCCTCTCCGGCGGCATGAAGCAGAAGCTGATGATTGCGCTCGCGCTCGGACGTCCGACGAGCCTGCTCATCCTGGACGAGCCCGCCGCCAATCTCGATCCGCCGGCGCGCGCCGCCTTCTTCGGACTGCTGGCCGAACGCGAGCGCTCCACCGCGATGATCGTGTCGAGCCATCGCATCGACGAGATCGCGCCGCTGGTCGATCGGGTCGTCGAACTGGAATCCGGACGCATCGTGCTCGACGACACCGTGGCCGACGCCGGCGCGCTGGGCTCGAATTTCCTGGCGCGGATCGAAACGACGCGGCGCGAGGAGAGTTTCGCGCGCGCCGCCCGCGAATGGGGACTGGTCGAAGGACCGCAGAGCGTCTGGACCGGCGCCGTCGCGGGGCCGGATCGCCTGCGGTTCCTCGGCTTCGCCGCGCGCCACGCGGGTTTGACGGCGGGCCTCGAACTCCGCGAGAAGCCGGTCGAAGGAGCGCGTCATGCCGCGCGCTCCTGACCCTGGCGCGCGCCCGAGCCGGCGCAGCCTGATGCATCTTGCGCTCGGCGCGTGCTCCATCGCGCTCGTGGGCTGCGGAGACAGGCCGCCCGCGCCGCGCGCGATCCGGCTCGGCCGCGAGACCTGCCAGAATTGCGGCATGACCATTGGCGATGCGCGCTGGTGCGCCGAAATCTGGGACCGCGAGTACAGCCGCGTGCGCGTCTACGACGATTTCGGCTGCGCCATTCTCGACGCGGCCGCGCGCAAGGAGCTCGATCGCGCGGACCTGCTGATCTGGACGACCGACGAGACGGAGCCCGCGCGCTGGCTCGACGCGCGCGCCGCGCATTTTCGCGCCGGCGTTTCGACACCGATGGGCTACGGCTATGCGGCGGGCCCGCAGGCCGGCCATCCGCTCGGCTATGCCGATGCCGTGGCGGCGGTGCGCGCGCGCGCGCTGTGCGACACGCCGACGAAGGACACCTGATGCACGCCCCGGACATGCAGACGGCCAGCGAAGCCGGGTCGGGCTTCGGCGCCACCTT
>JBDHTL010000154.1:0-8141 GCA_039808645.1 Rhodoblastus sp. | reverse complement strand
CGATGCCGTGGCCGCCGTAGAAATTCTTCTCCTTCGAGAACATGTGCATGGAGCCGCCCTTGCCTTTCGACAGGCCGCCGCGGCGTCCGGTGAGTTCGGCCATCACGCCCTTGGGGTCGAGGCCGCAGGCGAGCATGTGGCCATGATCGCGGTAGGAGGTGATGGTCTGGTCCGACGGCCGCGCCGCCATGGACACGCCGACGACGACAGCCTCCTGGCCGATGTAGAGATGGCAGAAGCCGCCGATGAGGCCCATGCCGTACATCTGGCCGGCCTTTTCCTCGAAGCGGCGGATCAGGAGCATTTCGCGATAGGCGCGAAGGTCCTCGTCCGTGGTGAAGGCCGGCGCGGCGCGTTCGCCGTCCGCCTCGGACTTGCTTTGACGAGATTTGGCGTTCGCCGCCATGGCGCTCCCTCCTGTCGGCGTTTCCCTGTTCTTGATGCAAAGCTAGCGCAGGGCCGGAATTTTGACGAGAGGCGCAAAGGTCGAGGACGCGTCAGCAAAGCTGACGTTTTTCAGGAGCTTATGAAATTAAACTAGTTTCCGGTTAATCCGGATTTCGTAACCAGAAATGGGTTACTTCTTCGCTGCCGGCGTGAGGATGACGACTTCGTTCTTCTGGATGCGGCCCAGTTCGATCCTCGCCTGCTCTTCCAGCACGTCGCGATCGATCGACTCGCCGCGCACCAGATCGATCTTGTGCTTCCAGCGCGCGCGCTCGGCGCGAAGGCCTTCGAGCGTCGTCTGCAGTTCCGCTACTTTCTCGGCATTTTCATCGCGCGTCTTCAGACCGCGCTGCCCGTGGATCGCGTGCCAGACGAAATAGCCCGACACCAGCGCCGCGGCGACGTGGAAGACGATCGGGGCGATATTGGCGCTGAGCCGCGTGCGAACCATGAAGAATGGTTGGACGAAGATGGTGAACGTCGCGTTAAGATTTCGAGCCGGGCCCGCGCGACGCGCCCGAAATCAGCGGCCGCCGCGCGCGACGCGCTCGATTTCCGCGCGCACCAGGCGCTCGACCATGACCGGCAGATTGTCGTCCAGCCATTGCTTGAGCATGGGGCGCAGCATGTCGCGCACGTGCCGGTCGATCGCCTCCGCGCTCGCCATCTGCACGCTCGCCGACAGCGCCTGGAAGGCCGAGGCGACGGAGGCATTGGCTTCCGCCGAGAGAATCGCGCCGGCGTTGGCCGCTTCCGGCTGCGATCGGGCCGCCACGACGGATGCGATATCGGCTTCGACGTCCGGCTCGCGGGCCTGGGCGAAGGCGGATGCAGGCGCGTCCTCGTCCCGCGCCTCGGCATAGGCCGTCTCGTGCGGGACGGGATTGACGTCCACGTCGTCCTCGGGCGCGGGCTGCGGTTCGGGCTCGACATCCAGCGCGGGACGCAGCGTCGCGGCCTCCTCGACCAGCGCGATCGCCTCCACCGGCGCGCTTTCCTCGGCTGGCGCGTCGAGCCGCGCGAGTTCGCGTCCGACCTCGGCAAAGGATTCCATTTCGGCGGCGTCGAGCTGCGCTTCGGCGCGGTCTTCGATCAAGGCTTCCGGCGCCGGAGCGGGCGGCTGCGCTGCAGGCTCTTCGACCGGCGTCGCGACCGGGGCCGTTTCGCGCGCGACCGGCGGCGGCGGGGGCGCGAAGGGCGTGACATTGGTCTCGAACAGGCGCGGCGGGGCGGACGGCCGGCTCAGCGGCAGCGCGTCGTCGTCGGCGATGATCTTGCGAATCGAAGCGAGGATTTCTTCCATCGACGGCTCGTGGGCGCGGCGCTCGTTCTCGACAGACGAAGGGATGGGGGCGTTGGCTGCGTTCATTGCGGCTGCGTTCTCGACCCTGTGCGCTGTCCAGATCGCCGCGATCCGCAGCGACGCCGCGAATCACGCGTTACACTTCATAGGAAGAATCTCACGCGGCGCCTGGCCGCGCAACATATCGCCCCTCGCCGCCTGTGGACGGCGGCCGCAATCGGCCTGTCCCGAGTGAATGCGCTTCGCGCGAGACGGCAGCTTCCCTCTCTTTGCGCGCGTCAGCGGCCGTCGGGCGTCTTGGTTCCGATCAGCTTGTTCTTCACCTGATCGAGATGCACGGTCGGATCGTAGAGCTGCGCTGTGAGATTGAGCCGCGCGGCGGACAGCTGCCCCATGCCGGAGAGCACCGCATAGGAGGCCACGACGCGGTCGCGCTGCGCGGTGACGAGCGCCACGCGCGCATTGAGCAGGGTCTGCTGCGCCGTCAGCACGTCGAAAGTCGTGCGCTGGCCGACCTTGGCCTCCTCGCGGATGCCGTTGAGCGCGATTTCCGCCGCCGTCACGGCCGCCTGTCCGGAGATCAGCTGCGCGCGCGCCGTCTCGAGCTGTCCCCAATAGGTCACCACGAGCGCGCGCACCTGGTCGCGCGCGAGATCGGCGGCCAGGCGCGCCTGGCCGAGCTGCTCCTTCGACTGCCGGATCGTCGCGTATTCCGCGCCGCCCTGGTAGATCGGCACGTTGAGTTGGCCGGTGACGGAGGCCGAGAACAGCTTCTGTCCGGTGAAGCCCTGCGAATCGAGCTGGCGATTGATCGCGCCGTTGACCTGCACGGTCGGATAGAGCGCGGCTTCGGCGACTTTCACCGCATAGGCGGCGACGTCGACGTTATGCAGCGCCGAGCCGATGGCGGGATGCTCGACCTGCGAAATATCGACCGCGGCCTTCAGCTGTTTCGGCAACAGGCCTTCCACGCTCTTGGCGGGCGACAGGCTCTTGGGCTCGACGCCGACATATTGGCGGAAGGCGGCCACAGAGGCGCGCAGGTTGGCCTGCGCCGCGAAGAAATCCGAGCGGGACTGCGCGAGGCTCGCCTCCGCCTGCGCAACGTCGGTGCGCGTCACTTCGCCGACCTGGAAGCGGTCGCGGGTCTGGCGCAGCTGCTCTTCGAGAACGCTGATGTTGTTCTTGCGCAGGTTGACGATCGCCGTGTCGCGCAGGACGTTCATGTAGGACGTCGCGGCGTTGAGCAGGATGGCCTGCTCGGTGTTGCGCATGGTCTCGCGCGCGCCGAAAGCCTGCGATTCGGCCTGGCGCACAGAGTTCAGGGTGCGAAAGCCGTCGAACAGGGTCTCGGACGCCTGGATGCCGTAGCCGCGCGGCGTCGCATCGTCGTATTTCGCGCCGTTGGGACGCTGGCGGTTCGGATGAGCCTCGTCGATGCGCGTCGGGGCCGCGCGCAGATAGGTATATTGCGCGCCGACCGAGGCGGTCGCGCTCACCTTGGGCAGCCAGCCGGCCTTGGCCTTCGGGATATTCTCGTCCAGCCCGCGCACGGAGGCGCGCTGCTGGTTGATGTCGGGGTTGGACGCATAGGCGCGCGCGAGCGCGCTCGACATCGTCTCGGCGCTGGCCGGCGACGCCGCGAGCAAGGCGGCCGCGACGCCCGACAGGGCGGCGATCCGAAGCGAGGCGCGCCCGAATTCCCAACGACCGACGCCACCCTCGACGCGGACAGGCCGAGGGCTGGCCGACGCCGCTTCGCACATACGCATCTGTTCAACCTCGCCCGCCGCCCGCAGGCAGCGTCCTGTTCTCGTCGGCGGTCTGAAGCCGCCTGTTAACTCGATAGTTTACCGCCATACGAACCAATTGCATCCCGCCCGACGTGAAGGGCGGCAAGAAACTGGACGCACGCTGCAAAAATACGACACACGACGCGACGCGACGAATTGTCCCGAGCCGGACGCCCGGCTCAGAAAACGAAGGCAGGCGGGGCTGCGAATTCCGGGATCGCCTTGCCCGCGGCCTCGAACAGCGCGCGTTCGGACACGGCGTCGCCATCCTTGCGATACACGAATGCGCGCGATGCGCTGGTCGCATGAGGCTTCAACAGGACCATCCGGCCGCCCTGGGCGAGCTGGGCGATCAGCCTGTCCATCCCCTGCTCCGCCGCGCCGTTGACGACGATGACATCGAACGGGCCCTTGGCCGCGCAGCCGTCGGCCAGCGGGCCGCAGACGGCCTGCGCGCTGGAAAGCCCGAGCGCCTCGAAATTGGCGGCGGCGGCCTTCGACAGGGCCTCGTCCGATTCGAGCGCGACGACCGAGCCGGCGAAGCCCGACAGGACGGCCGCCGTGTAGCCGGTTGCGCCGGCGACATCGAGAACGCGGTCGGCCGGGCCGACGTCGGCTGCCTGCATCAAGCGGGCGAGCACCAGCGGCTGCAGCATGGCGCGGCCGCCCTTGCGGCCCGCGAGCGGATGGATCAGCTCGATGTCGGCGTAGGCGACGGGCTCGAATCCGGCGGGCACGAATTTTTCGCGCGGGATTTCGAGGAAGCTGCCGAGGATGTGCTGGTCTGTGACGCCGAACGGACGGATCTGGCACTCGATCGCCGTGCGGCGCAGACCCGCGAAATCTTCGGCGGAACCGGCGGCTTGCTGACCCTGCATCGAACGCTCCCGTCGGGCGGCGGCCGCCCGGGCCCGTAGCGCGGCCACGCTCGTGCGCCCGCGCTGAAATGATCGGCGCCCTTATATGGCCTCGCCGCCGCCCTGTCCACGCAAACGGCTCCGTCCATCGGGCCGGCGCGGCTACCAATTCGTCGTGTGCGGATTGCCGCGGGAAACGCGACCGGGACGGCTTGCGTCCGATGGATTCCCCGCGTTAACGAGGGAGAAGTCGAACGCGACGCCCGTCGCGCGGGAGGGACGCATGGCCGAGCACGGAACGACCGAACATTTCGAGCACCTCGAACATGCCGAACACGCCGCGCACGCCAACGACGGCTTCATCACCAAGGTCTCGATCACCGTCGCGATTCTCGCCGTGCTCGCGGCTTCCGTGGGCTCGCTCGAGACGATCGAGACGTCCGGCGTGACGGTCGCCAAGAACGAGGCCGTGCTGCTGCAGAACAAGGCGACGGACGCGTGGAACTTCTTCCAGGCCAAGAGCATGAAGAAGAACATGTACGAGATCGCCGCGGGGAACGGCGGGCCGAAGGCGGACGAATACGCCCGGCAGGCCAAGCGCTACGACAGCGAGCAGGACGACATCAAGAAACAGGCCGAGGACTTCGAGAAGAAGGCCGAGTCGCGCCTGCACGCCAGCGACGCTCACGCCCATCGCCATCACGTGCTGACGATCGCCGTCACGATGCTGCACATCTCGATCGCGGTGGCCACGGTCGCGATCATCACGCGCGGCCAGCGCTGGCCGTGGTACGCCTCGATGATTCTGGCGGCGGTCGGGATTTCGGTCGCTGCTTCGGCCTATGTCGGCGGCGGGCACTGAGGTTCAACGCAAGACGCCCCGGACTTTCGGTCCAGGGCGCCGCGATTGCGAAGGTTCGGGCGATCAGCCCTTCAGGCGCTTGTTGCACTCGCTGAAGTAGCCGCCGCCCTTCTGGATCCACTTCAGATCGCCGTTGCCGCCGCTCGCCTTGTTCGCATTGTACTGGTCGACGCAGGTCTTCATCCGCTGCTTGGCGGGCTTTTCGCTGGCGTATTTCGGATCGACCTTGGACGGATAGACCGCTGGACCGCTCGGCGCGGGCGCGGCGGCCGCCTTGCCGGCGGCGGGCTTCAGCGGATTGCCTGCGGCGGGCGCGGCCGGCGCCGGCGCAGCCGCCTTGTCGTCGCTATGGCGGACGCGGCATTCCTTCAGATAATCGTTCCAGGACTTGCCGCCGAGCGTGTTGGCGCTCTTGGCCGCCTGATATTCCTTGCCGCACTCCTGCATGACGTTGGCCTGGGCATGGACCGGGCCGGTCATCGCCACGCCGGCCAAAGCCAGAGCGAGCGCAGGGACCGCGTAACGGATCGACATGAAATTTCTCCCTGTTGGGCGCCGCGTAGCGCGAGCGGAGCCTCCGCCGTTTCGGCCGCCCGGTCAACGGCCCGGCGACGCGGCTTTCGGATAAGGGGCCGCTGCTGAACGCCGCCTGAACGCGACAGGGCCCGGCCGCCTTTCGGCGCCGGGCCCTTGCAGCGGACCGCTCTCAGCGGGAGACGTAGGCCGGCGCGCTCGTCGGTTCGCCGATCGACACCCAGGTGTTCATGTCGGCCTGGCTCTGGCGCTTGACGAAGCGATAGCCCGTCTGCTTCCAGCCCTTGACCTCGTCGTTCATGTTGTCGAGCACGTAGTCGCCGTGGTCGGTGCGCAGGGTCAGCACCGCATGGCCCTCGTTGTTCTTGTCCTTAACGACGGTGACGAGCAGCGCCTGCATCGGGAAGCCCTGTTCGGCGAGCAGCTTGCGCTTGAGGAGAACGTAGTCCTCGCAATCGCCCTTGCCGTCGCTGGGATAGTCCCACTGGTCGATGACGCCCCAATGGTCCATGTCCGACACGGATTCGATGTTCTTGTTGACCCAGCGGTTGATGCGCTCGATCTCGCGCAGAGACTTGGCGCTCAGGTCGATGTTCCGCGGCAGGCCGCCGGCATTGTCGCATTCCGTGCGGTAGCGCTGGCAGAATTCGACCCAGCCGTAAGGCACGCTGGTCGCGCCGCCGACCGGCGCCCAGCCGACATTGTCCGGGCCCGCGAAACTCGGGCTGACGGCGAAGACGGCCGCGGCGGCGAGGCCGGCTCCGAAGATCGCTTTGGCAAGTTTGAAGAACATATCGGTCCCCGTTGTTGAGGACAGAATGCGCGGCGCCCGTCGAGATCGCTTGAAGCAAAATCCGCGCTTTTTACGCGAATACGTTCAGATTTCGGGTTGACGGGGTTTAGTATAACGAAGCCTCAACGCGCCCTTCCCGCGCTCCCGCCGGAGCGCGGCAACGCCCGCGTTTCCGGAGCCTTCGCGGCGCCGGCGCATTCGGGTCTGCGGCGAGGCGCCGGCCGATTCGTGGCCGGACCGGGGCGAGAGGTTAACGCGGGGCCGGGTCAAATCGTTAATTCGGCCCGGACGCGGCGTCGACGGACCTTTTCGCGAGGCGGCCGCGTTGCGATCTTGCAACATCGGGCCGCGCGTACGATCTCATGCGCGCCAGGCTCGCAGCCGCGGAGACAGACATGGCCGACGCCCACTCGCCTTCCCCGATGACGCCCGCCGATCTCGCCGCGCTCGCCAACGCCGTCGAGGCGCTGGAGAGGACGAGCTTCGCCGCGCGCGCGACCGCGCTGCTCGGCAAGCAGATCGAGATGGCCGGCAAGCTGGTTCCCGCCCGGGTCTCGACCGCCGTCTCGAAGGCCGCCGGCGCGGCCCTGAAGGCCGCGATGCATGTCGCGCTGACCAGCCTGAAGAACAAGCCGCAGAAGGACAGCCGCGCGTTCCACCGCACGCTGGCCGCGGCCTCCGGCGCCGCGGGCGGGGCTTTCGGCCTGGCGAGCCTGCCGGTCGAACTGCCGGTGTCGACGACGGTGATGCTGCGCTCGATCGCGGATATCGCCCGAGCCGAGGGCGAGGACCTGAGCAAGCCCGAAGCCGCGCTCGCCTGCCTCCAGGTCTTCGCGCTGGGCGGACAGAGCGCGAGCGCCGACCTCATGGACGGCGGCTATTTCGCCATGCGCGGCCTGCTCGCCAAATCCGTGTCGGAGGCCGCCGCCTATGTCGCGCAGAAGAGCGTGGTGGACGAGGCCGCGCCCGTGCTCGTGCGCCTGCTCGGCCAGATCGCCGGACGGTTCGGCGTCGTCGTTTCGCAGAAGCTCGCCGCGCAAGCCGTGCCGATCATCGGCGCCGTCGGCGGCGCCGCGGTCAACATCGCGTTCACGGATCACTTCCAGTCGCTGGCGAAGGGCCATTTCACCGTGCGGCGGCTGGAGCGCCTCTACGCGCCCGACATCGTGCGCGCCGAATACGAGCGGATTGCGATCGCCAGCGGCCTGACGCCGAAGCGCCAGAACAAGCCGGCCGACGCGTCCGCGAATGTATAGGCGCGAATTTGCAGGAAAGTGGAGGCCTCGCCCGGAATCGAACCGGGATGCAAGGATTTGCAGTCCTCTGCGTAACCATTCCGCCACGAGGCCTCGTCGCGCCGCTATAGCGCAGGGCGCGGCCCCACCGCAAGGCGTGCGAAAGGTTTTGGACGCAGATGCGATTAGCGCTTTGCAATTCCGGTGGGCCTTGTTATAGGCACGGCCCACACCGGAACGGTCCCCGATAGCTCAGCCGGTAGAGCAAGCGACTGTTAATCGCTGGGTCGCAGGTTCGAGTCCTGCTCGGGGAGCCA
>JBDHTL010000153.1:0-8213 GCA_039808645.1 Rhodoblastus sp. | reverse complement strand
GAGGCGGCCGGCGGGACCGGCTCCTGCGCGCGTGGCGGTTCGATCGAGCGGCGCAGTTCCGGCGCGGGCTGCGGCGCCGGCGCGATGTGGCGGGCAGCCGGCATGACGGGCGCCGCGGGAGCCGTCTCGGCGACGTCGTGGCCGCGTCCGGCGCGCGTGACGATCGCGGTCAGTTCGTTCAGCGCCTTGATCTGGTCGCCGACGATGCGACGCATCGTGTTGGCCTGCTCGGCGGTTTCACGCGGCAGGTCGGCGACGCCGCGCGAAACCTGATCGCGCGTCATTTCCAGTTCACGCTGGATTTCCGTCGACATCGCGCGGATGTCGGCGGCCGCGGTCGAGAAGCGCTCCGTCGCCTCGCCGAACAGGCGCGCCATCTGCTCGTTGGCCTGCTCGTAGGCGGCGCGCAGCGCGGCCGCCGTGCGTTCGCGTTCGCGGCCGGTCGCCGCGCGGATCTCGCCGAACCGCTCCTCGACCGAGGCCGCCGTCTGCTGCGAGGCTTCGGCGAGGAAGGCGCCGATCTCGCGCGCGCGGGCTTCCGACTGTCGGAAGGAATTCTCGACCAGCCCGTTGAACGAGGTCAGCACGTTGTCGAAATCGTCGCGCCGCGCCTCGAGCTGCGTCAGCAGGTCGGCGAGCGACTGGCGGCGCTCGGAAAGCGTATGGTCGAGCTCGGCCTGCGTGCGGGCGAGTTCCGTCGCGCTGTGCGCGAGCGCGGCGGAATGCGCATCGACCGCGCCGACGATCGCCTGCGCGTCGCCGACGACCGAGGACGCGGCCCCGGTGACGCGGGTGAGGTCGGCGGACGCCTGTTCGATCGCGTTGCGCATGTCGCGCAGCTTCTCGCCCAGCGTCGCGTCGAGCGCGCCGAGGCCGGTCGAGGCCTGGCCGACGATCGTCTGCAGCGCCACGTTCGTCTCGCCGAGGCGTCCGAGCACTTCGGTCAATTCGCCGCGCATCTTCTCATGCGCGCCGCTCACCGCGCCCACCGACTGGTTGGCGCTGGTCTCGATCGCCTCGCGCAGCGCGGAAGTGGAGCGGTCGAGCGCGATGGCCACCTCGCCCTGCTTGCGGGCGAGATGTTCGACGACGGCCGAACCGCGCTGCTCGATGGCGTTGGTGACGAGTTCGCCCACCGAGGCGAGTTCCTTCGACACTTCGTCGCCGCGCGCGGTGAGAAGGTCGATCAGCAGCGAGCCCTTGGTGTCGAAGATCGAATGCAGATCGCTGGTGCGGGCCGACAGAAGTTCGATGAGCCCCTTGCCGCGCTCGTCGATCGAGGCGCCGAGCGAGCCGAGCTCCTTGTTGAGTTCGGCGTTGATGTCGGCCACGCGCCGCACGAGCGCGTCCGACAGTTCGCCGGTGCGCGTGTGCAGCACGATGTCGAGTTCGCGCCGGGCGTCCGACAGCGTGCTCGCGATCTCCTGAATGCGCTGGGCGAGCGTCTCCAGCACCGAATGGCCGCGCTGGTCGATATCGGCCGACACCGCCTGCAACCGGCTGACCACGCGATGCTCGAAACTGCCGATGCGCTCGTCGAGCGCGGTCGAAATTTCGTCCGTGCGCGACTTGATGGCGTCGTGCGCGGTTTCGAGACGCGCGTGCAGGGCGTCGGCCGCCTCGCGGCCGCGGCTGTCGATCTCGTTGGAGACGAGATCGAGACGGCGCACGACGCGGTCCTCGAACTGCAGGATGCGGCTGTCGAGCGTGGCGGCGATCTCCTCGGCGCGGCCGCCAAGCGTCTCGTTGATCTCGCTCGCCTTCAGGCCGAGCGTCTCGTTGATCGTGCTGGCCCGGGCGCCAAGCGTCTCGTTGATCTCGCTCGCCCTGGCGCCAAGGGTCTCGTTGATCTCGCTCGCCTTGGCGCCCAGCGTGTCGCTGATCTCGGTCGTGCGCGCGAGCAGCGCCTCGTCGATCTCGCGCGCCTTGCTGTCGAGCGCCTGCGTCACCTCGCGGCCGCCCTCGCCCAGCACGCGGGCGATTTCGATCGCGCGGCGCGCCAGCGCGTCGTTGAAGGTCTGCGAGCGCGCCTCCAGGCCGCCGTCGATGCGCAACACGAGTTCGTCGAGCCGTTCGGCGGCTTCGCGCATCTTGTCGGTGGAGCGGCGTTCGAACGCGTCGACCTGCGAGCTGAGCTCCGTCGAAATGGAGGCCGCGCGTTCGGCAAGGCGGTCGGTGAAGGCCGCGCCGTGCACGGTGACCGCCTGCTCGATCGAATCGAGATGGCCGGCCAGCGTATCGGTGAAGCCGCGCGCATGTTCGCCGATGCGATCGGCGGCGAGCCCGCCATGCGCCCGCAACGTCGTTTCGAAGGCTTCGAGACGATCGGCCAGCGAATCCTGGAAAGCCCGGGAATTGTGGCCGATGCGGGCGGCGGCCTCGTCGCTGCGGGCGGCGAAGTCGCTTTCGAAGGCGTCGAGTCGCGACGCAATCGCGGCGCGCGCGCCCTCGGCGCGGTTGTCGATCCGCTCGACGATCGAGCGGCTGTTGGCGGCCATCGCCGCCTCGACCGTTTCGAGCCGGCCCGCGAGGTCGGAGGCGATGCGCTCGCCCTGCGCGACCAGGCGCTCGGACGTCTCGCCCTCGTGTCGGCGCAGCGAATCCGCGAAATCCGCGAAGCGCGACGCAAGCGTTTCATTGAGGCGGTCGCCGTGGCTCGCGACCGCGTTGATCGCGTCGGTCGCGGTGACGGCGAAGCGCGTGTGCAGGTCGGAGGCGCGCGATTCGATCTCGGCGATGGCGCGGCCCGACGCGGTTTGGAAATTGGCGGCGAGCCCTTCGATCTGGTCGCCGAGCGCCTGCGAGGCTTCGGCCGCGGACGCGACGAAGCGGCGCTCCATGCCGCCGGTTCGGTCCTCGAGGCCGTCGAGAATGTCGGCCGACGTCTGCGCGAAACGGTCGTGCAGCGACTCGCTGTGCTGCACGAAGGCCGCCTGCGCCGAAGCGGTCGCGGCGGTCAGGCGCTCGTGCAGGCTGTCGGCGTGCGCGCTGAGCTTGCCCACCGCGTCGTCCGTCTTGTCGACATAGAGCGTGACGATCCGGTCGGCGTGCTGCTCGAGATCGGCGCGCGCCTTCTCGTGCGAATTGGTCAGGATCGCCGACATGCGATCGCTGTGGTCCTCGAACGCGCGGTTGGCGTCGGCGACCTGGACGGCGAGCGTTTCGGTGAATTGCTGCGTGTTCGATTTCAGCGCCGTCTCGAGCGACGCGCCGTGCGTGTCGAGCTTTTCGGCGATCCGGTCGGCGTTGGAGCGCAGCGTCGTGTCCAGCGACGAGCCGTGGGCCTCCAGCTTGTCGACGAGCTGGCGCATGCTCGAGCCAAGTGTCGTCTCCAGAGACGCGCCATGCGTGTCCAGCTTGTCGGCGAACTGCTGCATGCTCGAGCCCAGCGTCACCTCCAGGGACGCGCCGTGCGTGTCCAGCTTGTCGGCGAGCTGCTGCATGTTGGAGGTCAGCGTCGTCTCCAGCGCGCCGGTGTGCTGCGACAGGGTCTCGGCCAGTTGCTGCGCGCTCTCGCGCAGGGTCGAATCCAGCGCGCCGCCGTGCACCGTCACTGTCTCGTGGATCCGGTCGCCGGTGTCGGCCAGCCGGTCGATCAGGCTGCGGCCGTGGCCGTCGATCGTCCCCGCGATCGTGTCGCTCAGGGCGCCGAGGCGCTTGACGATATCCTCGCTGCGGCCCTGCAGGTCGAGCGCCAGCGTCTCGCTGGTCTCGCGCAGGCGGCCGCTCGATTCCTCGACCTTCGCGGTCAGCAGGGTCACGACCGCTTCGCTCGCGCCGGTCAGCTGGCCGGTGACGTGCATGCCCGTATCTGACAGCCGCCCGACGATCTGGTCGCCCTGCGAGGTCAGGCCGAGCAGGATGCGTTCGCCGGTCTGCCCGAGCGAGGTGGAAATCTCTTCGCCCTTGGCGCCGAGCGACTGCGTCACGCGCATGCCCGCGTCGCTGACGGCTTCCGAAAGCTGAAGCGAGGTCTTGGCGAGCGTATCGGAGAGGTTCTCGTGCGCGCCGGACATGGCGCCGCGCACCTTCTCGGCGTTGAGGACGATCGCCTCGCGTTCGTTCGACAGGTCGTCGATCAGCGTGCGGATGCGCCGCTCGTTGTCGGCATAGGAGCGTTCGAGCGTGGCGACCTCGGAGCGCACGAGCGTCTCGAGTTCGCTGGCCCGCGCCAGCGCCCGCTCGATGCCGTCGCCCATCGAGGCGACCTCGCGGCGAATCGCCTGCGAGAGCGTGATGACCTGCTCGGTCGCGATGGTTTCGGGCTCGGCGAGCCGGATCGCGACCTCGCTCATCGAGCGCGCGGTCAGGCGCATTTCCTGCGCGCGCCGCGCGATGACGGCGACCAGGAAGAAGAAGACGATCGGACCGGCGAGCGCAAGCGCCGCCATGGCCGGTTCGAGGCGCGCGATGTCGCCCGACAGGAGCGTGGCGCGATTGGCCATGGCCCAGGCAAACCACAGGCCCGCCCATACCAGCGAAACGACGGTGGCGGCGACATACGGGCCCTTTGACGGGCGCACCTGCATCGTCTGCAGGATCTGGCCGACCGAACGCCGGTCGTCGTTGGCCGGCGGCGTCGCCGGCGCGACGGCGCCCGGACGCGCCTCGGCCTTCGCCTCCGACGTTTTCGCCTCGCCGGACTTGCTGTCGCCGGACTTGGCCTCGGCGTTCTTCGCCTCCGCGGCCTTGGCTTCCGCGCTCTTCGGCTCGGGCATCTTCAGCGCCGGGGGCTCGCCGCTCTTGCGCTCGGCCGGCTTCGCGCCGAATGCGTTCAGTTCGGCCGACGAAACCTCGGGAAGCTTGAGCGGCCTGTCCGGGTCCATCGGCTTGGCTGCGACCTCGGGCGCCGACTCGGCGGGGCCGAGGTTCAGGGCCTGCTCGATCGCCGACAAGGCGGCGTTGGCCGCATCGTTGGGCTTGGGTTGGGTCGCCATGAAACGCCTCTCGAACTCGCGGCTGGCCGCCGCCGGACGGATTCCGCCCGCCTGCGAAACCGTTAACCAATTGTAACCATATCGCTTAGAGACTCTGAATGAAACAGCGGCCGCCCGACGAGATGAAAACGTCGTTAACGCGCCTTTCACCATGTTGCGGAAGTGTATCGGCAAACCCGTGAATTCAACCGTGATTCAGTCTTTTCGCCGGATCATCGCGGCTCGTCTTGCATCAGCCCGGTTTCGGTTTGGAAAGACATATGGAGGGTGAAGTGGCCAATCCCGCGCGCAATCTGGCTGAAGACCTCGTCCACGCCGAAGCGCGGATGATCGCCCGCGACGATCGCCCGATCGATCTCGTCCATCTCTCCAAGCAGACCTTCGGCGAGCGCGACCTGGAATCGGAATTGCTGCGCCTGTTCGACCGCCAGTCGCGCCAGATCGTTGAGCGCCTGACCGACGGCCCCGTGTCCGAGGGCCGCTGGCGCGCCGATCTCGCCCATACGCTCAAGGGATCCGCCCGCGCCGTCGGCGCCTTCGGCGTGGCCGCGGCGGCGGACGCCTACGAGCTCGACGCCCGTGCCGGCGCCGATCTCGCCCGCGCGCTGGCGGCCCTGACGGCCTCGGTCGCCGCCGCCCACGGCGCGATCGCGGAATTGCTGGCCGGCTGAAGCCGCCGGCGCCGGGACCGGGACCGGGCGCGACCGATCACGCGCGGCCCGCCGTTCCGGAGATCCGGGACGGCGGCGCCTTGTCGCGCGCAGGTCGCCCCGGAAGCCGCGCCCAAGGCCTCGCCAAACCGTTTCCGTGCATATAAAGGAACTGCGCCGCGCTCGTCCGGGCGCGATCCGTTTTGCCGTCGCTGAAGGAAAGTTTCTCGCCAATGGCCAAGATCACCTACGTCGATTCCGAGGGCAAGTCGCGCACCGTCGACGCGGAAGTCGGCTCGACTGTGATGGAGACGGCGATCCGCAATTCGATTCCGGAAATTCTCGCCGAATGCGGCGGCGCCTGCGCCTGCGCGACCTGCCACGTCTACGTCGACGACCAGTGGATCGGAAAGACCGGCAAGGCCTCCGCCATGGAAGAGGACATGCTCGATTTCGCCTTCGAGGTGAAGCCGACCTCCCGGCTGAGCTGCCAGATCAAGGTCACGGCCGATCTCGACGGCCTCGTGATCACGACGCCCGGCAAGCAGGGCTGATCCGGAACCGCCGGTTCGACGCCGGCGAAAAGGGCCGCGCCGGGACCGCCGGCCTCCGGCCGGCAAATGACGACGAGCCGGTTGCAATCCGGGTGTTCCAGGTTTGCGAGAAACAGTGGCAAAGTCGGCGACAGCCGACATTGCGGGGCCGGCCGCCCCAGTTCAGGAGAAAACCGACATGAGCGAAGTCATCGCCACCGACGCCGTCATCGTCGGCGCCGGCCCCGCGGGCCTGTTCGCGGTGTTCGAGCTCGGCCTGCTCGACATTCGCGCCCATCTCGTCGACATCCTGCCGCGCGCCGGCGGCCAGTGCTCCGAGCTCTATCCGGAAAAGCCGATCTACGACATTCCGGGCTTCCCGATGATCACGGGCCAGGGCCTGGTCGACGATCTGATGAAGCAGATCGAGCCCTTCCATCCGACCTTCCATTTCGGCGAGATGGTCGCCTCGCTCGAAAGCCTCGGCACGGCGGAGCGTCCGGCGTTTCGGGTGAAGACCGACGCGGGCAAGACATTCGAATGCAAGTGCGTGATCGTGGCGGCCGGCGGCGGCTCGTTCCAGCCCAAGAAGCCGCCGATCGCGGGCATCGACGCCTACGAGGGCAAGTCCGTCCACTACGCGGTGCGCCGCATGGAGGACTTCCGCGACAAGAACGTGATGATCGTCGGCGGCGGCGACAGCGCCCTCGACTGGACGCTCAACCTCCATCCCGTCGCCAGGCGCATCACGCTGGTCCATCGTCGCGACGAATTCCGCGGCGCGCCGCACTCCGTCAACGCCATGCGCGAACTGGTGCGCGAGGCGAAGATGGATCTCGTCATCGGCCAGGTCGGCTCGATCGCCGGCGAGAACGGCGAATTGAGAAGCGCGACCGTCAAGCTGAACGACGGCGCGACGCGCGAGGTCGCGTGCGAGCGGATGATGCCCTTCTTCGGCCTGACCATGAAGCTCGGGCCGATTGCCGACTGGGGCCTCAACCTGCACGAGAATCTCGTGCCGGCCGACACGGAGAAATTCGAGACGTCGACGCCGGGCATCTTCGCCATCGGCGACATCAACACCTATCCCGGCAAGCTGAAGCTCATTCTCTCGGGCTTCCACGAAGGCGCGCTGGCCGCCCAGAAGGTCCACCGCTACGTCTATCCCGACAAGAAGCTAACCTTCCAGTACACGACCTCGTCGACGAGCCTGCAGAAGAAGCTCGGCGTCAACTGAGGCGCGCGCGAGGCTCGGCCATCCTTCGAGATGCGCCTTTCAGGCGCTCCTCAGGATGAAGATTTCAGTATTCCGCAAGGCCTGCCTTGCCAAGAATCCTCCTCCTGAGGGGCGGCCGAAGGCCGCGCCTCGAAGGATGGCAAAGCCGGAATTCCTGGCCGCGACCGGCGCGGCGAGCCCTACAGCTTCCCGCCCGCCAGAATGATCCCGCCGAACACGAGCGCCGCGGCAATTGCCAGGCAGACGGCCGCCGCCGTCCACGAACCCGGCCGCGCGGTCTTCTGGTCAACGTAGGGCGCGAGCGGCTTCGAGCCGGTAACCATGCCGGCGACCAGCGGCTCGCGCTTCACGATTGTGTAGAACAGCGTCGCCACGACATGCAGCGCGACCAGGATCTGGAGCGCGTCGAAGAGGCGGTGATGCCAGCGCGCCGCGAAACTGATCGTCGAATCCGCGACGAGCTTGACGAGCGGTCCCTCGATCACCAGGCGATCCTCGTCGGCGGCGAACAGGCCCGAGACGCATTGCAGGCCGACGAGGCCGATCAGCGCCACGACCATCCAGCCGCCGAGCGGATTGTGCCCGAGAAATCTTTGCGGCTCGCCCTCCGCGGCCGCGCGCACGTAGGCGAGCGCGCGGCCGGGCGACGCGACGAAATTCGCAAACCGAGCGGTCGAGCCGCCGACGAAGCCCCACAGCACCCGGAACAGGATCAGCGTGAGCGCCAGATAGCCGTTCCACTTGTGCCAGGCCGGCCATGAGCCGCCGACGGCGTTGCTCAGCCAGCCGTCGACGACGAGTACGACGAGCGACCATTTGAACAGGCGCGTCGGCCCGTCCCAGGCCAGGGCTGTAG
>JBDHTL010000152.1:0-8269 GCA_039808645.1 Rhodoblastus sp. | reverse complement strand
GACGGCCGTGGCCAGCAACGCCGGCGTGCGCGTGATCCGTTCGGATGGCGTCGTGGTGAATTCCAACTCGTCGACGGCGACACTCGCCTGCTGCTGGACGCGCGCCGCGCCCGACGCAGCCCCGCTGCTGTGGACGCTGACGGCCTCGGGCCTGTCGGTCGCGGGGCAATATCTCGCGGCCTCCTGGGACGTGGCGGGGCTCGCGACGTTCACCGCCGCGCAGCTTGGCGTCGGGGCGCCTGCGAAACTGCGCGCGATCGGCCCGCACATGGTCGCCATCGTCGGCTCGACCGGCGTGGCGCGCATTCGGCTCGACGCCGCCAATCCGGCGAATTCGCTGATCTCCGTGAAGACGCCGAGTGTCGAGACGGGTTGGATGGTCGGCGCGCAGGGCGCGGCAAAATTGGCATTAGCGGAAAGTTCGGCGGATGTGACGAGTAAGACGGCGGGCGCTACGTTCTCGGATAGATCGACTGCCACTAACAACGCGACCGTCGTCGGCACGATCGCGCGCGCGGTTGTCGCGGCGGGCGCCGATCTCGCGGGCTACACGGGCTGGGGATCGGCGAACTATCTGTCGTCGCCGCCCTACGCCTTCGGCTCGACGGATTTCGAAATCGACATGTCGATCGTCGGCGCGGCCGCGAGCGGGACGCAGATTTACTGGATGCATGGCTATTACACCGGCGGAGCCTATTCCGGCGCTTACGCTAAGTTGCAATCGGTAGGCTCGACGCTCAGTTTCGCATTGTCCGACGGGACCAACACTTCGACCGTGACCTGGGCGGGCTCGATCGCGGCCGGCGCAACCTATCATGTGCGATGCGTTCGTCGGGCGGCGACCGGCCAATTCGAGATGTGGCTCAACGGCGTGCGCGTCGCGACGGCGGCTGTCGGCAGCGTGGGCTCGCTCACCAACGCCAGCGGCAAGTTTTACATCGGCTGCGATGCGGCGGGCTATTCCGTCAATTCGGCGACCGTTCTGACGCTGGTCAAGGTTGCGTTGACGGCAGCGACGCCGGATCAGATCGCCGCGATGCACGCGGCCGAGACGCCACTGTTTCAGGCGGGCGGAAAATGCCTCCTGTCGGCTGCGCCGCAGGCGATCGCCTACGACCCCTCCACCGATCTGCTCGCGCTCGGGTCGGCCACAGCAGGAGCGGACGTGTTTCGCCGCATGATCCGCGTCGGCCGACAGGCCAGCACGGCGGCGGCCAACCGTCTGCGCGATCCGAACGCGCTCACGGCGGCGCTCGGCGCTCTGGGCAGCCTCGGAGCGCTGCCGACAGGCATGTATCTGTCCGGGGTGCCCGCCGCCGTGACTGTCAGCATCGTCGCTCTCGGCAAGATCGGGACGAATGGCTATTTCGACCTGAGATTTCAGGCGCCGGCGAGCGGGTCCGTCACGCCGTATAACTGCTACCTACAGCTAGCGCCGGTGCAATACGGCTTGGCGGCGGTCACGGCCTATGGCATCGGCGTGGCTGCGGGCCAGACGTGGAGCAGCGGCGTCGGCCTGCAACTCGTCGGCGGGTCTCTCGCCAACATCGGCGCGTTGACGCTCGCGCTCGATGAAAGAGACGCTGGCGGGGCGTGGCTCGCCGGCACGGCGGCGACGCCACAAATCGGGACGTCGATGGTCCGCGCATCCGTCACGCGCGTCATCGATCAGGCGACGGCGGCGCAGGTGGATGTCATCGTCACCATCCCCCTCAACGTCGGCGCGGCGATCGACTGCACGATCCGCGTTTTCCAACCTAATTGCGCGCGCGCGCCGAGCGATGTCTACACGGACGCGCTCACGCAGAACGACAATTACGGTCGCCTCGCGGCCTCTGGCGGCGACCTGATCGCGGCGACGGGCGCGGGCGTCGACGCCTTTCTGGCGGCCGCGCCGGGCCTGCGCGACACCGGCAAGCTCGGCGCCGCGGGGCGGGCGCCGCACGATCCAACGTGGGGGCAATACGCGGGTGTGACGACCGACGCCACGCCGACCGTCTTCGCGTCTGCGCCGATCGCCGAAGGGAAGGCCTATCGCTTCCGGGCGACGATCGCCGCCGCGCAATGGGGCGGCGCAGCAACCGAAAAGATGGTCTACGACATCACCGGGATCGTCTCGCGCGACATCGGCGGCAACGTCGTCGTGGTGTCGACCACCACGACGGTCAGCGAGGTCACCGCTACCTGCGATTGCGTGGCCCAGGCCAACACGACCGCCCAGACGCTGGAACTGAAGGCGACCGGCAAGGCGGCCTGCCGCATCGCGTGGGTCTCGCATCTGCGCATGGTTTCGGTCGGCCTGATGGCGGCGGCGTAGGAGTGGACATGCAAATCGATGATCTGACTTCGACCGGCTTCGTCCGTCGTTGGGATTTCGACGCGTGCGGCCGCCCGTGCTGCCCGCTCGACGCCATCGCGGCGACCGAGTCTGGCGCGGTCGCGGCCCTCCAGCGCAACGCCGCGATCTGCGCGCTGGTGGCCGAGGTCGAAGCGATCGAAGCCGCGCGGCGCGTCCTCGCGGACGAGCGCGCCGACGCCGGCGCGCACGACGCGGCCGAGGCGACGATCGCCGCGGCAACCGCGCCTGCGCTCGCTCTGGCGGATTGGCGCGCGGGCGACGACACCAGGCGCGAGGCTGTGCTGGCGGCGCTGACGACCGAGGCGGCCACGCCGCTCGCGGTCGATCCGCGGCCCGTGCCGTCGGAAGTGCCGCTCTGGGCGCTGCAGGCGGCCCTCAAGATCGCCGGCAAGTACGACGCCATCGACGCCTTCGCGCTCGCGCAGCGCGACGCCAATCCCGTCGTCTATTTCGCGTGGACGATGGGCAACGTCGTCTCGTGGGGCTCCGCGCTCGTTGCACAATTCGAACCGCAGTTCGGGATTGATCTCGACGCGCGCGCGAACCTGTTTCGCGCGGCGG
The DNA here is from genome assembly GCA_039808645.1 of Rhodoblastus sp. Taxonomy (GTDB): domain Bacteria; phylum Pseudomonadota; class Alphaproteobacteria; order Rhizobiales; family Beijerinckiaceae; genus JAJXWB01. The sequence goes on along the minus strand of JBDHTL010000152.1, from coordinate 5,349 downwards.
CGGCGCTCGCTGCGCAGGCGTAGCAGGCAGTCCAAAGACAGATTTCGCGGGCGCTTCGGCGCCCGGTTCCTTTCGCGCGAACAGGAGACAGCGCAGATGACGAGCCCGACTTATGGCATCATTTTCAACCCGGACGACACCGATCCGCGTCCGGCGCAGCCCTCCGACCTTTCTGTCGTCGGCCTCTGCCTGCCGGCCGACGATGCCGACGAGGACTTCCTGCCGCTCAACGAGCCGGTGGCGTTCGATAGCGGCGACCCGGCGGCGCTCGCCAAGCTTGGCGACACCGAACTCGCGCACGCGGTCGCCGCGATCGACAACCAGCTTGCCGATCTGCAGTCCTCGGCTCGGGTCGTCGCTGTGCGTGTCGAAAAAGGCGCCAACGCCGCCGCGACGATCGCCAATATCGTCGGATCGATCACGGACACGTCGGAGGGCGGCCATGTCGGCACCGGCATCCATGCCTTCCTTCGCGCGGGGACCATGCTCGGCGTCATCCCGCGGCTGATCGGCGCCCCCGGATTCACCGGCCAGACGACGCAGGACGGCGACAATACCGAAGCCAACCCGATCTGCGCAGAGCTCCCCGGCGTCTGCTCCAAGATCCTCGCCCATGCCGTCGTCGCCGGCCCGGCGACCGATCAGCAGGCGGCGACCAACTGGCGCGAGACGCTCGCGTCGCGTCGTCTCATCCCGGTCGACGGCGGCGTGAAGGTCGCCGCTGGCGTGGGCAGCCGCTACGACGACGGCGCCGCGCAGGTTCTCGGCCTCGGCGTAAGGACCGACTTTCTTCATGGCGGCTTCCCGTTCTGGTCGTTCGCCAACCAGCAGGTTCAGGGCATCCTCGGCCTGCAGAAATATTATCCCTTCTCCCTGACGGACGGCGCCACCGCGGCGCAGGAGCTTCTCGCCGCCCATATCGGCATCTTCTCGCGCGGCGAGATCGGCGTCGAAACGGCGGCTGCCGAGAGCGGGTTCGTCTTCGCCGGAACCTTCAACGCGGACACCGACCCGAACTGGTGGTTCTACAACAAGAGCCGCGCGCGCGACTGGATGCATCTCGCGATCCTGAAGTCCATCCGCTTGCGCCTCGGCCGCGAGAACGTGACGCCGCATTCGGTCCAGGCCGTCATGAACGACGTGGTCGAGATCAACGCGGAAGCGATGCGCCAGGGCGGTTCGATCGGCTTCAAGGTCGGTTTCGAAGCCGCCGCCAATTCGGCCCTCAATCTGAGGCAGGGCAAGTTCCGCATCTTCTTCGCGGCCGAAAATCCGGCGCCGATCATGCAGGTCACCGTCGATTCACGGCCCTATCTCGCTGCGCTCGAGGTCGAACTGGCGACGCTCGTCGCCCAGGCCGCGACGCTCGTGCCGCAGTACGTCGCGGCCTGATCCATCGCAGCGGGCGGCGTCTCCCCGCCCGCTGCGGCCTTTCCATTCTCTGATAAGGAAATCCTCCAATGGCAGCAGCCCTTCGCGTCATCGAGGCCGCGAACCTTTTCGCCGGCGACGATGGCCCCGACAATTCCAAACACCTGACGCTGCAGTCCGTGAAGCTGCCCGACTGGCGCGAGAAGACGCAGGAGCATCATCCGGGAGGTTCGATCGGCGCGATCAATCTCGGCGGATTCGGGATCGAGGCGCCGGAACTCACCTTCAAGTTGATCGGCTCCGATCCGCAGACCCGCCTTCTATTCGGCCTCGGCACGCGGCAGTTGCGCCCGTACACCGTCTATGCGGTGGTGCGCGACAAGGAGACGAGCCGCGCGATCGAACGCAAGGTCGTCGTCCGCGGGCGGATGGTCGAAATCTCGGCCGCGGAGCTCCAGCGCGGATCGCCGGGCGCGCAGGATCACAAGGTCGCGGAAATCACGCATTACGAGGAATACGAGGACAAGCAGGAAATCTACCTGTGGGACTTCTATTCCGCGACATGGCGGGTTCGCGGCGTCGACCAGACGGCCAGCGAGCGCGCGATCCTGCGCATCTGATCCCGGTGCGGGCCGCGCGAAGCGGTCCGCCATCCCGCCCGAAGGAATCCCCGCCCATGAACGATACACCCGCCGCCCCGGCGGCCCCGCAATTCATCTCCAGGTCCGCGCGTGGCAAGACGATCGATCTGGAATGGCCGCTCGAGTTCGAGGGCGTCGAGTATCATGCGATCGAGGTTCGGCGCCTGACATTCGGCGAAGTCGAGGCCTGGCAGAAATCGATTGCCAACCTGCCCGACGACGCTCCCGTCGTGATCCCTATCTATTTTCGCCCCGACGGCGTCCGCGTTCCCGATACCGTCATGCGCGCGCTAGACGACGACGACAAGGCGAGACTCGACAAAGCCGCGCTGGATTTTATGCCCCGCCGGTTCCGGGCCGCGCCGGCGAGCGATACGGCCCCGGCGGATGGCGGTTCTACCGAGCCTTAGTCGGGCGGGTGATTGGCTGGTCGATGGCCGAGATCGCGGCGATGGACTGGCGTGATTTCCTCGATGAAGTCGCCGAGGCGCAGCGGATCGACGACGCGGAACGTGAAATGGAAGCGATGCGATGGCGAATCTTACTTCGTCGCTGACCATCAAGGTCTTGGCCGACACCAAGCAGGCCAAGACTGCGGCCCAGGCGCTGCGCGACGTCGAAAAGAACGCGCGCGCTGCAGCCAAGGCGATGGAAGGCTCCGGCGCCACCGATCGCTTCACGAAGTCGCTCGCCGGCCTGAAGCTGCAGGCCAAGGACATCGACACGGTCCGCAAGGCGTGGACAGACTATGCAAAGTCGGCGAGCCTCGCCGCCGACGCTTCCAAGTGGACGAAGGCGCAGGCGTCCGACGTCAAGGCGTGGGAGCAGCGGACGATCTCGGCGCTGCGCAGCGTCAAGCGCGAGCAGACCGCTTTCAACAAGGCGACGGCGGCAGCCGCCGCCAAGGCCGCCGACGCCCGCATGACGCCCGGCAGGCTTATCGGCGGCGTCGCAGGCCTCGCCGCCGGCCATCGCGTCAAGGAAATGGGAAAGAAGGCGGTCGTCAGCGCAGCCGAGTTCGATATCGGCACGCGCAAGCAGCGCGCCTTCACCGACATCAGCGAAGCCGATCAGGCGGGCTTGCAGGCGCAGGCCAAGCGCATCGGCCAGGACACACAATTCACAAATCTCGACGTCGTGAAGGCGCAGACGAAGGCGATGCAGGGCCTTCCGACCAACTTCGACGCCAAGACGAGGGCTGCTGTCGCCGAAGGGATCCTCGAGAACGTCAAGAACTACGCCCTCGTCATGGAGGCCGATCTCGAGACGTCGAGCGAGGGACTGCGGTCGTATCTTCAGGCGTTCAACAAGGACATTTCGACCAAGGAGCGCGCGCTTACCGAGAGCCAGAAGGCCGTCAACCAGATGGTCAAGATGGCGAAGGCGGGCGGCATGTCCGACGAGGACGTTCAGCAGTTCGTCAAGTTCGCGGCGTCGTCTGGCTCGACGGCCGGCCTGACGCCTGAGGCGATGATGGCCGCCGCCGCCGTCGCGCGGCGCGGCGGCCTGCGCGGCGATGAATTCGGCGTCGCCATGCGCTCTGCCGCTTCGAAGCTCGTCTCGCCCACCAAGCAGGGGATCAGCGCGCTCGGCGCCGCCGGGATCAATTATTCCGATTATGTTCGGATGCCGAAGGCTCTGGACGTAGGTTCCTTCGAAAATCACTTCAAGCGCGAGACGGGTAAGGGCTTCACCGACGACGTCCGCAAGAAGCTGGCGGGCATCCTTTCGGACCCCAACGCGCTCGGCAGTCAGGCGTCGTTTATCGAGGCTGTGACCGGCGCAACCGAGGGGCTGTTCGGCAAGAACAAGAAGGGCAAGACGTCCGCGAAAGACATGAAAACGATTGCCAAGGCCGCACGCGGGTTCCAGAAGGTATCTGCGGCCGGTGTCGACGCACAAAAGCTGATGGACGATATCATGGCGTCCGACATGACCTTGGCGCAGTTGAACGCCTTCTTTTCCGACAAGCACGGCGGCAAGTTCGCGATCACGCAGCGCCAGCGCGACGAATATAACGCGACGCGCAAGCAACTGCGCGCCGCCGGCGACGATCCCGATTTCGCGAAGAAGAAGGCCGACGAGATCATGGGCGGGCTCGGCGGCGCCTTCGAGCGGTTGAAGGGCTCAGTCGAAAACCTGACGCTGGCGATGGGGCAGGCGAACGAAGCCTGGCTGAAGCCCGCGATGGAGAAAGCCGGAAACGCGCTCGATGCGATTTCGGAATCGTCGAACGGCGTTAGACAGATGCTGACAGCAGCAGGCTTGCTCGGCGGCGGCGTATCGGCCGGCGCAGCGCTTCACGGGTTCATGGGGGGCGGGGGCCTCGCGGGCGCCGCCAAGGGCGCGATGATGCCATTGTCATGGCTTGCTAGGGCAGGTGCCGGCCCGTACGGGGTTGCCGCCGGCACAGCGTGGATGACCTATCGCGGTTTAGGCGGCGGCATGGCGCCAAATGAGGCGGCGCTCATGCAAGAGTTGGCGACGCTGAACAAGCAGATCGCCACTCTGGACAGCCTCATCGCCGGCAAAGAGTCCCGCGGTGAAGATGCATCCGGGACCATTGCCAAGCGGAACGCAGCGCAGGCTCGGTTCGATCAGCTTCGCGGCGGCGTCGATACCAGCAATTTGGAAAAGGCGAAGACGGCGGCCGAAGGCGCAAAGCACGCAATCGACGGGATGAATGTCACCGCGACGCCGAAGGTCGAGACCAGTAGCATTCAATCGGCCGTCGATTTGGCGAAACAGTTGAATGCGGAACTGGCGAAGGCCGGCAGTCTCGCCGCATCGGCGAAATCGTCCGCCGCCGGCGCCGTTGCGGCGCTCGGCAAGGTCCAGCGCAGGCGCTTCAGTTTCGGCGGCGTTCAGGGCGAATAAGGGACGCGAGACATGCTCTATTCGATCGGCGCTGTTCAATTCGAAGTCGCCCCGCTCAGCGCAAACGATGTGTCACACGAAGTTGGTCACGATTTCGCAGCCAAGGATTTGGTCGGAGCCAAGCGCGCGCGCGAAAAGGCGGGCGAGGCAGACGAGCCGTTGAACCTCTGCGGGAAAATCTTTCCGCACCATTTCGGCGGCCTCCCCCAATTCGAGGCCTTGAAGGAAATGGCGCGCGCAGGCGACAACGTCTCCACATGGAGGGTCCGATCCGCTCCCATCGAACGAGTAGTCGAGTGAGCGCGGCATCTTGCGCGTGAAGGCGAAGAGGAATGCGAAGACATGCTCCGCGATCGACGGGCCATGCGCGCCGCGCGTGTTGGTGAGTATGACGTCGCCGTCCGCAACCTTCGGGATGCGCAGCGCCCAATCGACCCCGGCTCCGGGCGACTGAATCCAC
>JBDHTL010000151.1:0-8518 GCA_039808645.1 Rhodoblastus sp. | reverse complement strand
CCGCAGCAGGCCGGGTGGGGCGGTCCTCCGCCGCCCCCGCAGGGCGGCCCCCAAGGCGGACAAGGCGGTCCCTGGGGCGGCGCGCCGCAACAGCAGGGGGGCGGCGGCTCCAGCTTCCTCAAGGGCGCGCTCGGCGCGGCCGCCGGCGTCGCCGGCGGCGCGCTGCTCGTCAATTCGCTGAGCGGCATGTTCGGCGGCCACGGCCAGAGCTCGGGCATGAGCGGTCTCGGCTCGATGCTCGGCGGCGGTCAGGGCCAGCACGCTGGCGGCGGCGGCACGGTCGTCAACAATTACTACGGCGACGAGGGCGACGGCGGGCGGGAGTCCGACGACGCCCGCTACGAAAATGCGTCCGACGATTCGGACTACGACGACGAGTCCGACGACACCTACGACGCCTGACGCGTCGAACCCGTTGTGAAAGAACTGAAGGCCGCCGCATCGCCGCGACGGCCTTCTTTTCGCCTCCTGCTGTTTTTCGCGCGGATTTCCAGATCAGCCTGCTCTTGAGCGGACCCGCTCGAAAGCAGGAACGCTGATCGGTTTGAAAATGCAGAGCGCGTTCCGGCCGCGCGCTCTAGAGAACCACCACCTTTGTGCCGACCCGGACGCGGTCGTACAGATCCTCCACGTCGCCGTTCATCATGCGGATACAGCCCGACGAGACGTTCTGCCCGATCGTGTAGGGCTCGTTGGTGCCGTGGATGCGGTAGAGCGAGGAGCCCAGATAGAGCGCGCGCGCCCCGAGCGGGTTCTCCGGCCCGCCGACCATGTGTTTCGGCAGATCCGGCCGCCGCTTGAGCATTTCCGGCGGCGGCGTCCAGTCCGGCCATTCCGCCTTGCGCGTGATCGACTTGACGCCGGCCCAGGTGAAGCCCGGCCGGCCGACGCCGATGCCGTAGCGGATCGCGCGGCCGCCGCCCTGCACGAGATAGAGATGCTTGCCGCGCGTATCGACGACGATCGTGCCGGGGCGCTCGCCGGTCGCGTAGTCGACCTCGGTGCGCAGATATTCCTGCGGCACGGTCCGGCGCGCCTCGAGCGGCGCCGCGCCGTAGCTTGCGACCCGGACCGGCGGATGGACGGCCGGCGGCACGGCGGGCTCGGCAGGGGCATATTGCGGCGCGGGCGCGGCCATGCGACGCGGCGCGAAGGGGTCGCGAGCCGGCGCGGGCGTTCCGCCAGTCATCACGAATTCGATGAAGCCGCCGCCGTAGCCGCCGGCGGTTGCAGGCTGCGTCGCGCAGACGGCGACGCCGGCAAGCAGCACGATGCGCCAGAAAGAAGACATGATCCGTTCCCGAATGCCGCGCGCGGACGCGTGGAGATGATCACGGATCGTAACATGTAGAATTCGCGCGGCCGGATTTACATAATATTGTGGTTATAGGTCGGATAACGCGCCGCAAATAGAATGAATACTTTATTGGCGAGCGTGGTTGCCGCGAGGTAAACGCGGCCTCAACCCTTGCCGACCGCCTCCGCCGCGCCGCCGCGATGCGCAAGCGCGCGGACCTTCGCCAGAACCGGCGCGCGCAGGCCCGCGATGTCGAAGGCGAGCGCCAGCGCGCCGAAGACGCCCGCGCCCGTGACGATCTGCGCCGCGAGCGTCAACGCGCCGGGCGCCCAATGCCGCATCGGCCAGAGCGCGGCGATCATGGCGGCGGTCGCGATCGCGATCGCGGCGAGTTCGCGCAGCGACGGCCAGCGCGGCCGCGAGGCGAGCGCGAAGCCGGTCAGGGCGACCAGCGCCGCGACATAGCCGGCGCTCTGCGCGATTGCGAGGCTGGAGGCGTCCGCGCCGCGCGGCAGCAGCGCGACGAGCAGCGGCGTTCCCGCGCAGCCGATCAGCGCGGCGGCGATCAGCGGCAGCGTCTTCTTCTGGATCTGGAAGATCGGATTGATCGCGAAATTGATCATGGTCAGCGCGAACAGGCCGGGCAGCATCAAGGTGAGATACTGGCCGAACGGGCCGCGGTATTGCATCGGCACGACCAGCGCCTCGATCGAGGGCAGCGTCAGCGCGACGCCGACGCATGCCGGTGCGATGATGGCGAGCACGATCGTGATGTTGCGCGCGATCTGCTCCTTGGCGCGCTCCAGCCCGTGCTTTTCGTGCGCGGCGACCGCGAGCTGGAACAGCAGCACGTCGAGCGCGGAGCCGATCGCCTGCACGGCGCGCAGGCCGAGATCGAAGGCGAGCGAGAACTGGCCCGTCTCCGCGAAGCCGTAATATTTCGCCACCAGCGAGCGGTTGACGAAGGGAATGAGCAGGTAGAGCAGGTTGGCCGCGATGATCGGCAGGGCGTAGCCGAGATAGGCGCGCCCGAGATCGAAGCTTGCGCGCCTCGGCTCGCTGTCGGCGTCGGTCAGCGCGCGGCGCGTGGCGACGATCGAGCCGGCGATCGAGACGATGGCGCCGAGCAGCGCCATTTTAGCGGACTGGAAGACGAAGGCTGCGCCCGTGGTCAGCGCCAGCGACAGCGCATTCTTCACGATCACGAGCCGGCCGTATTGCCCGTCGTCGAAACGCGCGCGCGCGAGGCCGGTGGAATAGTCGAACAGGCCGTTGACGACCGCCGTCGCCAGCGAAAGCCCGATCAGCGCATGCGACAGGCCGAACTCCATGCCCGACATCAGAACGGCGCCGACGACGGCCGTGAGCCCGACCGCCAGAATGGCGAAGGCCGTGTCGAGCGTGGCGCGCACCTGCGGCTCGTCCTGCCGCGTGCGCTGCGAATAGAAACGGATGGCCGAGAGCCGGATCCAGTCGAAGACGGCGGTCTGGATGACCAGGCCGAGCGCCAGCGCCAGCGCGAAGCGGCCGTATTCCTCCGGCCCCAGGAATTTCGCGACGATCAGCCCGATCACGAAATTGAACAGGGCGTTAACCACGAAGGCGAGCAGCACCTTCATGCGCGCCGCTCCCGCGCGCAGGAGCGCGCGAGCGCTCCGTCACAGCGTTGCCGACAGGGCGTGTCGCGGCAGATCATGTCCGCTACATAGCGCAGGGCGAATAAGAAAGTCTTGCGGCGTCGCGCGCCCCTCGATCCACTCGCATGGACTGACGGACCTGCGGAGGGAACGGCCGGCTCGCTTGACCGTTGCAGAGCCAGAGGGAGCCGCACATGGCCCATGCCAAGTCCACCGGAAAATCTGGCCGCTGGTCGCAGGACGTCACTGAACACAGCGACGCGCTCGACCTGAAGGAAGGCGTCTTCAGCCTTCACGATCCCCGCAAGATCGCCGCCTCGCTGAAGCGATCGGCCGAGCACAGCAGCCGGCGCAAGGCTGAACCCTACCGTTCCGCCATGTCCATGCTGACCTTCTACGTCAATCGCGCCGGCCACAATCTGCCAAAGCGCCAGCGCGCGACTCTGGAAGACGCGAAGGACGAATTGCGAAGGCTGTTCGGACGCGCGCCCAAGGCCGAAATCAAGAACAAGCCTCGCCGCAAACGATCAGCCTGACCGGCGCTTCTACCGCACAGGCGCGCAAGGGAGTCGCGCCGAAAGGGTCGCCGTCGACCTGCGCGGCCGTCGTCGAAGCCGATGCAAGCGTCGCCTCCCTCACATCGAGGAGGCGCACGCCCGCGCCCTCAAGGCCGCGCCCGGTCATCATGCGCCAACCGATGCGCAGGAGAGAGACGAGACCGTCGTCGGCGATCGCGACCAGGACGAGTCCGGGCTTTGTCGCGGAGGTCTGCGGCGCGATCACGTAGTCGCCGCCGTAGCGCGCGGTATTGGCGCAGATCGCCAGGCGGCAGCGCAGCGTCTCGCCGCCCGCCGCCACGATTATGTCGGGGGTCTTTGCCCGGCGGCGCTTCAGCGCGAAGGCCGACGCCACATAGGCCCATTTGCCGAGGGCGCTCTTCAGGCGGGGCGATGTGCGCGCGACCACGGCGGCGTCGAGACCGGCGGACGCCATCAGCACGAAGGGCCGCCCGTTGGCGAGGCCGTAGTAGAGCGGCTCGGTGCGGCCCGCCCGGATCGCCGCCGCGATCGTCGTCGCGTCGCGGCGCGCGCGCGTTTCGATCGCCAGCACGTTGGCGGTGCCGCCGGCAATGATCGCCAGCGCCGGCTGCGCGCCCGCAATCGCGCGAAGCCCTGCGACTGCTTCGTTGATCGTGCCGTCGCCGCCGTGCGCGGCGATCACGTCGAAGGCGCCGCCGCGCTCGGCGACGATGCGCTCGATGTCGCCGCGCGCCTGCGATTGCGCGACGTCCACCGCGATGTCTTCTCGCAAAAGGGTCGCGCGAATCGTCTCGATCTTGCGCGGCGCGTAGCCGCGCGCTTTCGGATTGGCGACGATCAGCACGCGCCGCGTCGCGATCGGCTCTCGCGTCACCGCAGATCCATCAGGGAATGTCGATCAGCGAGAGATAGTCGGCCCGCGCCGCGATCAGCGCGCTGCGGCAGTCCTGGCTGAGCGCGGCCGCCTTCGGATCCGAATTGGCCTGGCCTTCCGGGATCGCCGCGTCGCGGCCATAGGCCTTGTTGAGGCGGGGCAGCGAAATCTTCTCGCCGCAGCGCGCCTGGATCGCGAAGTTGCCGGGCAGGTACATGTCGCGCTTGTCCTTCGCGACATAGGCGCTGATCAGCGTCGGCAGCATGACGATGGACATGTCGAGCCGCTTCGTCGTGAACGGCGAGGGGGCCGACGAGCGGATCTGGTAGAAGGTCACGTCGTTGGGCGCGCGGCGCAGCGCCGAATAATCGTTGGGCGACCACATCGGCATGCGGCCCGTGCCGGTGAAGGAATTCGGCTGGTGATCGCCGAAGACGGCGAGCACGTAGGGCCGGCCCGTTTCCTTCTCGCGCGCCTGCAGCGCCTGCTCGAGCATGGCGACGGCGGCCTCGGTCGAACGGTAGCGCGCGATATACTCGTTCAGTTCGCAGGTCCCGCGCGCATTCGTCTCCCCGACGAAGCGATAGGGCATTTCCTTCTCGCTCGAGAAGCGCGGGCAGGGATGCGGCGAATGGTTCTCCATCGTCAGCATGAAGGAGAAGAGCGGCTTCGACGGGTCCGCCTCGGCGAGCTTGCCGAGGAACCGTTTCATGATGTCGGTATCCTCGGCGAACCACGGCTCCTTGATCTCCAGTTCGTCGCCGTCGACGAAGCGGTCGAAGCCGTAATGGCCATAGGCCGCGCGCGAATTGTAGAACTTGCCCTCGACCGGATAGAGCGCCAGCGACCGGTATCCGCGCGCGCCGAGGTAGCTGGCGAGCGAGCCCTTCACATAGGGCCCGAGTTCGACATGCGTGTAATAGCCGGCATAGCCGAACAGCCGCGAGGGAATGCCGGTGATCGCCTCGAATTCGCTGATCCAGGTGCCGCCGCCGATGGCGTGCACGCCGAGTTCGCCCTGCAGCTGCCCGGCGTTCGAGGCGGGAAACAGCGGCGAGGCGACCGCAGGCGTCGTCGGAAAGACCTTCGAGATATCGAAGGTCGATTCCAGGAGCACGATCACGATGTTCGGCTGCAGGGCGGGCGGCGCGGACGGCGCGAGATAGGCCGTCGCGTCGCCCAGCGACGGCGCGGCCAGCGCGCCGCTCGCCGCGAACTGGCGGAAGGGCGTCGGCGCATGAGATTCGTAGCGCGCGGTCAGCGCCAGGAAGGGCACGGCGCCGACGAGCCGCGAAATCAGGACGAGACCCTCCGGCATGTTGGCGATTTCGGCGTGATCGTGCCCTTGGACCGCTGTCTCGAGCCGGCGGCCGAACTGGGCGAACGAGGTCCAGGCGAGGGCGCCGGCCAGGGTCACGGCCAGGGCCCGGGCGGGGGCGTTCGCGCGCGCCTGCGCCCGGTCGAGACGCAGGACGCGCCAGCCGGCCGCCGCGACCAGGACGATCGCAAGGCCCGCGAGAACGGAGTAGGCGAGCGCCGGCGAGACCTTCACGGCATTGAGGAAGCCCGCGGGATTGGACGCCGCGATTTGCAGGTCGAGCCAAGTCAGCGGCATTTCGGTCAGGGCGATCTTGCCGTCGTTCAGGAACGAGACGACCCAGGCGAGCGCGGCGGCGAGCAGGAGATAGGCGAGCCCCGCCCGCCGGCTCATGACCAGCGCCGGCAGCGCGGCGGCGGCGGCGAAGAACCAGCGCGCGCGCTCCAGGAAGGAATTGTCGCCGGTCAGCGCCAGAGCGGCCAGCAGCGCGCCGAAACCCAGCGTGGAAACAAGGGACTGGATCGCGATCCGGCGGCGCATGGCATTTCCGTGACGGCGCCCAAGCTAGTGCGCGCCATCACAAAGGGAAAGTGCGATTTTAGGCCGTGGCCCGGCGCCGGGACGCCCTGATAGTTGCTTGATGTTCCAGCGCCAAGACGGCCGCATCGCCGGCGGCGAAGGCAAGGACGAGAAGTCCGGCGCCGGCGGCCGCCGTGGAAGAGCAGGAGAAAAACTCCGGCACGGCGGCCCCGACTTATGATTATAGTTAATAATCTGTAATATATCAGTATTTTCGATCAAACGGCTTTCGTTCGATATCCAGGTGGCCGATAAGCCTCGTTCGCCGGCCGGTCGTTCCGGCCCGCCTGAGGCCCGGGCGTCTGAGACAAAAGTCGTAGTCGCTCTTGACAGATCCGGGCCGTCGCTCTTATCTCCCGATCGCCTGTTAGCACTCGACGTCAGCGAGTGCCAATCGGCCCTCCAACCATACCGGCCGCCACGAAGGCGGCCGCGACTTTAGGAAAAGAGAGACCATGAAGTTTCGTCCTCTGCACGATCGCGTCGTCGTGAAGCGCATCGAAAGCGAAGAGAAGACCAAGGGCGGCATCATCATCCCGGATACGGCGAAGGAAAAGCCGCAGGAAGGCGAGATCGTCGCCGCCGGCCCGGGCGCCCGCGACGAGAGCGGCAAGCTCGTTCCTCTCGACGTCAAGGCCGGCGACCGCGTCCTGTTCGGCAAGTGGTCGGGCACGGAAGTGAAGATCGACGGTCAGGACCTCCTGATCATGAAGGAAAGCGACATCATGGGCGTGATCGCCTGATAGCCGCTTTTTCAAGCTCTTCCACGTCATTCGGAGTTTCAGCACATGGCAGCCAAAGAAGTACGTTTCTCGACCGACGCCCGCGACAAGATGCTGCGCGGCGTTGAGGTTCTCGCCAACGCCGTGAAGGTCACCCTCGGTCCCAAGGGCCGCAACGTCGTGATCGAAAAGTCGTTCGGCGCTCCCCGCATCACCAAGGACGGCGTCACCGTCGCCAAGGAGATCGAGCTCGCCGACAAGTTCGAGAACATGGGCGCGCAGATGGTGCGCGAAGTCGCCTCCAAGCAGAATGACGCCGCCGGCGACGGCACGACGACCGCGACCGTTCTCGCCGCCGCTATCGTGCGCGAAGGCGCCAAGGCCGTGGCCGCGGGCATGAACCCGATGGACCTCAAGCGCGGCATCGACACGGCCGTCGAGGCCGTCGTCGCCGACCTCAAGACGCACTCCAAGAAGGTCACCACCAACGAGGAAATCGCCCAGGTCGGCACGATTTCCGCCAATGGCGACAACTCGATCGGCAAGATGATCGCGGAAGCGATGCAGAAGGTCGGCAACGAGGGCGTCATCACGGTCGAGGAGGCCAAGAGCCTCGACACCGAGCTCGACGTCGTCGAGGGCATGCAGTTCGACCGCGGCTACCTCTCGCCTTACTTCATCACGAATGCCGAGAAGATGGTGGCCGAGCTCGAGGACCCCTACATCCTCATCTTCGAGAAGAAGCTGTCGTCGCTCCAGCCGATGCTGCCGATCCTCGAAGCGGTCGTCCAGACCGGCAAGCCGCTGCTCATCGTCGCTGAAGACGTCGAAGGCGAGGCGCTCGCCACGCTCGTCGTCAACAAGCTGCGTGGCGGCCTGAAGATCGCGGCCGTGAAGGCCCCGGGCTTCGGCGATCGCCGCAAGGCCATGCTCGAGGACATCGCCATCCTGACGGGCGGCGAGATGATCGCCGAAGACCTCGGCATCAAGCTCGAGAACGTGACGCTCCCGATGCTCGGCCGCGCCAAGCGCGTCCGCATCGAGAAGGAGAACACCACGATCATCGACGGCGCCGGCCAGAAGGCCGACATCGAAGGCCGCGTGTCGCAGATCAAGGCGCAGATCGAGGAGACCACCTCGGACTACGACCGTGAAAAGCTGCAGGAGCGCCTGGCCAAGCTCGCCGGCGGCGTCGCGGTCATCCGCGTCGGCGGCGCGAGCGAGATCGAGGTCAAGGAAAAGAAGGACCGCGTGGACGATTCGCTCAACGCCACCCGCGCTGCGGTGGAAGAGGGCATCCTTCCGGGGGGCGGCGTCGCGCTGCTGCGCGCCGTCAAGGCGCTGGACGGCGTCGGCGGCGCCAACCCCGACCAGAAGACGGGCGTGGACATCGTGCGTCGCGCGCTGACCTCGCCGGCCCGCCAGATCGTTGACAACGCCGGCGGCGACGGCGCCGTGGTGGTCGGCAAGCTGGTCGAGGCCACGGACTACGCCTACGGCTTCGACGCCCAGAACGGCGACTATGCCGACATGGTGAAGGCCGGCATCATCG
>JBDHTL010000150.1:0-8542 GCA_039808645.1 Rhodoblastus sp. | reverse complement strand
CTAGCCACGGATTCCATAACAACTTCTTTCCCGGAGGAATTCAGGAACCCCCATGTGCGGCCGCTACGCCATCACCCTGCCGCCCGAAGCGATGCGGCGCCTGTTCGGCTACATCGAACAGCCGAACTTCCCGCCGCGCTACAATGTGGCGCCGACGCAGCCGGTCCCGATCGTGCGCTCGGCCGGCGGCGTCCGCCATTTCGGCCTCGTGCGCTGGGGTTTCCTGCCGGGTTTCGTGAAGGACCCGAAGACCTTTCCGCTCATCATCAACGCGCGCGCGGAAGGGATCGAGGGCAAGCCGAGCTTCCGCGCCGCGATCCGGCGACGGCGCTGCCTGTTCCTCGCCGACGGCTGGTACGAGTGGCGGCGACAGAACGACGCGCGCGGCAAGATGGTGAAGCAGCCCTTTCTTTTTCGCGCGCGCGATCGCGGGCCGCTCGGCTTCGCGGGCGTGTGGGAGACATGGTCGGACCCGCAGGGCGGCGAGGTCGACACCGGCTGCATCATCACGACATCGGCCAACGCCGCCACCGTCGCCATCCACGACCGCATGCCGGCGATCATCGCGCCCGCCGATTTCGACAGGTGGCTCGACTGCTCCGACGACCGCGTTTTTCGCACCGAATTGCTGAAGTCTGCGCCGGACGATCAGATCGAGTTCTTCGAAGTGTCCCCGAAGGTGAATTCCTACAAGGGCGAAGGGCCGGAGTTGCAGGCGCCGGTCCGGTCGCCGACCTAAACGATCCGCGCGCTGCAATCTCCCATGCGCCGCTTCCTGAAGGAATTGATCTGCGCCAGCAGGAATGACAGCTCGACCTTTGCCGGGCCCGCGGCGGCGCGAACGAAGCGGCCGGCCTTGGCGTGGCCGCGCGCCGCGCGCCAGTGCGCCTCGTCGCGAATGCGCCTGCCGCGCGCATCGAGCAAAGCGGCCAGGCGCCCGTCGGGCGCATCGGCGTTTGCGGCCTTCAGCCTTTCGTTCTGGGTCAGCAGATCGTCGAGCCCGTCGGACTTGTGAGAAGCGTGGGAGGCCGCGCCTTCCTGTCCCGCGCGCATGCCGAACGGCAGCGTGTAGCGATAGCCGGCATAGTCGATCAGCAGCGCGCGGTCGGTGGCGCCGAGCAGTTCGAACAGGAAGCAGAAATCCTCGCCGAGCCGAACGTCGGTGGGATATTGCGCGCGCGACGAAGAAATCAGACTGCGCCGGATGAAAGGCTTGAGATGGCCAAGGCCGATGACGCGCGGCGGGCCGTCGTTGCGGACAAGGCGCTGGCGGTCCAGGCGAACGGATTCGCCCGGCAGAAGGAATGCCCTGCCGACCTCGCGGCGGGCGTCGCGATCATAAAGCAGGAGGTTGTCGGCGACGATGTCAAGGCGATCCCGTTCCGCCCGATCGTGCAGGACCTGCAGCCGATCAGACGCCATCAGATCGTCGCAATCCATGATCGCGACCCACGCGCCGCGCGCGGACTGCAGCGCGACATTGCGCGCATGCGCCGGTCCGGCGTTGACGGCGAGCCGGACCGGTCGAATGCGCGGATCCTGCGCGGCCGCGGCCTGCAACTTGTCGCGTGTCGAATCGGCCGATGCGTCATCGACGACAGCCAGCTCCCAATCCGTGAGCGTCTGGCGCCTGAGGCAATCGATCGCCGCGTCGATATGGTCGGACGCATTGTAGGCGGCCATGATGACGGAGACTGACGGCGACTTGTTCATTCGTGTCCGCGCAAATCCCCCCACCGCTTCCACCATGTCATCTCGGCCACGGGGGAGCAACGTGGGTTCGGCGGGCAATTCCGCCTCGGAAGACGAGAGCGCCGGCCGAAAAGGCAGGGATCGCACCCGGCCGGTCGCCGCACGGCAGACAGCGTTCACGAGCGGCTCAACCGCTACCGCGACAACAATCCTCGCTTGGTCTTGCTGCGCGCCGCGCGGCGGAACACGCCGACGATCTCGACATGCGCGGAATAGCGGAACTGGTCGACCGGCGTCGCATGCTCCAGCGCATAGCCGCCGTCGACGAGGATGCGCGCGTCGCGCGAAAAGGTCTGCGCGTTGCAGGAGACGGCGATGGCGAGCGGAACGCCGCTTGCCGCCAGTTCGCGGGCCTGCGCCTCCGCGCCGGCGCGCGGCGGATCGAAGACGATCGCGTCGTAGGCGGCGAGTTCGGAACGCAGGAGCGGCCGCTTGAACAGGTCGCGCGCTTCCGTCGTGACCCGCCGCAGGCCGCTTGCGCCGCGCGCGGCTTTGGACAGCGCGGTCAAGGCGGCCTGATCCTGCTCGACGGCATGGACCTCGGCGCGTTCGGCAAGCCGCAGCGCGAAGGTCCCGACGCCCGCGAAGAGATCGGCGATGCGCTTTTCCGACCCGATTTCCGCGAGCGCGAGATCGGCGAGCGCCTGTTCGCCGGCCTGCGTCGCCTGCAAGAACCCGCCGGCGGGCGGCGTCACGCTGGCGCGGCCGACGCGCAGGACGGGCGTGCGGCGCTCGATCAGCGCGACGCCGTGATTGGAGAGCCTCGCGAGATCGCATGTCGCGGCAAGCGCGATCAATTCCTGCGTCGCGCCGAAATCCAGCTTGCCCGCGCCGCGAATGTCGATGTCGAGGCCGGCGTCGGTCGCGGTCGCTGCTATGTCGAGCGGCTTGCCGAGATCTGCCAGCGCCTGCGCGATAGCTGCGGCGGCGGCGGGCGCGCGCGCAAGGCCCGGCGCGAACAGCGGGCAGGCGTCGATGGCGATCAGTTCATGGGCGCGGGCGCGCATGAAGCCGACCGTGGCGCGCCCGCGCGCATCGACGCGCGCGTGAAAAACGGCGCGACGCCGGCCGGCGCCGTGCGCGTCGACGCAAGCGCGCACGTCCGTTTCGAGACGCGCGGCGCGCAGGGCGTCGACCAGCAGAGCGCGCTTCCAGTCGAGATAGGCCTGGCGGCGCCACGCCTGCACGGCGCAGCCGCCGCATGCGCCGTAGAGCGGACAGATCGGCGCGATACGGTCGGACGAGACTTCGAGCGCCTCGACCAGCTTGCCTCGGTCGCCGTCGACTTCGGCCACGACTGTCTCCCCCGGCAGCGCAAAGGGAACGAAGACGAGGCCGCGCGCGTTGCGCGCGACGCCTTCGCCGCGCGCGCCGAGGCGTTCGATCTTCAGGCGCGCGTTGAGATCGAGGGTCATGGACGCTCCGCGCCGATCAGAAATTCGCGATTGCCGTCGCCGCCTTCGATCGGCGAAGGCATGAACCCGATACGCCGCCAGCCGAGATCGGCGACGAGCTTTTCGATCTTGGCGCAGACGGCGGCATGAATCTTTTCGTCGCGCACGATTCCTTTCTTCACGTATTCGGGCCCCGCCTCGAACTGCGGCTTGACGAGCGCAACGAGCCTCGCCTGCGGCGCGGCAAGCGCAAGCCCTTGCGGCAGGACGCGTTCCAGCGAGATGAAACTGACGTCGATGACGACAAGCGCCGGCGCTTCGGGCAGATCGGCGGCAGTCAGCTTGCGCGCGTCCGTCCGCTCCATGCTTTTCACGCGAGAATCGGAAGCAATGGTGGGATGCAGTTGGCCATGACCGACATCGACGCAAGCCACGCTTTTCGCGCCGCGCGAAAGAAGCACATGCGCGAAGCCTCCGGTCGAGGCGCCGATGTCGAGGCAGGCGAGGCCCTGCGGGTCGATGGAAAAGGCGTCGAGCGCGGCGGCGAGCTTAACGCCGCCGCGGGACACCCATTCATAGGGCGCGCGCGCATCGATCCGCGCGTGAGGCCCGACGGGTTCGGACGGCTTGTCGACGATGCGTCCGCCGACAGATACGAGCCCCGCCTCGATCGCCTCGCGCGCCTTGGCGCGGCTGGCGAACAGGCCGCGTTCGACGAGGGCGACGTCGAGACGTGTCATGATTGCTAGCCGGCGAGCTCCGCCCGCATCACCGCCGCCATCGACGCCAGTTCCCCGTCGTCCATGCGCGGCGTGAGGCGGAAGGTGAGGTTCTCCTCGGCGATATAGCGGCGCGAGGTGAGGTCGGTCGCGTCCATCATCGGGATCACATGCGCATGCGCGTGCGGCACGTCGATGCCGGTGAAGGCGAAGCCGACGCGCGGCGCGCCGTAGCGCACCTTCATGCCGCGCGCGAGCCGCTGGCCGAGCGCGAGCATCTCGGCCGCCACCTGCGCGGGCAGATCGTCGAAATAGGCGTGGTGCGCGCGCGGTATCACCAGCGTGTGGCCGGGACGCACGGGGTGGATGTCGAGAAAGGCGACGACCTCGTCGGTCTCGCAGACCCGATGCGACGGCGCGCCGCCGCTGGCGATCGCGCAGAACAGGCAGTTCTTCACGGACGCGCTCCGGCGCGGCGGCGCGTCACGCGATCATGACGCGCGCCGCGCCCTTCTCGTCGCCGAGCGCGGACAGCGCCTTGGCGACGATGCCCTTAGAATCGAGACCGGCCGCCGCATACATCTTTTCCGGCGAATCATGGTCGATATAGGCGTCGGGCAGCGTGAGCGTGCGCACCTTCAGGCCGCGGTCGAGCAGGCCGTCCTCGGCCAGCAGATGCAGGACATGCGCGCCGAAACCGCCCATCGAGCCTTCTTCCACGGTGATGAGCACTTCGTGGTTGGCGGCCAGACGCCGCAGCATGTTGCGGTCGATCGGCTTGGCGAAGCGCGCGTCCGCAACGGTGGTGGAGAAGCCCCGCGCCGTGAGATCCTCGGCGGCGAGCAGCGCGTCGGCCAGGCGGGTGCCGAGCGAGAAGATCGCGACCTTCGAGCCCTCGCGCATGATGCGGCCCTTGCCGATCGCAAGAATCTCGCCGCGCTCCGGCATCTCGACGCCGACGCCCTCGCCGCGCGGATAGCGGAAGGCGATCGGGCCGTCGTCGTAGGCGGCGGCGGTGGCGACCATGTGGACGAGTTCGGCTTCGTCGGCCGCCGCCATGATCGCCATGTTCGGCAGGCAGCCGAGATAGGCGAGATCGAAGGCGCCGGCGTGCGTCGGGCCGTCGGCGCCGACGAGCCCGGCGCGATCCATGGCGAAGCGGACGGGCAGCTTCTGCAGGTCCACGTCGTGGCAGACCTGGTCGTAGCCGCGCTGCAGGAAGGTGGAATAGATGGCGCAGAAGGGCTTGTAGCCCTCGGTCGCGAGACCGGCCGCGAAGGTGACGGCGTGCTGCTCGGCGATGCCGACGTCGAAGGTGCGGTCCGGATAGGCCTTGCCGAAGAAATCGAGCCCGGTGCCCGACGGCATGGCGGCGGTCACCGCCACGATCCTGTCATCGCGGCCGGCTTCCTTGATCAGGCTTTCGGCGAAGACCTTCGTATAGGCGGGCGCATTGGCCTTGGGCTTGACCTGCGCGCCGGTCACCACGTCGAACTTGTTGACGCCGTGGTACTTGTCGGCCGAGGCCTCGGCCGGCCCGTAGCCCTTGCCCTTCTTGGTGACGACATGGACGAGCACGGGGCCGGTCTGCATGTCGCGCACGTTCTTCAGCACGGGCAGCAGGTGGTCCATGTTGTGGCCGTCGATCGGGCCGACGTAGTAGAAGCCCAGCTCCTCGAACAGCGTGCCGCCGCCGGTGACGAAGCCGCGGCCGTATTCCTCGGCCTTCTTGGCGCGCTCGTAGAGGCCGCGCGGCAGATGGCTGGCGATCTGCTTCACCGCCTCACGGATCGAGACGTAGCGGCCGGACGCCAGCCGCGCGAGATAGGCCGACATGGCGCCGACCGGCGGGGCGATCGACATGTCGTTGTCGTTGAGGATGACGATCAGCCGCTCCTTGCGGGCGCCGGCGTTGTTCATGGCCTCGTAGGCCATGCCGGCGGACATGGAGCCGTCGCCGATGACGGCGATCACGTTGTTGCGGCCCTTGGACAGGTCGCGCGCGACCGCCATTCCGAGCGCCGCCGAAATCGACGTCGAGGAATGGGCCGCGCCGAAGGGGTCGTATTCGCTTTCCGCGCGCTTGGTGAAGCCGGACAGGCCGCCGCCCTTGCGCAGGGTGCGGATGCGGTCGCGGCGCCCGGTGAGAATCTTGTGCGGATAGGCCTGGTGGCCGACGTCCCAGACGAGCCGGTCGCGCGGCGTGTCGAACACGCGGTGGATGGCGACGGTCAGCTCAACCACGCCGAGGCCCGCGCCCAGATGACCGCCGGTCACGGAGACGGCGTCGATGGTCTCGGCGCGCAATTCGTCGGCGACCTGGCGCATGTCCTGCTCGGGCAGCTTGCGAAGGTCTTCCGGCGTAAGAATCTTGTCCAGCAATGGCGTCTTGGATTGGTTCACGAGCGTCCCTTGCCTGCACACGTCCCGATTTCGGCCCGAAAGGCCGGAAAAGACAGAAATTTCCGTTTACACCAGTTCAATATGGCGTCGCAATGCGCAGCGGAAAGGGCTGCGGCCGGCCGAAACTTGCAAGTTGCGCGCCGCTGCCGGAACCTTTTGCCCCGTTCAAGGTTGACCGTCAGCCAGACCCGGGAGGAGACGATGACCGACCAGACGACGCCGACCGCACGCCCCCACAGCCTCGGCGACCTCATGCGGCGGCTCCAGCCAAAATGGGGCTGGTTCGTCGGCTTCGGGGCGCTGACCGCCCTGATGGGCCTGGCCACCCTGCTCTATCTCGTGGTGATCGGCACGATCGCCTCGGTCTACATGATCGGCGTCGCGATGATTCTGGCCGGCGGGGCCGAAATCAGCATCGGCCTCAAGGCGCGGACATGGGGCTGGGCGACGCTCTGGATTCTGGCCGGCCTGCTTTATGTGGCCGCAGGCGCCTTCGCCTTCGCCCGGCCGCTGGAGGCCGCCGCCGCCTACACGCTGCTGATCGGCGCGCTGCTGGTCGTCACCGGCGTTGCGCGAATTGTCGCAGCCTTCCGCCTGCCGTCCGGAAACAAGACGCTGGTCGGGCTGGCGGGCGCGATCACCGTGCTGCTCGGCGCCATGATTCTCGCGAGCTGGCCGGCCTCGGGCCTGTTCACCCTCGGAACATTCCTCGGAATTGATCTGCTTTTTTACGGTTTGAGCTGGATTGCGTTCGGCATGCGCCTCAAGAGCCTGTAAACGGCCCCATGCGCCCGTGATTGATCGCGGGCGCGCTTTGCTCCAATAGAGCAACGGCAGCGGGTTTCGACGCCGATTCCGGCGCGCGACCCCTTGGGGCGCCCGTTTACCTGAAGGCGATCTACATGACGAAATGGGTCTATACCTTCGGCGACGGCAAGGCCGAAGGCGAGAGCGGCATGAAGAACCTGCTCGGCGGCAAGGGCGCCAACCTCGCCGAAATGGCCAATCTCGGCCTGCCCGTTCCGCCCGGTTTCACCATCACGACCGAAGTCTGCACCTATTTCTACGCGCACGAGCATTCCTACCCGGCCGAGCTCGCCGCGCAGGTCGACGCCGCGCTCGCCCATGTCGGCAAGCTGACCGGCCGCCAATTCGGCAGCCAGACCAATCCGCTGCTGGTTTCCGTCCGGTCGGGCGCCCGCGCCTCGATGCCCGGCATGATGGACACGGTGCTGAACCTCGGCCTCAACGACACGACCGTCGGCGCGTTGGCCGAGGGCGCGGGCGACGAGCGGTTCGCCTTCGATTCCTACCGCCGCTTCATCCAGATGTATTCGAACGTGGTGCTCGACCTCGACCACCACAATTTCGAGGACGCGCTGGAATTCTACAAGGAAAGCAAGGGCCTGTCGCTCGATACCGACCTCTCGGCGGCGGACTGGCGGCACGTGATCGGCGAATACAAGAAGATCGTCGAACGCGAGACCGGCAAGCCCTTCCCGCAGGACGCCCGCGAGCAGCTCTGGGGCGCGGTCGGCGCGGTCTTCTCCTCCTGGATGAACCAGCGCGCGATCACCTATCGCCGCCTGCACGACATACCGGCGACCTGGGGCACGGCCGTCAACGTGCAGGCCATGGTGTTCGGCAACATGGGCGACAGTTCGGCCACGGGCGTCGCCTTCACGCGCAATCCTTCGACCGGCGCGAACGAACTCTACGGCGAGTTCCTGATCAACGCGCAGGGCGAGGACGTGGTGGCCGGCATCCGTACGCCGCAGAACATCACGGAAGCCGCCCGCATCGCCGCCAAGTCCGACAAGCCGTCGATGGAGACGGCGCTGCCCGACGTGTTCAAGGAATTCTCGCGCATCACCAAGCTGCTCGAGACGCATTATCGCGACATGCAGGATCTCGAATTCACCGTCGAGCGCGGCAAGCTGTGGATGCTGCAGACGCGCAACGGCAAGCGCACCACCAAGGCGGCGCTGAAAATCGCGATCGACATGGCGAACGAAGGGCTGATCACGCGGCCTGAAGCCGTGCTGCGCGTCGAACCCGCCTCGCTCGACCAATTGCTGCATCCCACCATCGACCCGAATGCGGAGCGGAAGATCGTCGCCACCGGCCTGCCGGCCTCCCCCGGCGCGGCGTCGGGCGAAATCGTGTTCAATTCCGACGAGGCCGAGCAGCTCAAGAGCGCCGGCCGCAAGGTCATCCTGGTGCGCGTCGAGACGAGCCCGGAAGACATTCACGGCATGCATGCGGCCGAAGGCA
>JBDHTL010000149.1:0-8590 GCA_039808645.1 Rhodoblastus sp. | reverse complement strand
TCCCTCATGCGCTTGCCCCCGCGCGCGAAGAAGCGCGCGCCGCGCCGCCGCTGTCGGGTTTCGCCGCGGCGACGATCATCGGCGCGATCGCCTGGTTCACGATGACGCTTCTGATGGCGCGCGCCTCGCCTGCCCTGGTCGCCTGCGGCGTGGCGTCGGCGGCGGTCGGGGGCGTCATCGCCTGGCATCTGGTCGCCATGTACGCGCCCGCCGCGATCATCCGTTTCGCGGGCGCGGAGCCGCCGCCGGCGATCGCGCTCGTCGTCGGCCTCGCGACGCTGGTTGCGGGCGCGGCGCTGTTCTCGACCGGCGCGGCCGCCACCTCGATCGGGCTTGCGCTCGCGGCCGCGGGCGTCGGCTGGTCGCTCGCCAATGCCGGGCTGATGCAATGGATCTACCGCGACGGCGCGCCGACGCGGCTCATGCTCGCGGGGCATGATTTCGCGCTGCTCTCGGCGGCGCTCGCCGGGGCGATGATCGCGCCTCTGGTCTGAGGAAACTCAGGTCGCGCTAGTTGAGCGCGCCCGTGCGGCCAATCGTCGAATCGAGCGTCAGCACGCGGCCCGCCGCCGACGGCAGGCACGAGCGGGGAACGTTGGCCACATCATCGCAGCCGGTCCAGACCTCCACTACGACTTCGCGGCAGCCGTGCTCGGCGGCGATCTGATCGAGCGTCTGGTGCAGGGCGCGGTGGATGGCGTCGCCGATCAGCTGGAATGTGGCGATATGGGCGACGCGCAGTCGCGCGCGGGCCTGCGACCTATCGACGCCGTAGGCGAAGATGGCGTGGCGCCTTTCGCGCTGATCGACAAGACAAATCAGCCTTTGCGGGGCGTTCTCGTCCTCGGCCTTGCGCACGTAGTTCGTCCATAGTGCAAGGCTGAGAGCGGGATAGCGACAGGAGACGAGCGGATAGGCCAGATGCGCCTCTGCCGCTATGAGCCCTCTCGCTACGAACATCTGCAATCGACCTGCCGGAGTTCTGAGGAACGCGGAACCGATCCGCTTAAATGATGGCTGGCGTCCATCGGGGTCGTTGTTGTAAATCAATGTCGCCAATAGCCGGTCACATGTGGCGGAAGCGCTATTTGCTGAGCATGGGGACTGCATGGTTCATCTGGGCGCCATCGACACGCGGACGCATGGGGCCTGCGACTGCGGCGATCTGTGTCGCGGTTGCGAGGCGCGCGCGCTGAGCGTGTGCGGCTCGCTCGAGGACGAGGCCTTCACCGGGCTGCAGAAGCTCAATCATCCCCTGAATTTTCCCGCGCGCTCGGTCCTGTTCAATCAGGAGACGCCGGTGCGCCACGTCTTCACCGTCGTGCACGGCGTGGTGCGGCTGTACAAGCTGCTGCCGGACGGCCGCCGCCAGATCGTCGGTTTCGCGCTGCCGGGCGATTTCCTCGGCCTGGCGCTCGCCGACGGCTACGGCTTCTGCGCCGACGCGGTGACGCCGGTCACCGTCTGCCGCTTTTCGCGCGACCATTTCGGCGATTATGCCGACGATCATCCGCAGATGCTGCGGCGCCTGCACGACATGGCGACGCATGAGCTCGCGCTGGCGCAGCAGCAGATGGTTCTGCTCGGCCGCCGCGACGCGGAAGAGAAGCTCGCCTCCTTCCTGCTCGGCCTGCAGAAGCGTTGGGCGCGCATTTCCGGCAGGACGTCCGTGACCATCGACCTGCCGATGGGCCGGCAGGACATCGCGGATTTTTTGGGCCTGACCATCGAGACGGTGAGCCGCACGCTCAACCGCATGGCGCGCGACAAGCTGATCGTGATCGTGCCCGACGGCGTGCGCGTGATGGACGCCGCCCGGCTCGAGGCGATCGCCTCCGCCTGAGCGCGCGACGCCTTGCCAGTGGCGACAAACTCTGGTCCGCTGCCGCCATGAACGTTCAGCCCGACAAGAGCCAGTTTCTCGATCTCGCGCCGACGCCGGAAGCGGCGCGCGCCTGGGGTCTTTCGCTGGTCGGCGTGATCGCGGCGATCGCGATCGCCTATGTCTTCGTCGACCGGCCGGTCGCGAGCTTCGTCCACGCCAATCTGCATCACCGCCAGCTCGATTTCCGCAAGCTCACCTATGTTTCGGAAATCGTGCAGGGCGCGGCGGTGTTCATCGTCGCCTGGGGCGTATGGCTCTATGCGCGGCGCAAGCCGTTCGGGCCGGTCGCCGAACCGCTCGTTCGCGCGGCGGCGGCGCTCTGCGTCACCTTCGCGGCGAAGGACCAGCTCAAATACGCGTTCGGCCGCACGTGGCCGGAGACATGGACGAACAACAATCCGTCCTTCATCAAGGACGGGGTGTTCGGCTTCTTTCCCTTTCACGGCGGCACGGGCTGGACCGCGTTTCCCTCGGGCCATACGGCGACCATCGTCGCCTTCATGGCGACGCTGTGGGTGATCTGGCCGCGCTGGCGCCCGCTCTACGCGCTCGTCGTCGCGCTGCCTGTCATCGGCCTGATCGGCGCGGACTATCACTGGATCAGCGACATCATCGCCGGCGGCGCGCTGGCGGCGGCCATCGGCGTCGTCGCCGCGCGCATCGGGCGCGGGAGCGCGCCCGCATGATCGCGGAAGGCGGACGCTATCCCGATCCGGCGATCGAGACGATCGACAAGTCCTTCGCGCGCTACGCGATCTTCAACGCCGCCGTCGAGCGGTTGTGGACGGGCGCGCGCTGGTGCGAAGGGCCGGCGTGGTTCGGGGACGCGCGGGCGCTGGTGTGGAGCGACATTCCCAACGACCGGATGCTGCGCTGGGACGAGACGACGGGCGGGGTCTCCGTGTTCCGCCAATCGTCCAACCACGCCAACGGCAATACGCGCGACCGGCAGGGACGCCTCATCACCTGCGAGCACGGCGGGCGGCGCGTGACGCGCACGGAATACGACGGCGCGATCAGTGTGGTGATGGACAATTGGCAGGGCAGGCGGCTCAATTCGCCCAACGACGTCGTCACCACGCGCGACGGCGCGATCTGGTTCACCGATCCGACCTTCGGTATTCGCGGCTTCTACGAAGGCGAGAAGGCCGAAAGCGAGATCGGCACGCACGTCTATCGCGTCGATGCCCGGACAGGCGAAGCGGCCATTGTCGCCGACGACATCGACCAGCCGAACGGCATCTGCTTCTCGCCCGACGAGACGCGCTGCTACATCGTGGAATCCGGAACGCGCCCGCGCCGCATCCGCGTGTACGACGTAGTCAATGGAACGAGGCTCGCGAACGGTCGAATCTTCTTTGCGGGCGAGGGCGAGCAGGCGCCGGACGGCTTCCGCTGCGACGTTGACGGCAACCTCTGGGCGGGTTGGGGCACGGGCGAGGGGCACGATGGGGTGAGCGTGTTCGCGCCTTCGGGCGATCTCATCGGCCGCATCCATTTGCCCGAGCGCTGCGCCAACCTGTGTTTCGGCGGACGCCATCGCAACCGGCTGTTCATGGCGGCGAGCCGGTCGCTCTATGCGGTTTACATGAATACGCAGGGCGTTGCGGGAGCGTAGGGTCGGCTATCCCCGAAAGCGGACCTCCGGGTACGACGGCAAACCGGCAGGACTTCGCATCTGAAAATGGCCCCGGCCAGCTCCTGACGTTCATATTGTTGGCCGCCGGATTCCTTGGCCGGCGGCAAGCGTCGAGGGACCCCATGGCGCGCGCTTTGGAAGCGAGCGTACGCGCTGCGCGAAATCTCCGCGCAGCGCGATGCATCAGTCGACACTGACGGC
Source organism: Rhodoblastus sp. (assembly GCA_039808645.1). Classification (GTDB taxonomy): domain Bacteria; phylum Pseudomonadota; class Alphaproteobacteria; order Rhizobiales; family Beijerinckiaceae; genus JAJXWB01. The sequence goes on along the minus strand of JBDHTL010000149.1, from coordinate 4,865 downwards.
GGTGACCTGGTCCCAATCCTGACCGTTGAACCTCTGGACGACCAACCGCTTAAACGGGACGTAGTTATCGGGGCTCGTGTTGTACGTCGTGCCCGGCAGCAACGAGGGCGCGGCGATATTGTTGAGATGTGTGGCTTGGCGCAGCAGGTTTGCGCGCGTGAGATCGTCGCCGCAAGCCTCGATGATCTTGCCCATGATGTAGGCGAACGAATAGACGGCGAATCCGATCTCGTTCTTCGGATCGTCGTTCGGCAGGTATTTCTTCATGAATGCCTGGAACGCGAGTACGTCCGGATCGTTGGCGAACTTCGGGCTGGCGATCGGCTTGTAAGGCGTCGCCGACACGATGCCGGTGACAGACTCCAGACCGGCCGCGTCCAGGAACTGTCGTCCCGTGGACGGGCTAACGACCAGTTGCAAGGGCTTCCAGCCGAGTTCGTGCGCCTTCTTGAAGGACTGCGAGGCGGCTTTGCCCAGCGAGACGTTGAAGAACGTGTCTGCGCCCGATGCCTTGAGCTGCGTAAGCTGGCTATCGAGCGTCGGGTCGCTCAGCTCGTAGGCGACCTCCTTGACGATCATCGTCGAAGCTTTGTCTCCGAGACCCTTCTTGAAGCCAGACACGTAATCGCGACCGAAGTCGTCGTTTTGCATGAGGATCGCGATCTTCGCGTCCGGTTTGGTCGATAACAGATATTTGGCGAGCACCTCTCCTTCCGTGCCGTAGAGGTGGAACGCCGGCGTCGACCACGGGAACGCTTTGGGCTGATTCCATTTGTTTGCCCCGGTCGAGACCAGAAGCTGCGGGACGCCCTTGGAGTTGAGATATTTCTGCACAGCCGATTGCGCTGCGGTGCCGGAGGAGCCAAATAGCGCGAGTACGCCGTCGTCTTCCACAAGCTTGCGCGTCTGCTCAACCGTCTTCGGCGGCGAGAAGGCGTCGTCGAGCGAGATCAGGTTGATCTTCCGGCCGTTGATGCCGCCCTTCTCCTCGTTGAGCATCCGAAAGTAGGCGACTTCGGTGCGTCCCTGGATGCCGTGGATCGACAAAGGCCCACTATAAGGCATGGTCTGACCGAGCTTGACCTCGGTGTCCGATGCGCCCTGGTCGTATTTCTTCTGCGCTGTCGCGGCCGTGGCGACGAGTAGTCCAGCCGCGAGCGCGCTCGCCGTCCACAATATCCGCTTCATCGTCGTCTCCCGTTCCTGACTTTCCGAGTATTACGAGTTGCTTGCAGACTCAGGACTGCGTCGCCGTCGCAATCTCTCTGCGCAATTGCGTCTTGATGATCTTGCCGCTCGCTGTGCGCGGCATTTCTTCGTCGCGTATTTGGACGCGCACTGGCAGTTTGAATGCGGCAAGCCGCGGCCGCAGGTGATCGACGATTTGCGGTTCCGTCAGGCTGGCGCCGGGTTTCAGTTGCACGACTGCGCCGACTAATTCGCCGAGCACGCGGTCGGGAATGCCGATGACGGCCGCGTCGATGACGTCGGGATGCGCCAGCAGCGCGTCCTCGATCTCGACGCAATAGATGTTCTCGCCGCCGCGGATCAGCATGTCCTTGGCGCGGTCGAGGAGATAGACGAAGCCCTCATCGTCCATGCGCACGATGTCGCCTGTGCGGTACCACCCGTCGTGAAAGGCCTTCGAAGTCGCTTCGGGGTTGTTCCAGTATCCCTTGACGACATTGCCGCCATAGATTTCCAGTTCACCGATCGCTCCGGCTGGTAGCGGATCGCCGTTCGCATCGATCACCCGCAGATCGCAGCCGGGCGTAGCGGGCCCCACCGAATCCGGTCGCGCCAAATAATCCTCAGCGCTGATTGAAGTGGAGACGGACGACGTCTCCGTCGCGCCATATCCTTGTCCAGCGAACTTGCCGGGAAAAAGCCGCGCGATCTTTCGCGCGAGTTCCGGCGCAGCCGCTGCGCCGCCGTAGGAGACGCCTTCGAGGCTCGATACGTCGCGTCTTGCAAAATCGGGGGATTCGATCAGTTGCCAAGCCATCGAAGGCACGCTCGACAGGCTCGTCACGCGCTCGCGCTCGATCAGTTCCAGCGCGCGCTCCGCCTTCCACTTGTACATGAGCACAATCTTGGAGCCGTTGGCGACGGCAGGGATCATCGCCGAGTGGCAACCTGTCACGTGGAAGAACGGCACGGGCAGCAGGTGCGCCTTCTGCGCCGCCGGCGGCGTCGGCAACGGATCGCCGCGCCGGATGGCGGCGCGCGCGCCGGTGAACGTGATGTTGACGAGGTTGCACATGATGTTGCGATGGGTGCCGAGCGCGCCCTTCGGCCGCCCGGTGGTGCCGGACGTGTAGAGAATCGTAGCGTCGTCATCTGGATGGATGCCGCGGTCCGGCGGCGGGCGGTCAGGCAAAGCCTCGTAATCTGACTGCAATCCAATCAGATCCTCGAGCGCCAAAGCTCCATGAAGCTTCTCGCGCGGCGTGCGGACGGCGATCAACCCCGAACCGTGCGCGTCCGCCGGTTGCGTCGCCAATCGCTGCAGGCGCTCCTCGTCGACAATCGCGACCCTGGCGCCGGAGTCGCGCAGACCATAGGCGAGGTCATCGCCCGTACCCCAAGCGTTGAGGGGAACGGCGACAGCGCCGATTGCCGTCGCCGCCCAGAATGCAAGTGGCCATTCCGGGAAATTGCGCATTGCGATCGCGACGCGGTCGCCTTTCTGCACACCGAAGTCTTCCGCGAGCTTCCAAGCCAGGGCGGATGCTGCGCGATGGTGCGCTCGGTATGTGACCCGCTCGTCCTCGTAGACGATAAAAATGCGGTCATCCCAGTCCCGACTGAGATCGAAGATCGCGCGCAAATCGCGGTGCGCTTTCTTGTAGACGCGCACCGGCCGCCCGCCCACTTCGATCGTCTCCATTTCGAAGGGCGCGCCGGCCGCTGTCAGGATGCGATACGTCTCGGCCAAGCTGATCGCCGGCCATGTCCTCTGCATGGTCATGCCAGATCGTCGTACGATCTTGTAGGAACGTCAACATTTCCCGCGGCCTTCAGACCGCATGGCGGCCTTGCCGAAACCGGGACACTCTGTCCGCTGCAAGGGCGCGCCTACCGCCCCGCCATCACCCGAAAATCCCGTCCCTCCTGCAGCCACCGCACGCGCTCATCGCGCAGCAGCGTGCGTCTCACCTTGCCGGCGTCGTCGCGCACGGGTTCGCTCGTCACTTCGTAGCTCTCGGGATGTTTGGGCTTGCCGAGCAGGTCGGACAGAAACTTCGGCAGCGCCGCCACCACGGCATCCGCATCGGCGCCGTCGCGGATTTGCAGCACGGCGTGGATGGAGGCGCCGAGATCGGGATGCGGCAGCCCCACCACCGCGCAGGAGGCGATGTCGGGATGGGCGATCAGCGCCGCCTCCACTTCCGCCGGATACACATTCGCGCCGCCGCGCAGGATCATGTCGCTGCGCCGATCCGCGAGCCAGATGTAGCCCTCTTCATCGATGCGGCCGATATCGCCGAGCGATTCCCAGCCGTCTGAATCGCGCTTCGGCTCGGCGCCGAGATAATGATAGGTCGTGCCCGGGCCTTCGGCGCTCTTGAGATAGATTTCGCCGACTTCGCCGGGCGGGACTTCGCGTCCGTCCTCGCCGACGACTTTCGCAGCGCCGATCTCGACGCGTCCCACCGAGCCCTTGCGCTTCACCCATTCCACGCCGGGAATGACCGTGCTCGCCTGCCGCTCGGTGCCGCCGTAGAGCTCGAAGATGCGCTCGGGCCCGAGCCATGCGATCCATTCCTCCTTCAGCCACATCGGCATGGGCGCGGCCATGTGGAAGACGACGCGCAGCGAGGAGACGTCGTATTTCGCGCGCTCTTCCTTCGGCAGCGCCCAGATGCGGCTCATCATGGTCGGCACGAAATTCACCCATTCGATGCGCCAGCGCTCGATGAGCCGCAGCGCTTCGGCCGCCTCGAATTTCTTCATGCCGACGAGCAGGCCGCCCTCGAACAGCGCGCTGTGCGTGATGATGAAGGGCGCGTTGTGGTAGAGCGGGCCGGGATTGAGCAGGCGCACGCCTTCATGCATGACGAGCGGCGGAACCTTCGGATCGACGCAGGCGGGCGCGTGGTCGACGATGACCTTGGGTCGTCCGGTCGAGCCGCCCGACGTCATCGCCTTCCAGTAGCGCGCGATCGGCCCGTCGATGCTTTCGGTCGAAAAGCCCTGCGTCGAGAAATCCGCGGGCAGACGATTGCCGGCGTTCCAGTCGTCCTCGCCGCCGACGACGAGCGAGGGCCGCAGCAATTCGAGAATGGCGGAAGCCTCGCCGCGCGGCAGCCTATAGGACAGCGAGCAGGGCGTCGCGCCGCATTTCCAGATGGCGAAGGTCGTCTCGTAGAACGAATTGGAATTGGGCAGGCCGACGGCGACGAAATCGCCCGGCTTCACGCCCTTCTGCATCATCGCGCGGGCGCGGGCGTTGGCGTTGCGCTCCAGCGCGCCCCAGTTCGTCTGCTCGTCGCCATGCACGATCGCCACTTTTTCGGCGCCGTTGCGCTCCGCATACCAGCGCGGCACATCGGCCATCGGAATGTACATCCGGTTTTCCTCCGCATTCGCAGCGCTCGAGCGCTTGGTTGGCGGGCATGCTAGGCGGCGCGAGTTGGTTTGCAAGCCGTGCGGCGCATGCGCCGGTTGCAGGAAAAGCAGCGCAACGGCGGCGCTTGCGCAAAGCCGGAACCGATGGCGCCCGTTCACGTTTCCACACGGGGCGCCAATTCACACGACATCAGGAGAATTCATATGCGCAAGACAATTCAAGCGCTTGTTTTGTGCGCCGGCGCGCTCGCTCCGCTCGCGGCGCAGGCTCAGGGCGTGGTCGGCGGCGCGGC
>JBDHTL010000148.1:0-8836 GCA_039808645.1 Rhodoblastus sp. | reverse complement strand
CTGCGGGGTTGGCGCGGGAGGCGGCGCGGCGGGCGCCGGCTGTGGCGACTGCGGCGACGGCGCGGGCGCGACGGGCGACGGCGGCTTTGTCGCGTCCTGCGGCGTTCCGGGAATGAATTCGACGTCGAGCGTCAGCACGCCCGCGAACTGGCGCCGGTTCGGCCAGTCGTGCCGGGCGGTGAGCTTGGCGACCCAATTCTTCTTGCTGAAGTCCCGCAGCCAATCGCACTGCACGCGATACGGCTGTCCCTTGACCGGATTGTGCGGCGTGTAGACGCAGGAGCCGCCGAACCCGAGCGCGTCGTTCGACAGGTTCTTTTCCGTCATCCAGAAGCCGCCGGCGCCGCCGACATAAGGCGTCTCCGTATAGGTCATGACGACCCTGCCCGGCCCCGGCGGAACCGAGAACTCCTGTATCTTCTCGTCTATCGGCGCGGCGGCGGTAATTTGCCGGTTCGCCGCGTTGACGTTGAGTTTCACCAGCATGACCGCGTGCGCCGGCCCGGCGGCGACGCACACGCCGACGGTCGCCAGAAGCGCCAGATATTTGGTCGACCGATACCCTGCGGACATGACCGCTCCTCGCGCCTGATCGTCTCGATACAGACAAGCGCGATTTCGGCGCGGGCGCCTTACGCAACGTCAAGCTCCGGCGACCGCGGCCGTCCGAGGGCGTCGAGCGCGGCTATTTCACCCCGAGGTTCGACGCCGGGCTGCCGGTCGAAAAATCCCCGACCACCGCCCCGCCGACGCGCACGCAGGTCGTCGTGCCCGGCAGCAGCCTGAAGCCAGGCCCGTAGGAGTCGCAGGGATTGGGCCGCTTCGCCTCCTGCCCCGGCCCGCTCGTCTTCGCGCGGCGCGCGGGCTGCTCGGCGGCGAGCGCCTGCGACGCCCCGAACGAGACGCAAAACGCGGCGGCGAACGCAAGCATCGCAAGACGCATCTGGCCTGCCCTCCTCATCGCCGCCATTGTGGCGCGCGCTTTTCGAGGAAAGCGCGCACGCCCTCGCGGAAATCGTCCGTGTCGGCCAGGGCGCTCGCCTGCTCGAGTTCGAGCGCCATGCCGTCCTCGAAGCTCATGCCGCCGCCGAGCGTGATCGTCTGTCGGATCGCGGCGAGCGCCGCGGTCGGCTTCGCCGCCAGCTCCTCCGCATAGGCCTGCACGCGGGCGCGCAGGTCCTGCGGCGCGACGAGTTCGTCGACCAATCCCCAGTCCAGGGCCTCGGCCGCGCCGATCACGCCGCCCTCGTAGAGAAAGCGGAGCGCGCGCGGCCGGCCAATCAGGCGCACCAGCGTCTGCGTCGTCGCGATCGGCGGGATGAAGGCGATGGCGATCTCGGGCTGGCCGAACCGCGCATTGTCAGCCGCGAAGCGCAGGTCGCAATGCAGCGCCATTTCGAGCCCGCCGCCGACGGCCACGCCATTGATCGCGGCCAGCAGCGGCTTCGGCGAATTGCGCATCAGGCGCGCGATCTCGTGCACGAGTTCGATCCAGTTGCGCATCTGCGCCGCGTTCATCTCGCGGAATGCGCGTAGATCGGCGCCGGCGCTGAAATAGGCTTCGACCGAGCTCCCCAGAACGAGCACGCGCGCCTCGCGGCCGGCCAGGGCCTGTGTCATCGCGGCGAGCGTCTCTTCCACCATCGGCCGTGTGAACGCGTTGACCGGCGGACGCGCGAATTCGAGCCAGCCGACGCCGTTCCGGATTTGGAGCCGCACGCTCTCGAAGGTTCCGCTCATGCCCCGGCCTCGCGCATCGCAGCCCGCATCTTGCGCTGCTCGTTGAGATTATGCGCGAGAATAGCAGAGATGATGACGACGACGCCGACGATCTCCCACAGCGTGAAGATGCGCCCGCCCCACGCCGCCCAGGCGAAGGGAATGACCGGCGTGAAGGTCGAGACGAGCGTCGCGGTCTGCGCGCCGACCATCCTGACCGCCAGATTCCAGGTGATGATCGAGACCGCCGAGACCAGGATGAAGAGATAGACGATCTGCGGCCAGATCGGCAGGAAGTCGGCGACATGCGGCGCGGTTGCGTGTCCGAGCGCCGTCATGACGAGGGCAAGCAGCAGCCCCACCGGCGCGCCGAGCAGGCAGGTGAGCGTGGTCAGCCGCAGCGCCGAATAGCCGACCATCGACTGCGCCTTGATCGTGTAGAAGGTCCAGCACAGCGACGAGACGAAGACGAGCAGGTTGCCGACCATGCTGCCGCCCGAGGCCAGCGCGCCGAGGTCGCCGCGCGTGACCACCAGCAGCGCCCCCGAGACGACCGCGATCGCCGCCAGCACGACGCCGCGCGGCGGAAAGGCGCGGGCCTCGAGCGCGCGGTAGATGGCGACGTTGATCGGGGTCAGCACCGTGATGGCGGCGGCGTGTTCGGGCCGCGTCAGCCGCACGCCGAGATAGGAGAACAGCCCGAAGCCCGCCGACCCCAGGGCGCCGAGGAGAAGCAGCGCGAAAAGGTCCTTGCGCGGCGGGATCAGCGCCTCCGGCCCCTCGATCGCCGCGACGACGATCGCGAGGAACAGGCCTGAGAACAGGTAGCGTATGCCGGTGATCCAGTAGGGGTCGATCGCCTGCGACACCACCTTGCCGACCGGCATGTAGGCGCCCCAGATCAGGATCGTCACCGCGAGCCAGAACAGGCCTTTGGGAGAATGGTCGTTCAATTTCCTCCGCCGGCCCGCCGGTTCGGTCTTGTTAACGCCGGCCGGCTCTACCACATTTTACCCGCCGGGCCATTCGGCCCGCGGAGATAGCGTCCATGAGCAATACGACCGGCTTCAACACCTCCCAGCAGTCGGGCTATCTTCCCGCGCTGCCGCCGCAGGCGCTGGCCAGCGTACGCACGCGGCGCATGATCGCGGTGCTGCTCGACCTCGTTCTCGTGTCGATCATCGCCGCCGTGATCTTCCTCGGGCTTGGCTTCCTGACGCTCGGCCTGTCGTGGCTCCTGCTGCCGCCGATCATCCTTCCCGTCGTCGCCTTCTTCTACAACGGCATGACAGTGTCGGGCCGCAACATGGCGACGCCCGGCATGAAGGCGATGGACCTCGAGGTGCGGCTGATGGACGGGCGCCCCGTGCCCTTCATCAACGCCGCCGTCCACGGCGTGCTGTTCTGGCTGAGCTGGTACGTCACGGGCGGCCTCGTGCTGCTCACCTCGCTGATCACGCCGGAAAAGCGCTGCCTGCACGACATTCTGGCGGGGCTGGTCGTGGTGCGGCGGACCTCGTAAATCCGCTTGCGCCGTCCGTCGGTTTTCGCGCTAGATTCGTGTCGCGCGGCGGATTCGACCCCGCCGCGCGATCCTTCTGAAGGAGCGCGGCCGCTCGGCCTGCGGGACTTCATGACGCGAGAGCCGCCTTGACCAGAGAGCCGCGCGACGCCCCGCAATTCTACCTGACGGCGCCTTCCGCCTGCCCCTACCTGCCGGGCCGCGAGGAGCGGAAGGTCTTCACCCATCTCGTCGGCCGCCGCGCCGCCCGGCTCAACGACGCGCTCACCCAGTCCGGCTTCCGCCGCTCGCAGACCATCGCCTATCGTCCCGCCTGCGAGAACTGCCGCGCCTGCGTTTCCGTGCGCGTGCTGGCCGACGATTTTCGCCCCGGCCGCACCATGCGCCGCATCATGGCGCGCAATGCCGACGTCAACGCCGCCTTCGCGCCGGCGCAGGCGACGAGCGAGCAATATTCGCTGTTCCGCGGCTACGTGGATTCCCGCCACAGCGACGGCGGCATGGCCGACATGAGCGTGCTCGACTTCTCGATGATGGTCGAGGATTCCCATGTCGAGACCCGGCTCGTCGAATACCGCCGACCCGACGCGGACGGCCGCAACGAACTGATCGCCTGCTGCCTGACCGACATTCTCGCCGACGGCCTGTCGATGGTCTACTCGTTCTACGAGCCGGACGAGGCGGCGCGTTCGCTCGGCGTGCTCATGATCCTCGACCACATCGAACGCGCGCGCGCGCTCGGCCTGCCGCACGTCTATCTCGGCTATTGGGTCGAGGGGTCGAGGAAGATGGGCTACAAGTCCCGCTTCACGCCGCAGGAGCGGCTCGGCATGAACGGCTGGGAACTGACCGTCTGACGAAACGCTTTATTCCCCGCCGCGTCTGCCCTGGCCGGCGACGATCCGCAGCCGATTGAGCTTCGGCGCCCGCGTCCGCTCGCCGCTCGCGCCGAGTTCGTCGATCATGTCGATGAGAAAATTGTATTCGTCGACGCCGAGCATCACCAGACGGTCGCGACCATTCTTCGTGACGACAACGGGTTCGCCCAGCGCGAGATCGCTGAGCCTGCTGAAATTTCGCGCGGCTTCGGCGGATGTGACGCGCTTCATGGCCACCCAAATCGTCTCTGGCCCTTCGAGGCAATTTACGCGCGCAAGAGCGCCGCGCGAATCCGCGCGAGAATAGGCGAATTGCCGTCAACAAACAAATTCGGCGCGCTGAATACACAGCGCCCCGCCTCTGCAACTTCTGCAGACGCGGGGCAAATTGGTCGAGGCTCTGCGCCTCGCGAAACTACGGGCAGCCCGTCGTCTGCAAAGTGTAATGATCGGGCTCGACCGTGCGCCGCGTGGCGATATAGACGGCCGGATTACGGACATAGTTCCAACGATCGCCGCTGACCTCCCAGGCTGTCCCCTCGCGCCGCACCTTGATGCCGCGGGTGTTCACCTGCACCTTCGCCGGTACGTAGACCTTGTTGTAGCAGGTGATGTAACGGGAACGGGATTCCTCGACGATATAGGTGCCCCCGATCGCTTGCGTGCCCGCACAAACGCCGAGAGCCGCCACCCCGATCATAAGAAATTTGCTCATATGGAAAAACTCCCATCGGTAAATGTCGCCGCACCCGCAATATACGCAAAATGCAGATTTTGTCAATATTGTTTTGTATAAACTTGGTGGCGACGCGCCGATATATACTTACATATAGACAAAACATTCCATAACAACGCGCGACCACGAGTATCGCGCGCTGTTATTACTGAAAAGCAGACCGTTGAATAGTTGCGTCATACCCGCTGGATCAGCGCGCCCACACGAGAACCCGCGGAGTCGGGCCGACAATGTAAGGGATCGGCACGAGAACGCCGTGGACCACGCTGTAGGGCGAGCGCCGATAGTAAGGAACATCCCAAGGCGTGGTCACATGCACGATCGGCGCCCGGCAATAAGGATTGTGACACCATCCGCGCCGCCAATGAGCCGGCGCCGGAGACACGGAAAAGGCGAGCGCGAGCAATGCTCCGCCGGCGATGGCAAGTTTCTTCATGAGAAGGCCCTCCCCCCGGATCGCGTAGCCTCCTTGCCGCACACAACACATTAAAATTGGTTAACGCCTCCGTCAATACATAATATGCACAGATACAGATAGCCTTCGCCCGAGTGTCTGTCATATGAATATTGCGACGCACCAATAACGAATTCGCGTCATCCGTGATAATATACTGTGACGACTGAGATTTTTGCCCAAGGACAGTGATTTGGCGAAAATTAGTGCAGCGCCAGATCGCCCGATGCTCGCAAGACCGAAATTCAGATGTCGTCCAATAGCTTGCGGGCGATCTGCCGGGCGAGCGTTTCTTTCAGTGCGCGACGGTCGATCGAACAGCGGCCGGGCCGGCCGCCGCGGGCGCTGGCGATGATCCGGTCGGCAGCCGCGCCCTCTGTCAGGCCCAGCAGGCGCGGCTCCGGATCCCGCGCCACGATGCGGTCTTCGATCCGCGCCTCCTGCTCAACGACCACCTGCGTCGCCGTCTCGCAAATGCGCACCGGCCCGTTTGGACCGTCGCGATCCGAGCAGACCGCGCCGGCGATCGAAAAAGGACGGCCCGCGCAACCGGTGAGCACGACGGCCGCAAACGCCAGGCAAATGTGGGCTTTCCGTTTCATCCGCCGCTTCCGTACCCTCGGCAGATTGGTAAACGGACATGGTTAATCGCGGCTTAAGCATGAAAATTCGCGTCGCTCGCGCGACCGTCCCGGACTTTGCGCGTTACGTCGGGTGTGTTTTGCGAGGCCGCCGTGAACCTGCTCCAGATCGAAGCGACAGCCATCGTCGTCGTGATGCTCGCGCTCTTCGCCTGGGACCGCTGGCGCTACGATGTCGTCGCGCTCGTCGCCCTGCTCGCGGCGCTCGCCGCCGGCGTGGTCAAGCCCGAGAGCGCCTTCGAAGGATTCTCGAGCCAGGTCGTCGTCATCATAGCCTCGGTTCTCGTCGTCGGGCGCGCCATTTCGCGCTCGCGCGTGCTCGACGAGATCGCGCACGGGCTGCTGCGGCGGGCGCCGTCGACCGGCTGGCGCATCGGGGCCCTGGCGGGCTGCGTCGCGGTGCTGTCCGCCTTCATCAAGAATGTCGGCACGCTCGGCATCTTCCTGCCGATCGCGATCCAGTCGGCGCGCCGCAACGGCCAGTCGCCGTCGCTCTATCTGATGCCGCTCTCGTTCGCATCGCTGATCGGCGGCACGATGACGCTGGTCGGCACCTCGCCCAACCTCCTCATCTCGACCGTGCGGCAGGAAACCGCTGGCGGCCCCTTCGCCATGTTCGATTTCCTCTGGGTCGGCCTGCCGCTGACGGTCCTGGCGGTCCTTTTCCTTTCCGTGGGCTGGCGACTGCTGCCCGTGGACCGGAAGGGCCGGCCGAGCGACGAGGAGAAATTCGACGTCGGCCGCTACATGACTGAATTGCGGATCCCCGAGGGCGCGACGCTTGCCGGCGGCACCGTCGGCAATGTCGAGGACACCGAGGAAGGCGACCTGATCGTCACCGCCGTGCTGCGCGCCGATCGGCGCCACTCGATTCCGCCGCGCAACTGGAAGCTCGCGGCAGGCGACATTCTCGTCGTCCAGTCCAGCCCGGACGTGGTGAAGGCGCTGGTGGCGCGCGAGAAGCTGGAGCTTGCCGGCGACGAGGAGATCGACATCGAGCCCGGCGAGGAAATCGTCACGCTCGAAGCCGTGGTCGGCGCAAATTCCAAATTGTCCGGATGGACCGTCGCCAGCCTTCGCCTGCGGCAGCGCTACGGCGTCAACCTCCTCGCCGTGTCGCGGCCGGGCGGACTGGCCCGCGAGCGCTTGCGCGGGCACGTCTTCGCGCCCGGCGACGTCATCGTGCTGCAGGGTCACGCTCACGGCCTTTCGGCGACGCTGGCCGAACTCGGCTGCCTTCCGCTGGCCGACCGCAATCTCGAACTGCATCGCGCCGAAAAGGGCTATCTCTCGCTCGCGATCCTGGCGGCCGCCCTCGTGCTGATGCTGCTGCACGTCGCGCCCGTCGAAGTCGCCTTCTTCGGCGCCGCCGTCGCCGTGATCGTGGCGAACCAGATCACGCTCAAGAACGCCTACGCCGCGATCGAAGGCCCCGTGATCGTGATGCTCGGCTGCCTCCTGCCGATCGGCGAGGCGCTGAAGGACATCGGCGTCACCCAGATCGTGGCGACGCAGCTGACCGCGCTGGCCAGTCATCTCGCGCCGATCCTGGCGCTCGGCTTCGTGCTCATGGTCTCGATGCTGGTGACGCCGGTCATGCATCACGCGCCAGCCGTCATCATCATGGGGCCGATCGCGGCCCAGCTCGCAAAATCGCTCGGCTACAACGCCGATCCCTTCCTGATGGCCGTCGCGCTCGGGGCGGCCTGCGACTTTCTCTCGCCGATCGGCCACCAGAACAATCTGCTGGTGAAGGATCCCGGCGGCTACAGGTTCGGCGATTATTCGCGGCTCGGCCTGCCGCTGTCGCTGATGGTTCTGGCGTTCGGGACGCCGCTGATCGCCTGGGCCTGGCCGATCAGATAGCGCGCGCGTCGCGCAGCGCCGATCGCAGCGTCGCGATTTCGGCCGACAGGAATGCTTGGGCCGGACGTGGCGGCCCGTCCGTTTCGATCTCCTGCAAGGCCGCGTCGAGCGCTTCGGCGTCCTGCCCGCCGATGGCCCTCGTTCCGGAGGCCTCCAGCTCCCAGCAGGCCGCGAGGATGCGAAACGCGAGCCTCTGCGTCGCGACCGTGGCCGGCCAGAGCCGGTCGGCTTCCTCGCGCGCCCGTCCGCCCGTGCCCGTCTGCTCGTCGTAGAGCAGCATCATGTCGACGGCCGCGTTGCGCAGCTTGATGCGCGCCCGGCGCGCCGGCGCATTGGTGACATTGCCGGAAGCGAGCATCGGCAGGACTGCCCGCGCCGCCGCGATCGTCGCGCCGAGCGCGCCGCGCAAGCGGGCGCCGCTGCGCTGCGAGGTCGCGAAGAGCACGGCCAGCCCGACCGCGCAACCGATGGCGGTATCGACGCCGCGGTCGATCAGCAGTTCGGCGATATCGCCGGCGGGCGTCGCGGCCTCCGCGAGAACGAGCGCGATCGGCGTGATGAAGATCGTCGCCAGCGCATAGTTCCGGACGACGACGATCTCGATCGCGAATTGCAGGACCATGATGACGGCGACGAGCGCCAGGCCCTGCGGGCGCACGCTCAGCAGGATCGCCGCGAGCCCGAGCCCTGCGAACGTGCCGAGCGTGCGTTCGAGGCCGCGCTGCACGGCGCGCGTGAGATCGAGGCCCTGATAGAGCACGAGCACGGACGCCGCGATCGCCCAATAGGCGCGATCGAGCCCCATCGCCGCGCCGAGCGCGCCGGAAATCAGCGCCGCCGCGCCCACGCGCAGCGCGATGCGCATCGGCGTCGAGCCCGGCCGCAGCGACATGGCGAGCATTTCGCGCGACCGGATGTAGGCGAGCGGCTTGTAGAGGGAATCGTCGGCGGGCACGGGCGGCGGATCGGCCACGCTCGCCCCGATGGCGCGCGCCTGGGCGGCGGCCTGCGCCCCGCCGG
>JBDHTL010000147.1:0-8847 GCA_039808645.1 Rhodoblastus sp. | reverse complement strand
CGGGCGTCGCGGGTTTCGGCGCGGCGGCCGCGGGCGGCGGCGGCGCCTTGGGCGGCGTGGCCGGCTGCGTCGCCTGCGCGAAGGCGAGGCCCGGCGCGAGGCCGAGCGCAGCGGTGAGAACAAGCGCGCGAAGTGCAGTGCGCATGAAAAACTCCCCTGAGGCTCCGGTCGCCAAACCGGCCCCGGACCATCCGAGGCTCGCCGAAGGCGGCCGAAAGTCAACTGCGATGCTGTCGCAGCATGGCGCTTATGCAGGCCGCAACCTGTACCGCAGGTGAACGGCGCAGCCGCGTCCCTTCGCGTGTCTGGCTCGCCATGCGGCTTCGCAATTCTGCCATGCGGAACCAGATTTAATCGCGCGATTGACCCGAAACGGGCGCGGGTGCAATGTCGCTCTAACGGAAAAACGAGGAAACAGCAGGGAGCTGGCATGTCCGAGGGCAAGTGCCTTACCGATAGGGTCGTGGTCGTCACGGGCGCCGGGCGCGGCATCGGGCGCGAGATCGCGCTGCTCTGCGCCGCGCAGGGCGCCAAGGTCGTGGTCAACGATCTCGGCGGTTCGGCCGACGGCGAAGGCGGCGGCGACGCGCATCCGGCCGAGGAAGTCGTCGAGATCATCCGCAAGGCCGGCGGCACGGCGGTCGCAAATTTCGACAGCGTCGCCGACGCGGCGCCTGCGGCCAACATCATCAGGACGGCCATCGATTCGTTCGGCCGCATCGACTGCGTCATCAACAACGCCGGCATTCTGCGCGACCGCATCTTCCACCGCATGTCGATCGTCGACTTCGAGACGGTCATCAAGGTGCATCTGCTGGGCTCGTTCTACACCTCGCGCGCGGCGGCCAATCATTTCAAGGAGCAGAATTCCGGCTCCTTCGTGCATTTCACCTCGACGTCCGGCCTCGTCGGCAATTTCGGCCAGGCGAATTACGCCGCCGCCAAGCTCGGCATCGTCGGCCTCTCCAAGTCGATCGCGCTCGACATGCAGCGTTTCAACGTGCGCTCCAATTGCGTGTCGCCCTTCGCCTGGAGCCGTCTCATCGGCACGATCCCGACCGAGACGGAGGACGAGAAGGCGCGGGTCGCCAAGATTCAGGCGATGGGGCCGGAGAAGATCGCGCCGCTCTGCGCCTATCTCGCCTCCGATCTGTCGAAGGACGTCACCGGCCAGATTTTCGCGGTGCGCATGAACGAAATCTACCTGATGAGCCAGTCGCGCCCGATCCGCTCGGTGCAGCGCACCGACGGCTGGACGCCGCAGACCATCGCCAATCACGCCATGCCCGCGATGAAGGGCAGCTTCTTCAAGCTCGACCGTTCGGCCGACATTTTCAACTGGGATCCGGTGTAACGCTCATGGCCAAGGGCATTCTGAGATACGGCGCCTATGTGCCGATGCGCCGCCTGCAACGCAAGGCGATGGTGGCGGCCAATGCATGGTTCAACGGCGCGTTGAAGTCGCAGAGCAAGGGCGAGCGCGCCATGGCCAATTGGGACGAGGATTCCGTCACCATGGCGGTGGCCGCCGCGCGCGACTGCCTCGGCGATTTCTCGCGCGATCAGCTCTCCGCCGTTCATCTGGCCTCCACCACCCTGCCGTTTGCGGACCGCCTCAACGCCGGCATCGTCGCCGGCGCGCTCAACCTGGCCGAAAGCGTCGCGGGCCACGATCATTCGGCAAGCCAGCGCGCAGGCCTGTCCGCGCTCGCCGACGCGCTGAATGCGGCGAAGGGGCCGATCCTGGTGACCGCGGCCGAAAAGCGACGCACCAAGGCGGCGAGCCCGCTCGAACTGTCGTCGGGCGACGGCGCCGCCGCGCTGCTCGTCGGCGAAGGCGACGTGATCGCCGAACTCGTCGCGCACGCCAACCGCACCGTCGATTTCGTCGACCACTACCGCGGCGACGGCGTCGCCTACGATTACAGCTGGGAAGAGCGCTGGATCCGCGACGAGGGCTACAACAAGATCGTGCCGGCGACGCTGAAGGATCTGTTCGCCAAGGCGGGCGTGACCGGCGCGGATGTCGCGCATTTCTGCATGCCCTGCACGCTGGCCAAGGTCGCCGGCCCCATCGCCAGGAAGGCCGGCATTCCCGACGCCGCCGTGCGCGACAATCTCGCGCTCGTCTGCGGCGATACGGGCGCGGCGCATGCGCTCGTGATGTTCGCGCATGCGCTGGAGAGCGCCAAGCCCGGAGACCTCATTCTCGTCGTCGCCTTCGGACAGGGCTGCGACGCGCTCTTGTTCCGCGCCACCGACAAGATCGCGTCAGTCAAGCCCGCCCGTGGCGTCTCAGGCTATCTCGCGCGAAAACGCGAGGAGACGAACTACCAGAAGTTCCTGGCCTTCAACGACACGATCGAACTGGAGCGCGGCATGCGCTCCGAACTCGACAAGGCGACCGCGCTGTCCTCGCTCTACCGTAATCGCGGCACGCTCACCGGCTTCGTCGGCGGCAAGTGCAATGTCTGCGGCACGCTGCAATTCCCCAAGAGCAACATCTGCGTCAATCCCAACTGCAACGCCTTCCATTCGCAGGAACCGCAACCCTTCAGCGATCTGGAAGGCCGAATCATGAGCTACACGGCCGACAATCTCACCTATTCCGCCGATCCGCCGGCGTGCTACGGCATGGTGCAGTTCGACGCGGGGGGGCGCGTGATGATCGACTTCACCGATGTCACGCCCGACGACATCGACGTCGGCCGGAAGATGGACATGGTCTTCCGCATCAAGGACTACGATGGGCAGCGCGGTTTCACGCGCTATTTCTGGAAAGCGACGCCGGCGGAGAACGCCGCCAAGCAGGGAGGCTGACATGGCCCGCGGCATCAAGGACAAGGTCGCCATCCTCGGCATGGGCTGCTCGAAATTCGGCGAGCGATGGGACAAGGAGGCCGACGACCTCATGGTCGAGGCTTTCGAAGAGGCGCTGAAGGACGCCGGCATCGAGAAGAACCAGATCGAGGCGGCCTGGTTTTCCACCGCGATCGAGGACCAGCATGTCGGCAAGTCCGGCACGCCGCTGGCCGTCGCGCTGCGCCTGCCGCAGATCGCCGTCACGCGCGTTGAGAATTTCTGCGCCTCCGGCACCGACGCTTTTCGCGGCGCGGTCTATGCTGTCGCCTCCGGCGCGGCCGACATCGCGCTCGCGCTCGGCGTCGAGAAGCTGAAGGATACGGGCTACGGCGGCCTGCCGCAGCGCTCGCGCGGCGTGCTGAACTCGATGTGGTGGGCGAACGCCTCCGCGCCGGGCAATTTCGCGCAGCTCGCCGCGGCCTATCGCGCCAAGCACAATGTCTCGAAGGAAGACCTGAAGCGCGCCATCGCGCATATTTCGGTCAAGAGCCACGACAACGGCTCGCGCAATCCGAAGGCGCATCTGCAGAACAAGGTGACGATGGAACAGGTGCTCGAAGCCCCGATCGTCGCCGAGCCGCTCGGCCTGTTCGACTGCTGCGGCGTGTCGGACGGTTCGGCCTGCGCCATCGTGACCACGCCGGAGATCGCCAGGAGCCTCGGCAAGACCGACATCATCTCGGTCAAGGCGCTGCAGCTCTCGGTGTCGAACGGCGTCGAGGCGCAGCACAATTCGTGGGACGGCTCCTATTTCGCCACCGCCCGCGTCGCGTCGAAGAAGGCCTATCAGGAGGCAGGCGTCCAGAATCCGCGTGAAGAAATCGATCTCATCGAGGTGCACGACTGCTTCTCGGTCACCGAACTCGTCACGATGGAGGACATCCACATTTCGCCGGAGGGGCGCGCCATCTACGACGTGATGGACGGCTTCTACGATCACGACGGCAAGATCCCCTGCCAGATCGACGGCGGCCTCAAGTGCTTCGGCCATCCGATCGGCGCATCGGGCATGCGCATGATCTACGAAATGTACCTGCAATTGCAGGGCAAGGCCGGCCCGCGCCAGCGCAAGGAGTTGCCGCGGCTCGGTATGACCCACAATCTCGGCGGCTTCCCGCATCAGAACGTCTGTTCGGTGTCGATCGTCGGGCGTTACGAGTAGCGGCGTCTCTGCCGATGCACATGGGCATCCGGGACAAGAGCTGCGACGGTTGCAGCGCCTCGCCCTCCCCCTTGCGGGGAGGGCGGGTTGGGGCTGGCCGCGCGGCAAACCTTGTGAGTTCTGGCCCGGTCGACCGCCACCCCTAACCCCTCCCCGCAAGGGGAAGGGGAACTCGCACTCCGGCGGCGCAATCGACCTCGCTTCCCAAATCCGCGCTCAGGCCTCATATGAGGGCGCTTGAGCAACGCCGACGACCCCTCCCTGACGGAAGCCGAAATCGCGCCGCCGCCGCGAAGGCCGATCCCTGTCTTTACGCAGGGCTCGACGCTGCGCCATGTGCTGGCCATGACGGCGTCGGGCTCGATCGGTCTCGTCGCCATCTTCGTCATCGACTTTCTCTCCCTGCTCTACGTCTCGCGGCTCGGCGACCCCGTACTCACGGCCTCCGTCGGCTTCGCCTCGCAGGTCCTGTTCTTCGCCATGTCGGTCAACATCGCGATGGCGATCGCGATTTCGGCGCTCGTCTCGCGCGCGCTCGGCGCGGGCAAGCGTCCGCGGGCGCAACGCTTCGCGGCGTCCGGCCTCGTGCATGTGGCGGTCGTCAGCCTGTTCGTCTCCGCGCTCATGCTGTTCTTTCGCGGCGATATTCTCGACCTCGTCGGCGCGCGCGGCGCGGCGCACGAGATCGCCTCGCGCTATCTCCTGATCACCCTGCCCTCGAACATCCTGATGGCGCTCGGCATGTCGCTGCAGGGCCTCGTGCGCGCCGTCGGCGATCCGCGCCGCGCCATGTATGTGACGCTGACCGGCGCCATCGTCACCGCCGGCCTCGATCCGCTGCTCATCTTCGTGTTCGGCTTCGGCGTCTATGGCGCGGCGATGGCGACCGTCGTGTCGCGCCTCGTCTTCACGCTGGTCGGCTCCTGGGGCGCCGTCCATGTGCATGGGATCGTCGGCCGGCCCGAGCGCGGATGGGTCGTGCGCGATCTCGGCCCCATGATGGGCATAGCCGCGCCCGCCATCCTCACCAATCTGGCGACGCCCGTCGGCAATGCATACGCCATGCGGGTTTTCGCGAGCTTCGGCGAAGAGACGGTCGCGGCCTTCGCCATCATCGACCGCATCGCGCCTGTCGCTTTCGGCGTGCTGTTCGCGCTCACCGGCTCCATCGGCCCGATCATCGGCCAGAATTTCGGCGCAGGCCTCTACGACCGCATTCGCAGGGCCATGTTCGATTGTTTCGCCGTTTCGGCGGTCTACGTCCTGGTCGTGTGGTTCCTGTTGTGGCTCGCCGGTCCGTCAATCGCCGCGGTGTTCGGCGCGCAGGGCGCGACGCGGGATCTGGTGCTGTTCTTCTGCGCGGTCGGCTCGGCGGCGTGGCTGGCGCTCGCCGGCCTGTTCGTCGCCAACACGGCCTTCAACAATCTCGGCTTCCCGATTCTCGCGACGGTCTTCAACTGGGGCCGCGCGACTCTCGGCACCATCCCCTTCGTCACCTGGGGCGCGCATCGCTGGGGGCCGGAGGGCGGCTATGCCGGCGTGATCGCGGGGGCGGCCCTGTTCGGAACGGCGGCCGTGCTCGCCTGCTTCTACGTCACCGCGCGTCTCGCGCGGCGCGGCCCCGCGAAGGTCTGAGAATCCAGGGACAGAGGATCAGTGGATCACGCGGGCGCGCGTGAACAGCAGCCGGTCGACGGACTTCACCTTCAGTTCGATGATGCGGTCGGCCCGCTCGACCAGCAGCGGAATTTCGACGCCCGCCGCGCCCTGCGCCCAAACGCGCCGCCAGACGTCGCCGAGCGACGACGCCTTCTCGCCGGCGACAGCGACCAGAATGTCGCCGATCTCCACGCCGGCCTGCTCGGCGGGACCGTCGTCGGCCACGCCCGCGATCACGATCCGCTCGCCGATCTCCGTCGCGTAGACGCCGAGCCAGGGACGCGGCGGCCTGTTGGGCCGGCCGTATTTCACGAGATCGTCGAGAACGGGCGGCAGCAGGTCGATCGGAATGATCATGTTGAGGCTCTGGCTCGCCTTGCCGTCGCCGGTCTCCACCTGAAGCGACGCGAGGCCCGCGAGGCGCCCGTGCTCGTCGATCGCCGCCGCGCCGCCCCAGAAGGGGTGGGCCGGCGCGCTCATGATCGCATCCGCGATCCAGTATTCCCAATAGCCGGCGAACGGCTGCCGTCCGACGCAATAGGCCGAAAGCGTCGCCTCGCGACCGCCCGAAGCGGCGACGATCAGATTGTCGCCGGACGCCACCTCGCGGCTCGCGCCGAACGGCAGCACGGGCAGATCGAGCGAGGACATGGCCTGCACGAGGCCGAAGCCCGTCTCCTGGTCGTAGGCGAGCGCATGGCCGGCGATCACGCGCCCGTCGATCGTGCGCAGCCAGACCTCCTGCGCCTCGATGATGAGATAGCCGACCGTCAGCACCAGGCCGGACTGGCGGATGACGACGCCATGCCCCAGCCGCTCCGTGCCAAGCGACTTGGCCGTGAACGCATCCTCGGGCGCAAGCGCCTTCACGCTGACCACGCCCGCCAGCGCGCGGTCGAGATCGAAGGAGAGGTTCTTCTGCCTCGGCTGCAATTCGAAAGGAATGGTCGGGAGCCGCTGTTCGGCCATGCGCGTCCCGCCTTCAGCCGGCCGGAGCGGCGAGCTGCGCCGCCATCATCTGATGCAGCATGTTCACCGCCTTCAGCGGGCGCACCATCACCTTGAAATGCGTGATGCGATTGTCCGCGTTCCACGTGATGATGTCGACGCCGTTGACCTTGACGCCGTTGACGATCGTCGCAAATTCCAGAACGCCGGACGACGGCCCGAACCATTCGCCGGTATAGTGGAAATGCGCGTTGTTGAGGACGACCAGCGCGGACGCGAGATATTTCGTCGTGATCGCCTTGCCGACCTGCGGCGTATGCACGACGGGCGATTCGAACACGACGTCGTCGGTCAGAATTTCTGCGAGCCCGCGCGGATCGCGCGTCTCGACGAGTTCGTGCCATTTCTCGATCGTCTGCGGCCTCATCCGTCGTTTCCTCTCTATCCTGCCGCGCTGCGCGCTTCCGCGAGCGCATAGGCGTTCGCCATGAGTTCGTACGAGCGCTTGCGCGCCTCATGGTCGTATATGGGCGAGGTTATCATGATTTCATCGGCCTGCGTCGCCGCCGCGAGCTCGTCGAGCCGCGCCTTCACCCCGTCCGGCGGGCCGACGAACAATTGCCGGCGATGCTTGCGCACGTGCTCGCGCTCCCGCTCCGACATCGGCGCGGCGGCGGCCTCTTCGGGGCTCGGCAGCGGACGATATTCGCCGCGCGTACGGCGCAGCCAGTTGAGATCGGCGCTCGCGGCCTGCCGCTCGGCCTCGGCCTCCGTCTCCGCCGCCACGACCGCCACCGCGAGAATGGCGTGGGGGGCGGCACGCCAGGCCGAGGGCTGGAAACGCGCGCGATAGGCGCCCATAGCGGCGGCTGCGTCGTAGCCCGCGAAATGATGGGCGAAGGCGTAACCCATGCCGATCTGCGCCGACAATTCGGCGCTGTAGTCGCTGGAGCCCAGAAGAAAGATCGGCGGCAGCCGCACGTCGTTCGGCATGACGGCGATGCGCTTGAACGGATGGGTCGGCGGAAAGTCGCCCGTGTCCCACAACATCAGCTCCTGCAGCCGCTCGAGGAAGTCCTGCTCGGGGTCCTGGCCCTGCGCATTGTGGCGACGCAGCGCATAGGCCGTCGTCTGGTCCGTCCCGGGCGCCCGCCCGAGGCCGAGGTCGATGCGGCCGGGAAAGAACGCCTCGAGCGTGCGGAAGCGTTCCGCCACCATCAGCGGCGCATGGTTCGGCAACATGACGCCGCCCGCCCCGACCCGGATGCGCCGGGTGGCTGCGGCGATGCGCGCGATGATGACTTCCGGCGCGCTGGAGGCGACCGAGGCGAGACTGTGATGCTCTGCGACCCAATAGCGCAGGTAGCCCAGCCGGTCGGCGAGGACGGCGAGATCGACGGAATTGGCGAGCGAGGCCGAGGGCGGCGTCGCCTCGGTCACGAAAGACAGGTCGAGGATGGACAGAACGGTCATGAGCGGGCGCTCCCGGCGCAATTTCGCTCGAATTTACTGGTCATGGAGCGTCCTGCAATGTATGGCGCGATCCCGCAGCGCGGACATGCGCAGAAAGCACGACGGTCGATCAGGTGACTTTTTCCGAACAGCAGCAGGCGGCGGCGCGCTCCCGCCGCTTTGCCGAGACCACGACCGCGCTCGTGGTCGTGATCGCGGGCGTGGCGCTGCTGTTCGGCTCGGCGGCCTATTATCGCTATCCGCCCTTCGCCGCCCGTTTTCTGGCGCGCATGACCGGCAAGCCCGGCTTTCTTCCCGCGCCGACCGGCGCCGTCGAACGCGTCGATCGCTCCAACTGGCCGCAGAGCGCGACGAAGATACCGCCCGCCCTGCAAGCGCCCCTGGCCGAGCGCGACGAAATGATGCGCATCGATGAATTGCGCCAGCGCCCGGCGCTCGTCGTCGACGGCGCCACGCTGCTGTTCGACGCCGACAAGCCCGCGCGCATCGCGACTTCCAGATTGACCCTGCGCGATTCCGCCCTGCTCACGCACGGCGCCGATCTCGACATCGAGGCGGAGACGCTCGTCATCGAGAATGGCGAGATCCGCGCCTTTTCCCCTGGCGAAAAGCCGCCCTCGCAAGGCGCGGGGCGCGACGCCGGCAAGGTGCGCCTGCGCGTGCACGGCAAGATTTCCGGCGTGCTGCGCGTCGATCTCGGCGGCCAGCCCGGCGCGCCGGGCGCTCCCGGCCGCGCCGGCGCC